>CAYJMA010000069.1:0-9120 GCA_964371475.1 uncultured Rikenellaceae bacterium | reverse complement strand
GGACACCTGCAAAATCGCTGATCGCTCCTTTGCCAGTGCCCTCCGTCGTCCACTCGAGAACCTTTTTTTTTTATAGCAACCAACCCAAGGCGGACGTACGACTCCCCCCCCAATAATCGACAGTGGTGGAGTCCGCCAACTTACGTTGCCTCTTTGGACTCCCTCAGTCGTACGTCTCTATGCAAATTCAACACTCCGTACTCCACATCAAAAACCATTCTTTATAGAAGTATGCAACCCAGGTCAAATACGCACAGCGCATTTCTGCCAACTATCTTTCTATCTATGTATAGACCAAAGACAGTTGTCTAACTACTTATAGCTATCCAAATCAGCACAAGTGCATACCAAGTTCCTATCTCCATAACCTCCATCTATCTTAGAGACATAGGGGAAAAACTTATTCTCAGATACCCAGGGTAGTGGAAATGCTGCACGCTGGCGTGAAAACTTATGCCCCCAATCACTATCACTGCGAGATATCTCTAAGGCTGTATATGGCGCGTTTTTAACTATGTGCTCGTTTTCGTTAACACCGTTAAACTCCTCACACTCCTCCTTAATCGAAAGAAGAGCTTCTATAAATCTATCGAGCTCTGCTTTACTTTCGCTCTCGGTTGGCTCAACCATAAGAGTATCAAAAACAGGAAAACTAAGCGTTGGCGCGTGGAAACCATAGTCCATCAACCTGCGCGCAATGTCGCTACACTCCACACCATATTTAGCACGATATCCGCGATAATCAAGTATTGTTTCGTGCCCTACACGCCCTGTCTCTCCACTGTACACAATATCAACTTTTCCTTTGAGTGCAGAAGCAATATAGTTTGCACCGACTATTGCCATCTCCGAAGCACGAGTTAAGCCCTCTGCTCCACACATCTTTATATAGGCATACGTAATGAGTAGTACCAAAGCACTACCATATGGTGCAGCTGCAACTGCCGTGATTCCCTCCGCACCTCCACACTCTACCAAAGGGTGAGTGGGCAAGAATTTCACAAGGTGATCTGCAACACCTATTGCACCTACACCAGGACCACCACCGCCGTGAGGTATTGCAAAGGTCTTATGCAGGTTCAAATGACACACATCCGCTCCCATATCACCCGGTGATGACAACCCTACAATAGCATTCATATTTGCTCCGTCGTAATAGACCTGACCGCCATTATCGTGAACGATGTTAATCAACTCGCGTATACGACTCTCAAAAACACCGTGCGTTGACGGGTAAGTAATCATACAACACGATAGGTTATCTTTGTGTTCCTCAGCCTTAGCCCTCCAATCATTGACGTCGATATTTCCATTTTCGTCGCAAGCTGTAACCACCACACGCATACCTGCCATAACAGCAGATGCAGGATTCGTGCCGTGAGCCGACGCTGGAATCAAAGCAACGTTACGATGTCCCTCACCTCGTGAATTATGGTAAGCTCGGATAACCATCAAACCTGTATACTCGCCGTGAGCACCAGAGTTAGGCTGAAAACTCATCTTAGCAAAGCCTGTTATCTCGCTCAAGCTACTATCCATATTCTCGATAAGTTGTCTATACCCTTCGGCCTGTGACTTTGGCACAAAGGGATGCACACTATTCCACTCCGATAGCGATAGAGGCATCATAGACACTGCTGAATTTAGCTTCATTGTGCACGATCCAAGTGATATCATAGAATGAGTCAACGAGATATCTCTACGCTCCAACTTCTTGATATATCTCATAAGCTCGGTCTCGGAACGATACTTATTAAAGACCCCTTCGCTAAGAATTTCACTTTTCCTTTCAAACTCTGGGCTAAATGAAATCTTGTTATCCACCGCACAAATTCTCGGAAAGTTATCTCCTCCGACGGCAAGTGCAAAGATGCGAACCACTCTATTTAGTTCCTCTATGTCAGAGAGCTCATCAAAGGTAAATCGAACGCTATGCTCGTCTGGATAGAATAGGTTTAGACCATTAATCTGAGCAAAATCTGCTATCACATTCGAGTCCTCAACTTCGACTTCAACGGTATCAAAGATATTCTCCGCCACAACACTATACCCCAGTTTTTCGATAGCAACCACAGCTGCCGAGGCAAGTGAGTGACAATTCATTGCAATTCGCTTAATACCCTCAGCACCGTGATACACAGCAAACATACCTGCCATCGAGGCAAGTAGCGCCTGAGCTGTACAAATATTTGAGGTTGCCTTATCTCGCTTGATATGTTGCTCGCGTGTTTGCAGAGCCATACGCAGCGCCTTATTGCCAAGTCTGTCAACCGACACACCGATAATACGTCCTGGCATATTGCGCTTAAAATCTTCTTTGGTTGCGAGGTATGCCGCGTGTGGCCCACCATATCCCAGTGGGATGCCAAACCTACCTGTCGATCCAACAGCAATATCTGCACCCCATTCTGCTGGTGATTTGATAAGTGCAAGTGCGAGAATATCAACCGCTGCGGTCACCAACACCTCTCGCTGGTGGCACTGAGCGGCAAACTCCTCATAATCACAAATCTCGCCATTTGCTGCAGGATACTGCAAAATAGCACCAAACTCCTTGCCCGTAAACTCATACTCATAGAAATTATCAACTGCGAGTTCAATTCCAAGAGGTTCACTACGACTTAGCAACAAATCGAGCGTTTGTGGAAAGATATTCTCATCAACAAATAGCACATTGCGCCCCTCTTTTTGAGCTGTACGCGAACGCTGAGCGTACATCATCGACATACCCTCTGCAGCTGCCGATGCTTCATCAAGCAGCGAGCAATTAGAGATCTCCATACCTGTCATCGAACAGACCATTGTTTGGAAGTTCAATAGTGCTTCAAGTCTTCCTTGTGAGATTTCTGCCTGATAGGGCGTATATGATGTATACCAGGCTGGGTTCTCCAAAATATTGCGGATAATCACAGCTGGTGATGCACTCGAATAGTAGCCAACACCAATGAGTGATCTAAGACTACGATTCTCCTTGCCAAGTGCTCGAATGTGGGTGGCAAACTCCATCTCGGACATTGCTTCGTCGAGCTTTAATGGCTCTTTGAGACGGATGTCAGCCGGTATTACACTCCCTATAAGCTCCTCTACACTACCGACTCCGATGGTTGAGAGCATCTGTGGAAGGTCCTCATTGCTTACGCCAAGGTGGCGAGAAATAAATCTATCTTTCATATCTTTTTAGTTAAGAATTTGTTATACATAGACCACAAAGTTAGAACAATTCCCTCGTTTCTCCAAAAATAGTTATGATTTCTCTTTTCATAATTTCATCCACCACTCTTCGAGGTTGAATCTCCACTGAGACTCTATATTTTAGAGGATCTGGAGTAGATCGTAGCCACTCTACAATCAGTTCTTTGTAGTCGCCATAGTCTCGCACGACGACTCTGTCTCGCGCCAAAAACGAGTTCATAGCTACCCTATAGACTGCCGTTGGTTTAAGCGTCCAATTCTCCACGCTCTTTCCACTCCGTTTGCTGAGATTAAGGGTGTGTGGTACACCACTTATCGAGGTGTGAAGGTATGACGGCACTCGATGCTTTAGCAGATCATCCTGCACGCTCCGTGGTCGGTAGTAACGCAACGAGTAGCTGCGCTCAATCATCTCAAGTATCTCATCACCTGTCATCTCCACAACCACCAGACTGTTGTCATAATAGAGTAACGATACGATATTTGAAATGTAGCACTCCTCGGGGAGTTGAGCTGTGAGTCGAGGGGGCGAAAAAATTGAGAGCTGAGCACCCGTAACCTCGCGTTGAAAGGTATGAAACAGAGCCTCAAAGTCGCTATCTCCATAGGCATTATACTTTAGCGTGGTGTCAAACCTGCACAGTGGTGATGCAAAGTAACGCTTTATGCGCTCAATATCACTATTGAAGTATTCATTAAAGGCCCTACTGTGAGGAAAATCTCTAAGGTTGCGCCCCTTCACCGAGGTACTATCTATGGTTGCGCCGAGATAGCACAAAATTCGAGGAATTAGCGTAGTGTCAACTCGCTGTGTATAGTGCCGATATCCCCACTTGAGCGAATCTACTATCACAAGTTTCATATCGGGGATCTCTACCCTCCAATCCTCAATGTAGGTAGCCACAGGAGGCAAACACTTTGGCTCAAAGCGACCCGATAGTGGATCAAAGGCAAAGAGTGCCTCCACTGAGACCGCTACGCTGCGCTGAGCGTGCGCAGTAAGAGTGCTTAGAGCGAATGTCAAAAGTAAAAAACGGAGCTTCATTGTGCCAAATTTACGATATTTTTTGTATCTTCGTGGGGTGATGAGTAGATATTTCATAGAATTAGCATACCGAGGCAGTAATTATCACGGTTGGCAACGACAACCAAACGCCAGCACTGTACAACAGACCTTGGAGGAGGCTATGAGTACGATTCTGCGCTGCGAGTGTGAAGTTGTAGGATGCGGTCGTACCGATACCGGAGTACACAGCAGTCACTATATCGCACACTGGGATTATAGCGGTCAGAAGAGTACCACCGAGGCGAGCTTTACATATAAACTAAATTCTCTTCTTCCACCAGACATTGCAGTTCACAGAATATACCCGTGCGACAAACACGCACGCTTTGATGCCACAGAACGTGAATATCAATATGTTATATCTCGTCGTAAAGACCCTTTTATGCAAGGATATTCGTGGCAGCTTACACATAATCTCAATACCGAGGCAATGCAGGAGGCTGCCAGTACGTTATTACTATACAGTGATTTTAGTGCTTTTGAGAAGTTGCACTCCGACAATAAGACCTCGATATGCCGAATTACAAAGGCGCATTGGAGTTTTGAAGATCAAAGATACACGTTTCACATAGCGGCAGATAGGTTTTTAAGAGGAATGGTTCGCGCCATTGTAGGCACTCTTGTGGAAGTTGGCAAGGGAAGGATTACAGTCGAGGAGTTTAGAGCAATTGTTGAGAGTGGCAACCGAGCAAATGCAAGTAGTGCCGCACCGCCAGATGGACTATACCTAAGTAAAATTACATATTAATTACAAATCAACTATAAAAAAATACTATGAAAATCAACGAACTACAACCAAAAGCGGTCTGGGGATATTTTGCAGACATATGCGCTATTCCACACCCCTCGAAGCACGAAGCAGCACTGCTTGAGTATCTCAAGGACTTTGCCAAGAAGCATAACTTGGGGTGTAAACAGGATGCTACGGGTAATCTTGTGATTGAGAAGCCTGCCAGCAAGGGTTATGAATCTCACGACGGGGTTATACTTCAGGCGCACATTGATATGGTTCCTCAGAAGAACTCAGATGTAAACTTTGATTTTACCAAAGATCCTATAGTACCACTAATTGAAGGTGAGTGGGTGACGGCTCAGGACACGACCTTGGGTGCCGACAATGGGATTGGTTGTGCTGCAATGCTTGCAATTTTGGCAGACAATAGTCTAAAGCACCCTCACATTGAGGCTCTATTTACCGTTGACGAAGAGACGGGACTGACCGGAGCAAATGGACTCGATCCGAAGCTGTTAAGTGGCAAGATTCTTATTAACCTCGACTCGGAAGATGAGGGAGAGTTGTATGTTGGTTGCGCAGGCGCGGTCAACAACTCAGTTGAGATGAGCTATAGTAGTGAGGCTATGCCATCGGGATATACCACCTTAGAGCTATCCATTAAGGGTCTAAAGGGAGGGCACTCAGGTATGGAGATTATCCTTCAAAGAGGTAATGCCAATAAACTACTTGTGCGTTTTTTGCGTGAGAATCAGCAGAAATTTTCGTTGCGTATCGTAGAGATCGATGGTGGAGGTCTACGCAACGCTATTCCTCGTGAGGCAAGAGCAATAGTTGCCGTTCCATCAGAGAGTGTAGCTGAGCTGCGAGCAGTTGTTCAAGCATTTGAGCAGACTCTCCAATTCGAGTATGCCGCAGTGGAAGATGCCATACGTTTTAGTTGCGCCGATAGCCCGTCTGCAAGCGAAGTTTTGAGACTAACGGAACAGATCACGATCATTAATGCTCTTACTGCCACTCCAAACGGAATATATCGTATGAGCGATGCAATGGAAGGATTGGTTGAAACCTCCACCAATATGAGTAGGGTTGAACTCAGAGGGGGCAAGCTCCAGATTTTGTTTATGACACGCTGTATGGTAAACTATGGCAAGAAGGAGCTAAACTCAATGATTCGCTCGGTATGGGAATTGGCAGGTGCAACTGTCAGCGAGCAGGGCGACTATGATGGATGGGCACCAAATATGAACTCTACAATTCTTGCTCGAATGAAAGAGTTGTATGCCGAGCTCTATGGTGAAACCCCAGAGATTAAAGCAATTCACGCTGGGTTGGAGTGTGGCATTATTGGAGCAAAATATCCTGAACTTGATATGATTTCCATTGGTCCAACAATTAGATTTCCACACAGCCCCGACGAAAAGGTGAATATAGAGACAGTGTCTAAATTCTATGACTTTTTGAACCGTAGTCTTGCGACTCTCTAAATTATTCAGTAACTTTGTAATTGTTTTTATTCAATTAAACACTTAATTTTTGAAATCTATGAAAAAAATTCTTTTGATGTTTATGTTAGCGCCGATAAGTCTATTTAGTTGCGCACAACATCCAGCAGATGTAAGCTTTACACTGCTTACCGATGAGACATTTGAGGGTCAATTCTACCCATCACTTGCAATATGGAACTCAGCTCTTGAAGATCCATCGGATCTGTTTTTCGCATTCGCTCTCAATGTGCCAGAGGCCAATGATGTTATTCGCATCACCGTTGAGGAGTCCCACCTAAACTCGCAGACCGTTATCCAACGTACGGCAACCGAACCGGGTGAGGTCTATATTGAGGATATCATCATTAAATGGAAGTACAAAGAGCTTGCAAAGTTGGAACAAGCAGGCAGTGAGACCTTAACGTTTATATTGGAGATAAATGGCAAAGAGGTTGATCGCATTAATCACACATTAAGATTCCGTCCGGTTAATGAGTGTGTATTTTCTATCTGGGATGCCGAGGGTGAAACTTGGCTTGATACGCGTACCAACTTTGCGCAATTTGTAAATGAAGATTATCCACAAATTGATAAGATTTTAGGTGAAGTGTTATCGTATGACCGTAACCGTCAATTTATTGACTATCAAGGTGGGGGACAGGAATTAATTAACCAAATTTTTTGGATTTGGGAGTATTTCTCACTCAAAGGTACAAGATACAGCAATGTTGTAAACAGCTCTAATGCTTCTCAAAACCTTGGAGTTCAATACGTTAGATTCTTCGACCAGGTTATCGATAACGTGCAAGCTAACTGTGTTGACGGCTCTGCGCTACTTGCATCAATCTATGCTAAAATTGGACTTAATGCATACTTAGTGCTCGTTCCTGGACACTGTATGCTCGCTATCGAAAGCCCATATCCTATGAACTTTGGCGAAAGAGGTTCGATCAACTCAGAGAGTGGCGGTATAATCCTTATCGAAACAACGCTAATGGGAGCCAATTCATCACCTCTTGACTCATTCAACCAAGCAATTACCGCATATAACTGGGAGGATGTTGCCTATAAGATGGAGACAGAAGACTTTATGCTTGTAGGTGTCAGAGAGTCTCGCGAGATGGGTATTGTACCAATCTCTCGTGAGTACCATAAATAATCTATAAGGTATAATGAAAAAAATATTTGTTGCAATACTGGCCACCACTCTACCACTATGGGTGGTGGCTCAACCATACACGTTTACCGATGTGAAGACTATTGATCAAAGCTCGGTAAAGGATCAGGCAAGTAGCGGCACGTGCTGGAGCTTTGCAGGTTTGGCACTTATTGAGAGCGACTTGATCAAGGATGGGAAGGGAGAACACGACCTCTCAGAGATGTGGATTGTAAGGCATAATTACCTTGAAAAAGCATTAAAGTATGCACGTATGCACGGCAAATCTAACCTTGGTCAAGGTGGTCTTGCGCACGACGTGTTCAATGCTATTGATAGCTACGGGATTGTTCCCGAAGAGGTATACACAGGTTTGGAGTACGGTACAGATAGCCACATTCACGGAGAGGTGGATGCGCTAATAATTGGTTATATGGAAAATGTAATTAAGAATCGTAATCGTACACTCTCCACATCGTGGGTAGATGGGCTTAATGGTATATTGGATGCTTACTTTGGAGAGATTCCACAGACTTTTACCTATCAAGGTGTGGAGTATACTCCACACACTTTTGCAAAGGAGTTTGGTATCAAGGGTAGTGATTATGTATCATACACGTCGTTTACGCACCACCCATTTGGGGTTGAATTTGCTCTTGAGGTGCCGGATAATTGGGCGTGGGGTGTTCTAAAGAATGTGGAGATCGACGAGTTGATTAGTATCATTGACAAGGAGTTAGCTCGTGGTAATAGTGTTCTATGGGCATCAGACGTATCAGAAGCGGGTTTTAGGTACAATGAGGGCTTTGCGGTACTTCCGGAGTTGGATATAAAGAATATGGCTGACTCCGAAAAAGCTAAATGGAGTTCATTGAATGAGAGAGAGAGGTATGCTGCGATGTTGAAGCTCGACGGGCCTATTATCGAGGAGGTTGTCACGCAAGAGAGTCGCCAGAAGGAGTTTGACAACTACCAGACAACCGATGATCACGCAATGGTTATAGTTGGGATTGCGAAGGATCAAGATGGCAATAAGTTCTATAAGGTAAAGAATTCGTGGGCGTCAGATAATGTTTATGGAGGATATTTCTACGCTTCGGAGGCATTTGTTAGGGCTAAGACTACTGCTATTAGTGTAAAGAAGAAGTAGTATTTTTCACTACATTGGTACAATCCAAGTATATAAAAAGAGGGAGCATTTTTTATTGAATGCTCCTTTTTTTTACGTTCTATTAATTGTAATGGTTGCAAGACTACTTAGTCAGTGCTTAAAAACACACTACTATATTTCGATTTAACAAAATAAATCTGACAGTTTTTACCTCAGGCACTGTTTTTTACCTTAGGAGCAGTTTTTTACCATTCCACCTATAAATGCAATTCTCAAAAAAAGCCACAAAAGAACCATTGCCCTCTTGAAGTTATACGCCGACGCTGCTAACATCACATTTATAGCATCACCAAACAAAGCCGAGGTTGACGCACG
>CAYJMA010000068.1:0-9141 GCA_964371475.1 uncultured Rikenellaceae bacterium | reverse complement strand
ATTTTGCAGGTGTCCTCGTGGGGCGTCGGACACCCGCATTGGATTAGTTTGCTCTAACTGATAGCCGAAAAAGTTGGCGACCGTCCGCAATTAGTAGTTTGCAAAGAGACGTACGACTGAGGGAATAAAGACTCAACGTTAGCTTCCTCTAAAAACAATAGCCCGCAGTGTGGAAATGAAATTTTAGGTATTCAACGATAACCGTGCCTTCACCCAGCAAAAAAAAGCAACCCATTTACCACACACACACATCCACCACTGTCAAACTACAACAAAATTATACCACAAAAAAAGGGACGCTCGTTCCATAAGAGCGTCCCTTGACCTAAAAATCTCACTTACCCCCCCCCTCTTCTTACCTATAAATTCATATTTGGTACAGCTTTGTCATAAACTCCCGATTGCAATTTCTCGCGAATGCCGTTAAAACAATCAAGTGTGAATTGCACGTCTTCGAGAGTATGTACCGAAGTAGGGATAATACGTAGTATAATCTCCCCCTTGGGTATCACCGGGTAGACCACAACTGAACAAAATAGACCGTAGTTCTCACGAAGGTCTGCTACAAGATTTGTCGCTTGCTCAGGACCACCCTTCAGATATATCGGCGTTACTGGAGATTGAGTCACCCCAATTTCAAAGCCGTTCTCCTTAAACCCATTCTGAAGTGCGTGGGTAATAGTCCAAAGCTTTTCGCGGAACTCTGGATGCTTTTTGATAAGCTCGTACCTTTTAAGCGCACCAATAACCATAGGCATAGGCAACGACTTTGCATATAGCTGCGAACGCATATTATATCTCAAAAAGTTTACAATTTCGGTCTCCGCCGCAACAAACGCACCAATGCCAGCCATACTCTTCGCATAGGTAGCAAAATGGACATCTACTCCGTCGCTAACTCCGAAATGCTCCGGAGTACCCGCACCAGTTGCCCCCATAGTACCAAGCCCGTGAGCATCATCCACTACAAGACGGAAGTTAAAATCTTTCTTCATCGCCACTATCTCATCAAGCCTACCCAAATCACCCTTCATACCAAACACACCCTCTGTAATCAACAAAACTCCTCCACCTGTTCCCTCTGCCCACTTTGTTGCACGCTCCAATTGCTTGCGACAATTCTCCATATTGTTGTGCGGAAAAACAAAACGCTTTCCTCCCTTCGCCTTGTGCAACAACAACCCATCTATAATACACGCGTGAGACTCTGAATCATAAACAATTACATCCTTTGCAGTAGTAAGCGTATCGATAATTGAGACCATACCCTGATAACCAAAGTTAAGCAAAAAGGCATCGGGCTTGCCAACCCACTGAGCCATCTTTTGCTCCAACTCTTCGTGATACTTTGTCTGCCCACTCATCATACGAGCACCCATAGGAGCAGCCATACCAAACTCAAGAGCCGCATCGGCATCTGCCTTAATAACCTCCGGATGTGCCGCTAAACCGAGATAGTTGTTCAAACTCCAATTTAACATCATCTTGCCACGAAACTTCATCCTCGGGCCGATAGTGCCCTCCAACTTAGGAAAGGCAAAGTATCCGTGTGCCTCTTTCATATACTGACCAATAGGGCCGCCTGCATCTGCTTTAATGCGATCAAAAATATCGTTCATTTTCTTAAACATTTGGTTTTTAATTCAAAGCGCAAATGTAAGAATAATTTATATAAAAATAATACTTTTTTAGATAAAAAGTATTACCTTTGTGTCTTCAATATAGGATAAAAGAATGAGACGATTAGGATATATAGCTCTGTTGTTATTGATCATATGCGGCGGCAGTAGCTGCTCGAAACACTACAAACTGCTCAAAAGCGATGACGCTATGGCAAAGTATGAGGCAGGTCTTGAAAACTACAAACTAAAGAAGTACGATAAGGCAAAATCTCTGCTCGATGGCGCACTAACAACACTTGTCGGTACTGCCTACGAAGACACCATACTCTTCACCCTCGGTAAAGCATTCTACGAATCTAAGGACTACGGCACAGCTGGTGAACTTATGAACCAATACCGAAATAAATACCCTCGATCACCACTCACCCCAGAGGCAGAGTATATCTATGCGATGAGCTTCTATATGCTGTCGGCAGATGTCGAGAAAGATCAAACAGATACTCGACAAGCAATTGTAGCTTTTGGTGAGTATATAAACCGCTATCCAGACTCAAGGTTTGTTACAGAAATAGAACAACTAAGCGAAGAGCTGTACAATAAACTATACTACAAAAAATACCTCAACGCAGCTCTCTACTATAAACTCAGACACTACCTGTCTGCTGTAACATCGCTCAAAGCAATACTGAAAAATAACCCCGAAACACCATACCGAGAAGATATACTATACCTCGTATGTAAATCGTGGTTCGACTATGCGAAAAATAGTATCTACTCAAAACAACTCGACAGATACCTCAACACAATAGATGCATACTACGACTTTGTGTCGGCATTTCCCGAATCTAAACAGTTTGGCAGAGAACTTGGACGTATGAAAGATATCGCACAAGACTTTGTAGACAAAAATGGAGTAACCTCGCAAAGCATCGAAAGTAGCATAACGAAAATAGCAGATGCTACCGAGGTTATCGCCAAAAGCAAGGATGCTATGTATTCGGCTCGCTCAAAAGCAGAAAGAATTAGCCTCAGAGCTCGCATCAAAGACTCAAGAGAAATTATAAAAGTTGAGAAAGCAAAGGCCAAGGAAGAGAACAAAGTGATGAAAGAAAATCAGAAAAAGAAGCTGGTCGAATTAAAAGCTCTCGAAAAATCTGAAAAAGAGGCCAAAAAGGCGGAAGAAAATAAAAAGAAAGAAGCTCGCAAAGAACGAGTGAAAAAACTAAAGGAAGAACATAACTAACTTTTAAGATTAAAGCATAGATGAAAAAAAGACCAACGAATACCGTTACTCGAACTATCTCAGACCTTGATTCACCAACGGGTAATATCTATGAATCGGTGGCAATTATCTCGCGCAGAGCTAACCAAATATCGAAGGAAACCAAAGAAGAGCTTAGCTCGAAGTTGGCGGACTTTGCCGGAACCAGCGACAACCTTGAAGAGACCTTTGAAAATCGCGAGCAGATAGAGATTTCAAAGTACTATGAGCGTCAACCAAAAGCCTCGCTTATTGCAACTGAGGAGTTCTTGGAAGGGGAGGTTGAGTACGGTGAGGACGAAAAATAGTAGTCGCTCGACAAAATGAATGTACTCATTGGCGTCAGCGGTGGTATAGCCGCCTATAAGGCTGCTACTCTTATACGTGAGTTTGTACGAAAAGGGCACAGCGTGAGAGTTGTAATGACTCCCGCTGCGAAAGACTTTATCACTCCGCTGACACTCGCAACACTTAGCTCAAATCCTGTTTTTGTTGAGGGTTTCTCGCCTGAAGACGGGAGGTGGAACTCACATATCTCTCTGGGAGAATGGGCAGATGTTATGGTCATAGCACCTGCTACTGCAAACACTCTTGCTAAGATGGCTGGAGGTGTGGCTGACAATCTGCTGATTTGCACCTATCTATCGGCAAGATGCCCAGTGGTGGTCGCTCCAGCTATGGACCTCGATATGTGGGCACACAGTACGACACACAGAAATATCGAACTGCTAATCAAAGACGGAGTGAGTGTTATTGAACCTCAGGAGGGCTTCTTGGCAAGTGGGCTTAGTGGTAGAGGGAGGATGGAGGAGCCAGAGGTAATATGTCGTAGGATTTGTGATTCATATGATGTGAAGAAGAGAGAATTTATTGGCAAAAAAGTGTTGGTGACCGCGGGGGCTACTGTCGAACCAATAGATGCGGTGAGGTATATTTCGAACTATTCGAGCGGAAAAATGGGAAGAGCCATTGCAAGTGAATTTGAACGAAGGGGTGCTGAGGTTGTAATTATTCAAGGGAAAATCACTGCACACCAAATGTGGGAAGAAGCTAAAAGGGAATTTGAAAGTTGCGATATTGCAGTTTTTGCGGCCGCAGTGGCAGATTTTTCACCCGCAGAACCCCTAAAGGGGAAGATAAAAAGTGATAAGAATGCTCCCCTATCGCTTACTCTTGAACCTACAATTGATATAGCGAAGGCACTGTCAAGCAAGAAGACAAAGGAGCAATTTACCGTGGGGTTTGCTCTGGAAAGTGACCAAGGTACCTCGGAGGCAAAGCGAAAACTGGTGGACAAAAACTTGGATGCCATTGTTCTCAATTCGTTGGAAGATTTTGGTGCTGGTTTTGAACACAGCACAAATAAAATTACTATCTTTGATCGTGAAAATGAGTTGCCATTTGAGCTGAAGAGCAAGGAAGAGGTGGCAAAAGATATTGTTGACTATATTGCACGACACAAATTATAGATGCTAAGGAGCTTACATATTGAGAATTATGCCATTATCGAAAAGCTCGACATAGAGTTCGGTAGTGGGTTGAATATTATCACGGGGCAAACCGGTGCTGGTAAGTCAATTTTGCTCGGTGCATTGGGGTTGCTTGGTGGGCAAAGGGTCGAGAGTACGGTGATCGGTTCAGGATCGCAAAGGTGCATTGTGGAGGGAGTCTTTGAAGTAGGGAGGTATGGGATTGAGGATGTATTCGCAGAGTTGGAGTTGGACTGGGCAGAGGAGATAACAATTCGCAGGGTAGTTAGCCAAGGGGGCAAAAGTAGAGCATTTATAGATGACGTGCCTGTAACTCTATCTACGTTGAAGACCGTAAGCGACGCACTGGTAGATATCCACTCACAACACAAAACACTGCTGCTTGCCCGAGGAGATTTTCAAAAAGAGATATTGGATGCAGTTGCTGGCAGTGGAGAGGATTTGGAGGAGTATGCAGGGGTATATGGGAGGTTGAAGGCACTTAGAAAGGAGATAAAAGAGCTACACGAGTCTCAGAGCAAGGTCGTAGCCAATAGTGATTACGTAGCATATCAAATCGAGCAGCTACAAGTAGCAGGTATTAAGTATGGCGAGCAGCAGGAGCTTGAGCAGGAGCAAGTGTCGCTTACGCACGCCGAAGAGATTGGTATGGCATATAACACCGCACACTCTATGGTCGATGATGAGGAGAATGGAGTGTTAAGCACGCTACGCAGAGCACGAGATGTTATATCACGAATTGAGGGTAAGCACAATAGAGCAAAGGAACTTGCTGATCGGATTGAGAGCTCGTACATAGAGTTGAAGGACATTGGCGAGGAGCTGTCAGATCTGGCAGAGAGTATTGAGTCTGATCCTCGTAGGTTGGAGGTTGTAAATGAGAGGCTTGATACTATATATACACTGTGTAGGAAGTATGGAGTAGATAGCGGGGATGAACTGGGGGGAGTGTTACAGAGATTTGAGGCGGAGTTTAACGCCATTGAGGGAGGGAGCGAACTGCTGGAGCGTAAAGAAAAAGAGGAGAGGGAATTAAGTGCTACGGCTCAAGAGGTTGCAGGAAGGCTTACGAAAAATAGGAGAGGTGTGGTTGGTGAGGTTCGAGAGTATGTGGAGAACCAACTCCGTAGTTTGGGAATGTCCAGCCCGAGGTTAGAGATAGAGGTCGTGGAGGTGGAAGAGCTTGGCATAAGTGGTGGTGATAGAGTTGATTTTCTATTTAGTGCGAACGAAAATAGTGAACCAGTGGCGCTCGGCAAGGTTGCCAGTGGTGGTGAGATGTCGAGATTGATGCTCTCCATTAAGAACCTTGTGGCAGAACGCATTGAACTGCCAACGGTAATCTTTGATGAGATCGATAGTGGAGTTTCAGGTGCCGTGGCAGACGCTATGGGAGCAATCATCGAGCAGATGAGCCGCTCTATGCAGGTGATAAACATAACGCACCTTCCGCAAGTGGCAGCCAAGGGCTCAGATCACTTCGAGGTATACAAGGACAATGGCACACATATTCGCAAGTTGAACCATAGTGAACGTGTGGAGCATATAGCAGCAATGCTCTCGGGAGCAACCATAACTAAAGCTGCTGTGGAACAAGCAAAAGAATTACTTCAAACAATAAAAAAACGATGACACTTATAACCTATCTTAGACGATTTGCAAAGTATGCTCTGTACCTCGTAGTACTTGCAGCACTTATTCTATTTGTAATGGGACTATTCTCAAAGAACGGATTTACAGACTACAAAGCTATAATGCTAAGTTCACGAGTGTGGTACTTCGGAATTTTTGTAGTTGGCTTTGCTTTGATATACCCTTTTATGGGATACAGCAAGAAGTTGCTTACGTGCAATGCCGAAGAGAAACAGGAGGATGTAGCACGAGTGATGCTGATGTGTGGCTATGCACTTGCATCTAAGAGCGAGGGGGTTATGACCTTTCGTGCACAGCGAGCAATGAAGCGTGTGTCGCTGATGGGCGAGGATAAGATCACAATATCGACCAACGCTGATGAAGGACTATCGACGATGAGTGGTCCTCGTAAAGAGGTTGTGCGTGCAGCCTTTAGAATTGGTACATACATTGCTTAAAAGTGAGTAACGATGGGCTGGAAAAATATAGTTATATACACATTAATTGCCGCTACACTATTTGGTGCGTTAGGCTATTTTGTAATAGGGTATCTATTTGACATAGAGGTGTCGATCAAAGAGATGATTTTGAAGTCAGCTCTATACTTCGCCATAGCCTCCTTACTACTGTGTGGTTGCTATCAATCTCGTAGAGTTCAGAGCGTTGAGATAGTGAAGCGCGTGCTCGACCAGAGTGGCTATGTTGTGAAGTCGTACAAGCGCAAAGAAGATGGCAGAGAAGAGACACACTATGTTGTAAAGGGCAGGAGCAGAACAAAGCGCATATTGATGGGCGATGGTTCAGTATGGTTAAGGAGCAATCGCAAAGGTAAATATAGTATTATTGGCGCTCCGATGAGCGTTAGATATGTAATTAAACAAGAGTATGAAAGGGCTAATTAGTATATTATTATTTGCGCTCACTGCACTAAGTGCACTTGCGCAGCGTGGCGAAACACAACAACGTGAGCTTAGTGCCGCAAAGGGAATCGAGGTAATGTTTTCGATCTACAAGGACGTTAATCTCTTCTATGTCGATACGGTGCAACCCTCGGAGCTTGTCGAAGATGCAATGGGCGGTATGTTATCGGAGCTTGACCCATACAGTGAGTATATTCCATCTGAGCGAGTTGCCGAGTTTCAGATCTCAACTACCGGAAAGTATGGTGGTATAGGGTCGTTGATTCGTCAGCGTGGGGAGTGGGTTGAGATAGCCGAACCATATCGTGGGACTCCATCGGATAGAGCTGGGTTAAAGGCTGGTGATCGACTTTTGGAGATTGATGGCACTTCTCTTAAGAGTGCAGGTTCACAAAAGGTAAGCGATATGCTCAAGGGCGATCCAGGTACAACGTTTTCGCTTACGTACCGCCCAATTGCCGATACGACTACTACACGAACGGTGGATATAAAACGTGAGCGGATTGCAGTACCCGGCGTGCCGTACTATGGAGTTGTGAGCGATTCGATTGGCTATATTCGCCTTGATAATTTTACGTTGGGTGCAGCAAAAGAGGTTAAAAATGCCATAAAGGAGATTGAAAGCGAGTTCGATATTAAGGGCCTGATACTCGATTTGCGAGGCAACGGTGGAGGTATTGTTGGCGAATCGGTAGACATCGTAGGACTCTTCGTGCCTCAAGGCACAAAGGTGCTTGAGATGAGAGGAAAAACAAACGAAATGAACGCAACTTACTCTACAACACAGAGTCCCGTCGACCTTGACCTACCCCTTGCAGTACTCATCAATGGAGTATCTGCCTCTGCCTCGGAGATTGTGGCAGGTGCTCTTCAAGATCTTGATCGTGCAGTTATTATCGGCACTCGAAGTTTTGGCAAAGGACTTGTTCAATCCACTCGTAGCACTCCATATGGTGGGGTACTAAAGCTCACCACGGCAAAGTACTACACTCCATCGGGGAGGTGTATCCAAGCACTGGACTACGCCCACCGAGAGGTAGACGGTAGTGTTGGGTATATTGCCGACTCGCTCAAAAAGGAGTTTACAACGGTTGGTGGCCGCAAGGTCTATGACGGCGGCGGCATAACACCAGATATAAATATCGAGAATGACTACTATAGCAAGTTTACGGCAATTCTTATCGGATATGGTTTTATCGATGACTTTGCAAACATCTATGCTGCTACTCACCCGGGATTGGACAAAGATTTTGTTGTCAGTGATGATATCTATGATGACTTTGTGCGCTTTATGTCAGACAAAACAATAGAGTATGAATCGCTAAGTTCGGTGAAGCTAAAGGAGCTTCGAGAAGCCGCCAAGCGAGAGAAGTATGATAGTCGCATCGTTGAGGAGCTTGATGCTATTGCTTCAAAGATCAAAGATGATAAGGATGCTGAATTGAAGGAGTTTAAGTCCGAGATTGTGGATGTACTGTACAGTGCTATTGCGACTCGTCTTTTTTACAGCAGTTATGCTATTGAGCGGTCGTTGGATAATGATCCAGTAGTAGCTGAGGCTGTTTCGGTGTTGGATCGTGGCTATTCTTTCGCGCCGTAGATGGTGTGAGCGTATGTATAGCTCTTTGGAAGATGTGTAGGCGCACGATGTGTTGGTGTATGTGCAAAATCGCTTACGCTCCTTTTGCGAATCCCACTGGCGTACTTGATGCTATTATGATTTAAGATAATAGAGCAAACTAACCAAATGCGGGTGTCCGACGCCCCACGAGGGCACTCCGAGAACTTTTTTTTAGAGCAACCAACCAAATGCGGCCGAACGACGCCCCACGAGGGCGGCCGCAACTTGTGTTGCTTATCTGACCGCCCTCCGTCGTTCGACTGCAAGACATTTAGAGCAAACTACCTATTGCGGACGGTCGCCACTTTTTTGGCTGTTTTTTTATCACTGATTTTATAGCAGCTAACCATAGGCGGACGTACGATTGTGCAAACTATCAGATTGCGGACGGTCGCCACCCCAAGCGACCTTTAGCAAAATTCTTTTGCGGATCTCACTGGCGCCCCTCTTGCTTTTTCTTACCAATGATTTTAGAGCAAACTAACCAAATGCGGGTGTCCGACGCCCCACGAGGGAGTCCGCCAACTTGCGCTGACTCTTTGGACTCCCTCAGTCGTACGTCTATGTGCACTTGACACAGCTAACACTGCCTGCC
>CAYJMA010000067.1:0-9269 GCA_964371475.1 uncultured Rikenellaceae bacterium | reverse complement strand
AAAGTAAAGGTGCTATCAAATTTTTAGCCATAATGCTCGCCATAGCGTGCGCATTCCAGCTATCATTTACATTTATCGCAGGCCACATCACAAACAAAGCCGAAGAACTTCCACTTGAGAAGCAGACTGCCTATTTAGATTCTATGAAAAATGAGGTTGTCTATGACCTCTGGTTCGTTGAGTATACCTATGCAGAGTGCTTGTCGAAAGAGATAAACCTTGGGCTTGACCTTCGTGGCGGTATGAACGTTACTCTGCAAATAGCAGTTGAGGATATTCTAACCGCACTTGCCGAAAATAATGCCACAAATCCTGAGTTTGTAGCTGCAATGTCGGCTGCAAAAGCAGCTCAGTCTAACTCCCAAAGCGACTTTATTACCCTTTTTTATGAAGCGTACCAAAGCGCGAACCCTACGGGAAGACTCTCTGCAATCTTTGGCACGTATGACCTCCGCGAGCAAATCAATCCAGAGACCTCCAACGATGAGGTTATTCGCGTTCTTAGAGAGCAATCAAATAGTGCAATTTCTAATTCGTTCAACGTTCTGAGCAACCGTATCGATCGCTTTGGCGTGACACAACCCAATATCCAGCAACTTGGAAATTCGGGTAGAATTTTGGTTGAGCTACCAGGTGTAAAGGATCCTGAGCGTGTTCGTAAGCTGCTTCAAGGAACTGCGAACCTTGAATTTTGGAGTGTATACTCTGCCAGCGATCTTGCACCAATGTTTATGGGCGCAGCACAAGTTATATCAGATATCGAATCGAGCCAAAAGATAGATAGCACAGCGGTGAAAACCGAAGAGAAGGAGGTTGCACAAAGCGAAGACAATATCGTAGCGGCACTTGGTGGCGCAGAGAGTACAGTAGATAGCACTGCCGGAGTTGTATCAGGTTTGTTTGGAGTATTTCAGCCCTTCGAGATGGACTCGCCGGTTGTTGGTATGGCTCGCTCGTTTGACACAGCAAAGGTTAATGCGTACCTTGCTATGCCGCAAGTTAAGGCGCTTTTCCCTCGTGATGTTAAATTTATGTGGAGCATCAAGGGTACAGATGCATCGAACTCAGCATTTGAGCTCTATGCGATAAAGGGTACTGCAAGTGGCAAAGCTCCACTTGATGGCGGAGCTATTGTGGATGCTATTGGTCAATATGGTCAACAGGGTTCAAGCGCTGAGGTTGATATGGTAATGAACGCGGCAGGCGCAAAGACCTGGGCGAGACTCACTGCCGATAATATTGGTAGTTTTATAGCTATCGTCCTTGATGATTTTGTCTATTCTTGCCCACGAGTTTCAAACGAGATTACTGGCGGCCGCTCGCAAATCACTGGCGACTTCACTATCGATGAAGCTAAAGACCTTGCAAACGTGCTTAAATCTGGAAAACTGCCAGCACCAGCACGTATCATTCAGGAATCAGTTGTTGGCCCAACTCTTGGTCAGGAATCGATAGAGGCAGGAGTCGGCTCATTTGTTATAGCCTTTGTGTTGGTTCTACTCTATATGATATTCTTTTACAGTAGAGCAGGGCTTGTGGCAAGTGTTGCCCTTGTAGCCAACTTGTTCTTCCTTTTGGGAGTGCTTGTGAGTTTCGGTGCAGTGCTTACACTGCCCGGTATTGCAGGTATCGTCCTTACTATGGGTATGGCAGTAGATGCCAATGTTATTATCTATGAACGGGTCAAAGAGGAGCTAAACGCAGGCAAAGGATTCTCGATGTCAGTTGTCGATGGCTTCAAAAATGCATACTCGGCAATCATCGACGGTAATGCAACAACGCTTATAACCGGAGTTGTGCTCTTTATCTTTGGTTCTGGTCCAGTTCAAGGCTTCGCAACAACACTGATCATTGGTATTCTTACCTCACTATTCTGCTCAATATTCATCACTCGACTCATATTCGAGGCAATAGCATCGAGAAGTAAGAAAGTGCCATTCAGCACCTCATTTACCAAGAATTTCCTTGCCAATACAAAGATCAACTTTATTGGCGCAAGAAAATATATGTATGTAGTATCTGTTGTGCTCTTTGTAATAATGGTGGTTTCGCTCTCAACGCGTGGACTACAATATGGTGTGGACTTCTCAGGTGGTCGTACCTACGTTGTCCGTTTCGACAAGGATGTTACTGCAAACGAAGTTCGTGACGCCCTCTCAGAGGTCTTTGCAGACGGACTCGAAGTAAAGCAATTCGGTGCCGAGGAGCTAAAACAAATGCGTATAACAACGCAATATAAGTATCAAGACGATGGCGATGGGGTGACCAACGAAATCAACGAAATGATGTACCGCGCACTCAGCCCACTCTACTCAGGTTCTATCTCCATTGAAGACTTTACAACAACGGTTAACAATCCTCTGGGAATTATCTCTGCAGAAAAGGTAGGGCCTTCCATAGCGCACGACATTAAAATCAATGCAATACTATCAGTGCTCATAGCAATAGTCCTAATAGGAATATATATTGCTACGAGATTTAGAAACTGGCAGTATGGTATCGGTGGTGTAGTGTCGCTGATTCACGACGCTATAATTACAATCGGTACATTCTCATTGCTCTACACCGTGATGCCGTTTAACCTCACAGTGGATCAATCTTTCATCGCTGCGATACTAACCATTATCGGTTACTCGATAAACGATACAGTGGTAATCTTTGACCGTATTCGTGAGAATGTAAACCTATACCCTAAGCGTTCGCTCAAGGAGAATATGAACAATGCACTAAACCAAACACTATCTCGTACGATAAACACAGCCGGATCGACCGTTGTGGTACTCCTTGGTATGTTTATCTTCGGAGGAGAGGTAATTCGTGGCTTTATATTTGCACTCCTCTTTGGTGTGGTAATCGGTACTGTGTCATCACTGTTTGTAGCAACTCCGGTGGCATACGACCTGTTCCAAAAGGGAAAGAAAAAATCTAAAAACTAACACAATAAACCCAACCCAGTAGCGTTACAATTACAGTTAAGATATGTAATAGCTAAAGATGAGAAAAAAATGGGATTTATTATAACAATACTAATAATCGTGGTGGCCGTATGGTTGCTACGATTATTTTTTCCATTACTTATAGTATGGCTAATTGGCCGCCAACAACGAAAAATGGCATCCGGCAATTGGCAGAGTGGCAGTGGCGGTGGTTTCTATAACAGCACTTATGGTGGCAGAAGAGAAAGAGGTTCCTCCTCCAAGAAGGAAGGAGATGTTACGGTGCAGTACACCAAAGAGTCGCAAAAACAAGTGTCAAAGAGTGTTGGCGAGAGCGTCGACTTTGAAGAGATTTAGAACAAACTAAAAAAATAAAAAGGATATGAAAAAAAGATTACTAGTACTTTTAGTAACCCTAACAATGGGAGTAGTAGGCGCACAGGCGCAAGGTTTATATTTTGGTGCCAGAGGAGGTTTGAACCTCTCGGAGGTAGGCCGTGTGTCAGGGTCGCAGATCAAGGTTGGCGCAAACTTCGGGGGATTTGTCGGCTATCAAATTACACCAATCATTGCAGCGCAAGCTGAACTTTTGTACTCGTTTCAGGGCTATAGAGTAAAGGGCTATTCTAAGTCTATTAATCTTGACTACCTAAAGATTCCACTTATCGGAAAGCTGTCTCTTTATAAGGGACTAAACGTGGAGGCGGGTCTAAGCTTTAACATACTTACATCGGCTCGCACTGCAGGAATGCCTATAGTAGGTGTCAATGGTTTTGACCTGTCGATACCACTGGGTGTTGCCTATCAATTTGGCCGCCACGCAGAGGTTGGAGTAAGGTATGATGTCTCTCTTATCCCAATCAATAGTGTAAATGGCACTAATGGACTTCTGTCATTGAACTTCGCTTGGAGATTCTAATCAGTATGGTATTTACAGTTGAGTCTATTGCTCAATATTTGGGAGCAGAGGTTGAGGGAGATGGCGGGGCTCAAATCTTCAGAGCCTCTAAAATAGAGGAGGCACAGAGTGGCTCTCTCGCCTTTTTGTCGAACCCTAAATACGAGGAGTATATCTATACGACTGGTGCTACGGCCGTCATTGTAGCCAAAAGTTTTGAAGCAAAGCAAGATATCAAGGCGTCGCTTATTAGAGTTGACGATCCCTATGCATCGTTTGCAAAGCTGTTGGAGTTGTACATTGCCAACAAGCCAAAGAGGAGCGGTGTTAGTGTAAGAGCATCAGTGGCTGAAGATGTGAAGGTGCCTGAGGGGTGCTACATCGGGGACTTTGCAGTGGTGGAGAGTGGAGTGCAGATTGGTGCAAACGTGGACATCTATCCTCACTGTTATATTGGACAGGGCGTGATTATTGGAGATGATTCGATAATATATGCTGGAGCAAAGATCTATGAGCAGTGCACCTTGGGGTGTAGTGTAATTGTTCATAGTGGAGCAGTTATTGGTGCAGATGGCTTTGGGTTTGCCCCCCAAGAGGATGGCTCGTATAGCAAGATTCCGCAAATCGGCTCCGTTGCAATCGCAGATAACGTGGAGATAGGGGCTAACACCTGTATCGATAGAGCAACAATGGGTACGACCAATATTGCCAGCGGTGTGAAGCTCGATAACTTAATTCAAATAGCTCATAACGTAAGTGTTGGTCAGAATACTGTAATAGCTGCTCAGGCAGGTGTTGCAGGGTCTACAAGAATTGGGCAAAGCGTTATGATCGGAGGTCAGGTTGGTATTGTAGGGCACGTAGAGATAGCCGATGAGGTTAAGTTGATGTCGCAGAGCGGTGCAAGCAACTCGCTAACGACCAAAGGTGAGGTTTACTTGGGTAGCCCAGCGATCCCCGGTAGACAGTTCCACCGTGCGCACGCAATATTTAAGAACCTACCGGAGCTTAGAGCCGAGGTGCTGAAGCTGAAAAACAAGTAGTTTGGTAACGCACTCTCTTCTATTCATTGCACTTTGGATGTCATAGATAACTCTCGATAGGCGTTGTTATACAATTTTTCTCCGCGAAGACAAAGAACTATGAAGTACCTAATAGTGGACATAGGCAATAGTCGCACAAAGGTCTCTATGTATCAAGACACGGAGTTTTTGTTTGAAGAAGTTGTCGACTCTGGCGAAGAGCTAAAGGCGTCGATCTATGCACGGTATAGCAAGGCAGATGCAGCTATTATAAGTAGTGTTTCGAGTGATTCGCAAAGTGTTAAGGAGGTTATTGAGGCAGTTGGTGTACGTAGAGTTTTGGTTTTTGGTAGTGATACCCCCATACCTCTGACCAATCTATACAAAACGCCACAAACACTTGGTGTGGATAGATTAGCCGTTGCAGTAGCAGCGTCGGAGCGGTTTCCGAAAAGTGATATATTAGTTGTCGATATGGGTACTGCAATTACCATTGATTACGTTAGTAAGGAGGGGGAGTACCTTGGTGGCAGCATATCACCGGGACTTGAGATGAGGTTGAAGGCACTGCGTTACTATACGCGAAGATTGCCGGAGCTGAGTGGAGAGGAGCTTTACAGTATGTTCGAGAGGTTTGACATCACTGCAGTGGCAGATGATACGAAGTCAGCAATGTTTAATGGAGTGGTACGCGGCATAGTGGAAGAAATAGAGGGATATATACGGCGAGGGGGACAAAAGAATGTATATTTTAGTGGCGGAGACGCAATTTATTTTGAAAAACTGATAAATTTTCCGACCTTTGCAAATTACAGGGCCGTATCCGATGGGTTGCGGTCAATACTTGAGAAAGAATGTTTAAGAGGATAGTTATAATTTCTTTGCTACTTTTAGCAGTGCAAAGTGTAAGCGCTCAGATAGAGAGTTCACTTTCTGGTTACTCACCCTATACGATGTATGGAATTGGAGACCTATCGGTTGGAGGTACAGCATCGTCGAGAGCAATGGGAGGCATAGGCATTGCTGTGCGCAAGGAATTTGAGTTTAACTATCAAAACCCCGCTTCGCTGAGCGTTACCCCTCAACGCACAGCAATTTTCAACTTCGGAATGGTCAACTCCAACTATTATCAAGAGGGAATAGTTAACAATGCATACAATAGTGTTGATTTACACGATTTAGGTTTTGCAATACCTATTGCCAAAGGTTTGGGTGTTGGCGTATCGCTCACTCCTCTGAGCTCGGTTGGTTACAATACCACAGTTATAAATAACAATAGCGATATTATAGAGAATATAGGGCGAGCAGTCTATTCGTACTATGGTGATGGAGGCGTTTCGGAGCTTAACCTGATGGTTGGCTGGAAGGTCTTTGGTGGCTTTAGCATCGGAGCCACTATGCACTACGATTTTGGAGCAATCGATCGGCACTGGACCTCTACGATCTATCCGCTGATAAGTAGCGAGAGTTACCGAACAGTTGAGTCTCAGGAGAACCTCAACATCAGCAAGTTACGCTTCACTTTAGGAGGGCAGTACCAGATTCGCGTCGGCAATGATGATCACCTCACCTTTGGTGCTACGTACTCATTCAAGAGCAATAGCTCATTGGAGCAGACCTTAATTAGTTATACGACCGATGGAGTACTATACGACACTGTGGCCTTTAGCCAAGGTGAGTTCAATGCCACCATTCCAGCCAAAATAGCGGGAGGTATATACTTCAACAATAGCAAATTGGGCATAGGTTTTGATTATATCCACCAGAACTGGGAAGGAGCCTTTGCCACCACCGGCGATATCACTCTTGGAGCAATCAATGACTACCGCTTTGGAGCACAATACACCCCCAATAGACTTAGTCTTCGATCGTTTTTTTCAAGGCTAACCTATAAAGTCGGCGGTCGGTATGCAACCTCCTATTTGGTGAGAAACGATAATCAGTTGCGAGATTGGGCAGTAACCCTCGGTGTTGATATGCCACTTCGAAGCAGGAATTTCTCAGCGCTAAACCTCGGTTTTGAATATGGCAGCAGAAGTGCAAATGCCCAGGTTCTAACTGAAAATTACTTTAAGGTCTTTATCGGATTTTCGTTCTTTGGAGGCGACGATATGTGGTTCGTAAAGCGTAAATTCGACTAAAGCGCAAAATAGAGCGAATATTCAAATCAGAGGCAAATAATAAAAAACAAATAAGTTATGAAAAAATTATTCTTACTCTTAGCAGGACTAATAGTTAGTACTCTAAGCCTATCAGCACAAGACTTTAGCGATCCTCGCTATGCGAAATTTGGAGATACCCCAGAGCAAAGAAAAGAGAACATCAAGACAGTTAACTACTTTTCAGATGCCTACAAAACCAAGGCATATAATGATGCTCTGAAGTATATGCACCAGGTTATAGAGAACTGCCCCAAAGCCTCACTAAACGTATATATCCAAGGAGGCGATATCTATCGTATAAAGATGGCACGTGCGACAACCAAGCAAGAACGTATGCTTTACCTCGATAGTATGCTCTACCTCCTCGATTTGCGAATTGAGCACTTTGGCGATCACGCAAAGTACGGTAAGCACTATCTGCACGCTCAGAAGGCACTTATTTTCAACGAAAATAACCCAATGGACAGAGAACGCGCATTTGAACTGTTTAGAGAGGCTCTCAACACAAGTCGCCACGAGGTAGACCCAGAGATGTGTGTAGTATTCTTTAATTCGCTAACCGAGAGCTTCAAGCTCGATGATATTAGCCCCGAGGAGTATATCGAAGACTTTGAGTTTATAGCCTCTATACTCGAACAAGGTTCAAAGACAGAAGAAGATGAACAGGCACTCTCTATCATATCTAATATCTTTGCAGGAAGCGGCGCGGCATCTTGCGAAAATATAGAGACTATCTTCCGCCCACAGTATGAAGCAGATCCTAACAATGCAGATCTTGTAAGGAAAATTCTTGGTATGTTCCAGCGCAGTAAGTGTAGCTCAGATTTCCAACTCGCTCTGACCGAAAAATACTATAACATTGACCCCACCCCTGAACTTGCCGCTATGCTCGGAAGTATCTACGAAAACAAGGGAGAGTATGCAAAGGCTGTACAATATTTTAATACGGCAATCGACGGCACTACCAATACCGAAGATAAGATAAAGATGTTAACCCTTGCCACAAGTGCAGCTCTGAGTGGAAAGCAGTACAGTTCAGCAGCGAACTTCTCTCGCCAATTAATCTCACTCTCACCAGATAGTGGGTATGGATACCTTTTCCTTGCCAGTGCATATGAGGGAGGTGCGGCAGGTTGTTCAGGATTTGAGCAGCAGGCAGCATATTGGCTCGTAGTTGATGCTTACGCTCGTGCCAGAAGTAAGTTTGAGGGAGATCAGACACAAACAGACAAAATCAATAGACTTATCTCAAGATATTCTTCTAATTTTCCAACAGTAGAAGAGACATTTATGCGTGGTCTAAGTCCGGGGGATAGCTACACTGTTCGTTGCGGATGGTTGAGTGGCACTACCTCGGTTAGGGAGAGAAAATAGTAACAATGATAAAACTATCTAACATACAGAGGGGGCTTGTCGTTCCCTCTGTTTTCGGCTTAATGACTTTTGTAGGATGCGGTATATCTGAAGTCGATCCTCGAATATCAGATCCAGAGACCGAGCCTACTCAGATATCTCATAATCTAAACAGTTCTGAGACAAAGGATGGAGTTTTGACCTATCGTATGACAACACCACTACTTGAGCACTATGAGCTTGCAGAGGAGCCTTTTATAGAGTTTAGAAAGGGTATTGAGGTAAAGACGTACAATGACAGTACGCGGGAGATCGAGAGCGAGATACGAGCAGATTATGCTAAGTATATAGAGCCTCAGAAGTTGTGGGAGGCTCGTGGAAATGTCATAGCGATAAATCACAAGGGTGATAGGACTCTCTATACGGAGAAGTTGTGGTGGAATGAGAAGCTCGATAAGATCTATTCCGACACACTTGTTAGAGTTGTTGAGGGTAAGGGCGAGCACATAGGTTATGGCTTTGAGGCCGATGGAGAGTTTACACAGTGGGTCTTTAGGCGACCACGGGGTCAGATGTCAGTAGAGCTCAAAAAAGACTCAACAAGTGTAGATACGTTACCTGCAAGAGACACTCTTGTTAGTCCATCTCGTAAAGAAGATTCATCATATCCACGGCGTGGTGTACTTACATCTTCTTGACAGCGGTATAAGAGTATTTCATAAATAGTTTTTATTTCAGGGTATTGAGTTTATGTTGAGTAGCGTGTAGGCGCTCTGTTCGCTTTCTCAAAACGACGCTGTGGGCAGGCAATGTTAGCGGGTGTCCTCGTGGGGTGTTGGACACCCGCATATGTTTTTTTTGCTCTGTTATGGTGATGTGCTATTAGAGTAGGTAGTCA
>CAYJMA010000066.1:0-9305 GCA_964371475.1 uncultured Rikenellaceae bacterium | reverse complement strand
AGTGTTATCAATGTCAAAAAATAAAAAAATCAAGACGGTCGCTCGGGGTGGCGACAGTCCGCAATTTGACAGTTTGCACGCAGAGACTTACGACTGAGGGAGGATGGCAACGAAGTTGGCGGACTCCACCACTGTTCACTATTGGGGGGAGTCGTACGTCCGCCTTTGGTTGGTTGCTCTAAAAGTCTCAGAGTCGAACGACGGAGGGCGGTCAGATAAGCAACGCAAGTTGCGGCCGCCACCACTGTCGACAATTGGGGGGCGTCGTTCGGCCGCATTTGATTAGCTTGTTATAAAACCAAAAATACAAAAAAATCGCTCGCCGTAAGTAAAAACCTCTCAGAAACTGATGGTTTACTCCGTAAAATTTGCCCCGAAAATAGCAACAACAGAGCCGATGAAGTGCCAATAACAAGATTCTACAAACCCATTGAAGAATAGAATATGCTCGAATAGAAAAAAATAGGCATTGAAAAATCCTAATCGCAGCTTTAGTCTTCCATCTACTCAAATAGATCGTCAATGGTATATACTCCCTCCTTTGCCGTACACAAAAACTCTGCCGCCATTACAGCACCCACTGCAAAGCCAGATCTACTCTTTGCCGTGTGCTTTAACTCTATGGAATCTACCTCGCTCTCCCACACAACACTGTGTGTTCCCGGTACCACAGAACGCCTCAAAGATGCAACCCCCAACTCACCTGACTCACAAGTTGACCCCAAAACCCAACGCTCCTTTCGCTCAACACCATCCAAAATACCCTCGGCAAGAGTTATGGCTGTACCACTCGGAGCATCCCTCTTCTCGGTGTGGTGAACCTCGCTTATCGTAACATCATAATTCGAGTATCTATCCATAAGTGCTGATAACTGCCTATTGATCCTAAAGAGAAGATTCACCCCTATCGAAAAGTTCGACGACCAAAGCATCCTACCTCCGACCTCCTTGCACAACTCCTGCGCCTCGGAAACTCTCCACCCCGTTGTACCACAAACAACCGGCACTCCAGCGCGTAAACACAACTCAACATTGCGCAGCGCAGCCTCCGGCGATGAAAACTCAATGGCAACATCTACACCTCGTAGAGATTCAACACTCAACTCCTCTGCACAATCAATGTCAAAAACTTTGACAACTTCTCCCCCCCTGCTCTTCACAACTGCCTCAACCTCACGACCCATCTTGCCGTAACCTATAATTGCATATCTCATAACTGTACCTATGCCCTCTTATAGCACAGAATAAAAACTAAAAATATCCCTCCTTCTTTCTATCCTCCATTGCTGCCTCCGAACGCTTATCATCAGCGCGACTACCCCTTTCAGTTACCCTCGATGCGGCAATCTCGTTTATTATATCCTCAAGCGTGTTAGCTTCACTCAGGGCAAGACCCGTGCAGGATATATCTCCAATGGTGCGACAACGAACCCGCTTTCTCTCAACCACCTCACTATCTTTCAACGTCATACACTCCTCGGCTGCCAGCCACTGCCCGTCACGCAAAAATACATCCCGCTCGTGAGTATAATAAATAGACGGCATCTCGATATCCTCAAGCAAGATATATTGCCATACATCCATCTCTGTCCAGTTCGAGATCGGAAATACTCTGAAGTGCTCACCTGGGTTCTTCCTACCATTAAAAATATTCCACAACTCTGGTCTTTGATTTTTGGGGTCCCACTGCCCAAACTCATCACGGTGCGAGAAGAACCTCTCCTTGGCACGAGCCTTCTCTTCGTCACGCCTTGCACCTCCCAATGCACAATCTACCTTGTACTGCTCAAGTGTATCGAGAAGAGTGGTGGTCTGCAACTTATTGCGAGAGGCATTATAGCCCTTCTCCTCAACAACTCGACCATCATCGATGCTCTTCTGAACCGAACCTACAATAAGTTCCGCTCCGAGCTTTGCTGCCATAGCATCTCTATACTCGATGGTCTCTGCAAAGTTGTGGCCCGTGTCAATGTGCAACAACGGAAAGGGTATCTTCGCAGGATAGAATGCTTTGTATGCCAGGTGTGTCATTACAATAGAGTCCTTGCCGCCGGAGAATAGCAACATCGGACGTTCAAACTGAGAGGCGACCTCACGCAATACATAAATAGATTCTGCCTCTAATTCCTTTAGGTGTGTTAAGTTATAATTCATCGTTTGATTTTTAAGAAAATGCCCCCGAAAGGTATTTTTTTGTTAATTCATTCTTCGGATTCTCGAATATCTCTTTGGCATCGCCCGCTTCGATGACCTCGCCCATATACATAAAGACCACGTAATCCGCAATTCTTAGAGCTTGTCGAAGCGTATGCGTGACCATCACTATGGCATACTCTTGCTTGAGTTTTAGAAACAGCTCCTCTATGGTCTTACTCGAAATAGGGTCGAGAGCCGAGGTAGCCTCGTCTGCAAGGATAAAGTGTGGCTCTACTGCCAAACCGCGAGCCAAGCATAGGCGTTGCTGTTGACCTATCGACAGCTTACTTGCAGGAGAGTGAAGCCTATCGCTCACCTCATCCCACAAACCGGCTGCACGCAAATAGTACTCCACGATCATTCTCAACTTTCGACGGTTGTGAATCCCGTGTATTCTGCATCCATACGCTACATTATCAAATATAGACATCGGTAGTGGGCAAGGACGCTGAGATAGCAAACCCATCTTTCGGCGCAAGGTGGTCAACTCCACGGCACTGCCAAAGATATCTCCGCCGTCGACGAGCAACTCTCCAGAGATCTTAACCCCGTCTGTGTAATCTATCATACGATTGAAGCTCCTAAGCATTGTCGACTTACCGCACCCCGAAGGCCCGATAATACAGGTTATCTGCTTGTCGGGAATCTTCAACGAACAACTCTTTAGAATTGGAGAGCCGTCAATAGATACGCTGTAATTGCGCAGCTCTATCGATGCCTCTGGGCGTTCACCCTTTCTAAACTTCTGATTGGGACGATAAGCCCCCCTCTTTACATCTCCCATAATATCCTACTTCAATCTATTTCTTGAAAAACTATTTGTTATTACTCTACCCCCGAGGCTAAGTATTAGCACTATGATTGTGAGCAATAGCGCTGCGGCATATGCTCTGTCTTGCACTTCGGGCATTGGGCTTGAGAGCTGAAAAAATACGGCAAGGGGTAGAGTTGCCGCTGGCTGACTCAGTGATGAGGGAATGCTATCGGTATAGCCTGCCGTAAACATAACTGCTGCTGCATCGCCTATTGCCCTGCCTATTGACAAAAGAGTTGCCGTGGCAATGCCAGGTAGTATCTGGCGGATCAGCACCCCGATGCTTTGAAGACGTGTTGCTCCGAGCGATAGCGTCGAGCTCAGTATATCACGAGGCATAGTTCTGGCGACCTCGTCAATGGAACGAACAAAAATCGGAATAATCAGTAACGTAATAACGATTATACCACCCAACAAAGATGTTCGCATACCAAGTGCAATGATTACCATATATGCAAAGGCTCCATAAACTATGCTCGGAACACCAAAAAGAATGTCAAAACATAGACGAACAGCATAACCAAACTTACTCTTTGCGCTGAGGTAGACGTTGAGATAGAAGACCACAGGAATACTCACCAAAAGCCCCAACACCGTCGAAGCGCCCACAATCAACAACGATCCAACTATTGCGTTGAGCAGTCCACCCTCATCACCCATATAGAACTCCCCACCTGGCAGCTCCGTGATCATACCAAGGGTCATAGAATCCCAACCCTGCTTGACAATAGTGTAGAGAATCGATCCTACAAAGAAAAAAAGTAGTACCGCAGAGGCAACCATAAAAACCTTTGCAATACGCTGCTCTATGAACTTAAATCTCGCCATAATCTCCTTATCTCTAATGAACCGTTATCTTCTTGAGTATGATCCTCGACACTACATTAAATATCAAAACTATAACAAACAATAGTAGCGCTGCAAACATCAACGCACTATCGTAGAGCGGTATGCTCATCATCTCGCCATAGTTGTTTGCTATGAGTGCAGGAATTGGATATCCACCATCAAGTGGGCCGCTCGGTATCTGAACAATGTTGCCACACAGCATCAACACCGCAATGGTCTCGCCCATTGCTCTGGACAAACAGAGCGTTATCACTGCCAAAATCCCCGGAAAGTTTCGCTTCAATAGCACCTTCTTGGTGGTTTGCCACTCGGTCGCACCAAGCGAAAGCGATGCCTCGCGAAGCTCCTTGGGCGTGGTGGTAAAGAGCTCCACAAATAGACTCACCATAAGCGGCAAAACCATAATACCGAGTACAATACCTGCTGTAAGCAGTGTATACCCCGTGGAGTAGTCCACAAAGCGCGGAGCCAACCAATCCGAAACCCAAGGCACAACTACCAAAATACCCCAAACACCATACACCACACTGGGCAATCCTGCAAGAATGTCCAACACCGGATAGACCACCTTACGCAACCACTTCTTTGCGCCCCACGACAAGAAAATCGCTGTCAAAAGTCCAATAGGGACTGTCCACACAAGGGCAATGACGGTAACCCAAACCGTGGCTAAAATAAATGGCAAAAAGCCAAACTGCTCACTATTTGGACGCCACTGTGAAGAAAAAAGCAACTCCCACAGAGAATGGTCCGCAAAAAGTGGCTGGCTCTTAACAATAAGACCTCCACCGATAACCACAACCAGAAGAATAAGCACAATAGTGCAACTAAGCATTACCCCAGATGCAATCCTATCGCTTATTATCTTCCTCTCCATTTTCTGCTCTATCGACTACCGTATGATAGTCTCCTCTCTATCGGGGCCAACACTCACGATCTTCACCCCTACGCCAACATAACTCTCGATAAACTCTACATAGGTCTTAAACTCGCCAGGGAAGTCGTCATAGTTACGTATATCATTAATATTACAGTTCCAGCCCTTAAATGTTTTGTACAGAGGAGTGATCTCGGCACAGTTATCAAAGGGGAACTCTTGGGTGGTTTGCCCATCGATAAGATAGTCCGTACATACCTCAATTTGTTCAAAATCGTTGAGCACATCACTCTTCATCATAATGAGCTCGGTCACTCCGTTGATTATCACCGAGTAGCGAAGCGCTACGAGGTCAAGCCATCCGCACCTACGCTTACGACCTGTGGTAGAGCCATACTCGCGCCCCACCTCACACAGCTTGTCTCCCACCTCGTCAAAGAGCTCTGTTGGAAATGGACCACTGCCAACTCTGGTACAATAGGCCTTGAATATACCATAGACCTCGCCAATCTTCTTGGGCGATATGCCAAGTCCCGTACAAGCTCCTGCACATACCGTAGAGGAGGAGGTAACAAATGGATAGCTGCCAAAGTCCACATCGAGAAGCGAACCTTGAGCACCCTCTGCCAATATAGACTTACCCGCCATCAAATATTCATTAACTGTGTATTCACACTCCACGATATCGAACCTGCGTAGTTGCTCAACTGCTGCAAGCCACTCTATTTCGTATTGTGAGAAGTCAAACTCGAAATCTCCAAGTATTCCAAGGTGTTTATTCTTTAGCTTTTCATACCTTTGCATAAAGTCCGAGGCAAGAATATCGCCTACTCTGAGCCCATTACGCCCAGTTTTGTCCATATACGTTGGTCCAATTCCTTTGAGCGTTGACCCGATCTTATCTTTACCCTTTGCCGCCTCGCTCTGAGCATCGAGAGCTCTGTGCGTTGGGAGAATAAGGTGAGCCTTTTTAGCAATCTTCAGCGACCCCACAACATCGACTCCGCTACTGAGCAGACCCTCAACCTCCTTGATGAAAATAACAGGGTCGATCACAACGCCACTACCTATGAGATTTATTGCACCGTGGCGGAAAACACCACTTGGAATAGTGTGCAGAACATAGCACTTGCCATCAAAATGCAGAGAGTGCCCAGCGTTGGGACCGCCCTGAAATCGCGCTATTACATTATAGCTCGGCGTCAACACATCAACCACCTTGCCCTTACCCTCATCGCCCCACTGGAGCCCAAGAACTACATCTACCATCTTTTTTTAGTCTTCTTAATTTTTAATTCATACAATAGCGCAAAATTACAAATTTTTCTCAATAATTTAGTATCAAAAAAAGTTTTTTAGTGTTATGAAAATAACAAAAAAAGATATACCTTTGACATCGAAATTTATTACATTTATACACTAAAAACTCAAAGAAAATGAATATTCCAAAGGATCTACGCTACTCAAAAGACCACGAATGGGTACGCACCGAGGGCAACGTTGCAACAATTGGTATTACAGATTTTGCGCAGAGTCAGCTCGGAGATATCGTCTTTGTAGACGTTGCCACCGAAGGCGAAACGCTTAGTCAAGACGAAGTATTTGGCACGATCGAAGCGGTTAAAACCGTATCTGATGCCTTTATGCCAGTTAGCGGCAAGGTTATTGAGTTTAATGAAGCTCTTGCCGACAATCCAGAACTTACCAACTCTGATCCATACGGAGAGGGGTGGATTATCAAAGTGGAGATGACAGATGAGGCTGAGGTAGCGGGGCTTATGGACGCCGAAGCATATAAAGCAATTATATAATATTTAACTAACAATAAATTTGATAAGAAAATGAAAGTAACTGTTGTAGGTGCAGGTAACGTAGGTGCTACTTGTGCAAATGTGTTGGCAACGCGCCAGGTATGTAGCGAACTTGTGCTACTTGACATCAAAGAGGGATTTGCCGAGGGTAAGATTCTCGATATTTTTCAGTGTGCGACTCTTATGGATTTCGACACTAAAATCACTGGTGTAACGGGAGATTATGCCGCTACTGCAAACTCAGATGTAGTGGTAGTCACTTCGGGCATACCTCGCAAACCGGGGATGACTCGCGAAGAGCTTATTGGAACTAACGCAGAGATCGTAAAGTCAGTTGTTACGGAGTGTCTTAAGCACTCTCCAAAGGCTGTGTTCCTTATCGTGTCGAACCCTATGGACACAATGACATATCTTGCGCTTAAAGCAACAGGACTGCCCAAAAACCAACTCTTTGGTATGGGTGGTGCGCTCGATACTGCACGGTTTAAGTGCTACTTGAGCAAAGCTCTCGGAGTGAACAGCAACGAGGTTGAGGCTATGGTGATCGGAGGGCACGGAGACACTACAATGATTCCACTGATTGGCAAGGCTGGATACAAGAGTATTCCGGTTACGTCGATGGCAAGCAAAGAGGTTCTTGACGGTGTAGTTGCAGATACTATGGTTGGTGGAGCTACGCTTACCAAACTGCTCGGCACCTCGGCGTGGTATGCACCTGGTGCTGCTGCGGCATACGTTGTGGAGAGCATCCTACACGATCAAAAGAAGGTTGTTGCTTCGTGCTGCTTCCTTGAGGGCGAGTATGGTCAAAACGATATATGTATTGGAGTACCTGCTGTTATCGGTAAGAACGGCGTGGAAAAAATATTGGAACTTGACCTTACGGCTGAGGAAAAGGCGTTGTTTGAAAAGAGCGCAGAGGCTGTACGTGCCACCAACGCTTTGTTATAGTCCGCTATAATTGAGCTAAAATCATAGCATAAAATAGAAGAAAAAGGGGTTGCCTATTATAGGGCAGCCCTTTTTCCTTTGGATGTATGATCTATGGTTAAGTAAGGGGGGGTATGCTCTTTGGCGAAATGTGCGCAATTAGATTTGTGATACAAAGAAAAAAGATCTACCTTTGTGGCATCAAACAACATAAATTAACTACACAAAACGTATGAAAAAACTTCTACTCGCAGTCATCATAGCGATGGCTACAATGACATTCACTGCTCAGGAGTCTCAAGCAAGACTAAACATCGTATATAGCAACGGTCCAACCACGCAGAGTATTCACGCCTTTGAGGAGCCATTTAAGGTTGAGAACCAGAGTTTCAAGAACTTTGGCATTGTCTTCGATCAGTTATCAATTATGGGTGTGCCGATATGGAACTATGGCGAAACAACCTATGCGCTATATAATGAGTACAACCTCTCGATCGACGGTATGGAGATTACAGCAGAGGATCTACCCTATCTACGTGAAGAGCTTGGCATTGAGATTGAGGATATGCCTTCGCTGTCGTTTTGGAATAGGATAGGTGGAAAATTGGTATTGCTACTGGTCATAGGAGCTGTCATAGCTTACTATGTGCTGAGAAGCGGTCGCGGTGATGGTGAGAAGGAGCAGAGTGACGAGCCTGTAGAACGCGCATAAGTTATGCTGAAGAAAATTTTATCATACTTTGGCATCGTTGGGTATGCCACTGCGGAACAGAGCCTTGAATCGCAAAACAAAATGGTGGCAGTTGCAGATACGTGTATGGAGTCTACCGATGGTTACTCTCCAATATACGGCTACCACTTCAAAGATGGTCTGACATCGACTACGGTCTATAACTATGCGATTCTCTATAATTCGGCAAGTCGCACAGTGGCAATCATCTCGGCAAACTATGAGAAGATGGAGGGGGAGCTTCTCTATCTTTGTCAATCGAGCAGCGGGGATAAACTATCTTTTCGCACTGGTTTCTTGGAGATTGTTCCAGCAGAAGAGGGAAAGAAGTTGCGAATTACGATTCCATATAAAAACAAGGCGAATGCAGACACGCTCTACCTTCTTCCAATAGATCAGGTTGTTAAGGTTGAGAATTTTTCACAATTTCTAAAGACAAAATATTAAGACTATGCACGAATTTATGCAGGGTATGATGCTCAACTACATTTTAATTCTTATCTTAGGGATAGGTTTTGTTATACGATTTATCAGGTGGAGGAGAACGGGGATTTTTGACAATCGCCTGTTGCGTCCAATCATCGAAGCAGTTGTGCTTATTCTCGTGATCATTGCTACGATTATGGGTTACGGCTTTATGGATTTCCGTCAACTGTTGGCATTTTAAGGTAGATTATTAAAGCAGTTATATCAGCCCAGAGGTTCAAGGAGAAGGTTGTTTTTGAATCTTCTTGATGATGTTTTCAGGATTTTATTTGTATGATTTTTTGATTGTGCATTGAGAATTGTGGAAGGGTAGATAGTATCCGAGCTGTTTCAAAGCTTGAGTATCTCCACTGTTTGTTTATTGTTTAGGCGGTAGTGGCTATTAAGATAACAAATTAATCAAATGCGGGCGTACGACTCCCCCCCAATTGTCGACAGTGGTGGAGTCCGCCAACTTGCGTTGCCTCTTTAAACTCCCTCAGTCGTACATCTCTGCGTGCAAACTGCCAAATTGCGGACGGTCGCCACTTTTTTAGCTGATTTTAGAGCAACCAACAAAATGCGGCCGAACGACGCCCCCCAATTGTCGACAGTGGTGGCGGCCGCAACTTG
>CAYJMA010000065.1:0-9364 GCA_964371475.1 uncultured Rikenellaceae bacterium | reverse complement strand
AGTCGTTCGACTCTGAAACTTTTAGAGCACACTACCAATTGCGGACGGTCGCCACTTTTTTGGCTGTTTTTTTACCACTGATTTTAGAGCAACCAATCCAAGGTGGACGTACGACTGTGCAATAAACCAAATTGCGGACGGTCGCCACCCCATGCGACCTCCGCAAAATCGCTCACCGCTCCTTTTGCGTAGTTCACTGGCGACCTTTTTGCTTTTTTTCACATTTCTGATCTCAGAGCAAACTAACTCAATGCGGACGGTCGGCCACTTTTTTGGCTGTTTTTTTATCACAGATTTTAGGGTAAACTACCTATTGCGGAAGGCCGCCACCCCCGGTGGCCTCCGCAAAATCACGCTTCGCTCATTTTGCGAATCCCACTGGCGTCCTTTTTGCTTTTTTTATTCTTTGACAAAGCTAACACTGCCTGCCGGCGGCTTCACTTTTGAAAAAGTGAAATCAAAACTTTTGATCACCTACTCTATGATTCCCGATGCACTAAGTCGCCCACTCCGAAACCTTTAGAACAAACTAACACAAGGTAGACGCACTACGAGCCTCCCACATCTTTATGCTTTGTCAAAATAAACGCCCATATAGAATTATTCGGCAACTACTTTAAACATCGACACTGAACACTATTCTAACGGCAGAGTGTAGCAACGCCTACGACGGTGCTGACGATGCTCAAAGATATCCCACTGGCGATGCATCGTCTCATTGACCTCAAGCTCAGGATTACTCTCAGCCCACTTGCCCTCCATATTCTGCATACCGCTGATCACCTCTCGCATTATAAGAGAGGTTACACCTTTATTTTGATATGCACCATCGACGGCAATTAACATCAGGTCAATTGTCTCTGACTTTTTACCCTTTAGAGCCCTAAGAAGGTGAAACCAACCAAATGGTAATATCCTACCCTTTGATTTTTGTAGTGCCCTACTAAGAGACGGAAGAGAAATACCAAAACCTATAAGATTATCGCTCCTATCTGCTACCATTGCAATAAGTTCGATGCGTGCAACAGGTAGATACATCTTTACATAGTGATCAATCTGATGTTGGGTCATAGAGTTATAGCCATATAGCTTTGCGTACTCCTTGTTGATCAAATCAAATATCTTTGTACCCCAGCCCTGATCAACCATCTCTTTGGTATTCTTGCACTTAACCGTACGCAAATCGTACTTCTGCTCTACAATCGAGGCAAGTCTAACTATTTTATCGGGCATAGTCTCTGGAATCTTAATTCTGAACTCTACCCAATCTGCAGATTTCTTCCAACCCAGTTGCTCCATAAAGTCATTGTAGTACGCATAGTTGTATAGCGTAGCCTTAGTTCCAAGCTCCTGGTAACCCTCAACAAGCATACCCTCTTCATCCATATTCGTAAAACCCATAGGACCGATAATGCTCTCCATTCCTCGCTCCTTGACCCACCTTTTTGCTACATCTAAAAGAGCACCTGCTACTTCTATATCCTCGATAAAGTCAAAAAAACTAAAACGACCCTCCCTTTTACCCCACGTCTCAACAGCTCGATTGTTGAGTATGGCACATATTCTGCCTACTATCTTACCCTTCTGGTTGTAGGCCAAAAAACACTGCCACTGACAAAACTCACTTGCTGGATTCTTAGACGGTGTGAGTGTAGATAGCTCATCGATTTCCAATACAGGAATAGCATATTTGTGGCCCTTATACAAATTGTTCTTAAAACGTATAAATTTCTTAAGTTCTTTTTTGGTAGAAACGGGAAGTACTTTAACCATAATTTTCTCTTCTTAAAAGTCATATAATAAACAACTCACAAAGTTATAATAAAATATTTATACCGCAAAAAAAGGCATATAAAAAGGAGACAGTAAAACTCTATTATCAATAGAGTTTTACTGTCTCCTTTTTTTCTTAAATACTTTAGAGCCTAAAAGTATTTAAGATTATTATAGGTTTCCTTTCCGTAGAATTACTAGCTATTAGCTTCTGCTGCTGCTTCTGCTGCTGCTACTTCTTCTTCTGTTGGGAAAGATGGTGCTGCCTCACCAAGAGCTTTGATCTTCTCAGTAGCCAATTTGGTAAGTGTTTGAGAGTGCTCAGTATATGCTTTTAGTTCGTCTTGAGTAAGTACCATACCTTCTGCTTCGCAAGCTTTAGCTAATTCTGCAGCCTCTGCTGAGTGAGCTTGAAGATATTTGTTTACTTCTTCAATAGTTGTTGCGCTTTCGATTTTAGCTTTTGTAGCGTCTACTTGTTTGTTAAGTTCTGCAAGCATAGATTTGCCACCGCAAGATACAAGAACAACTGCGAAAAGTGCAAGAAGTGATAGGATGATTTTTTTCATAGTTTTAAGTTTTTTTGGTTTTAGTAAAGTTATTTACCCACGGCTCATTATGGGCTTGATTTGTTTATAATTGTTCTATTATTTGGTTTATCTTCGTTGTTGCTTCTTCGAGGGTGCCAAAGAACTTTCCACCAGCTGCATTTGTATGCCCTCCACCATTGAAGTGCTCCCTACATATTTTGTTCACATCCACTCCAGATCCAACCGAACGCAAAGAGAGTTTTATATGGTCGCGATTCTCTATCAAAAGTGCGCTAAAGTCAACTCCTTTGATCGTGAGCGGAATATTGACAACTCCTTCGGTGTCTCCAATCTGGTGGTTAAAACGCGTTTTTTCTTCCATCGTGAGCGTCACATAAGCTGCACTGTGTTCTTTGATCACTGTCATCTTTTCCTCGATGAGATAACCAGTCATTCGGATTCTATCTTCGCTCTGTTGATTCAGCAAGTTGTAGTTAATCTGTTGTGGGTTAATTCCACTTTCGACCAGTTCAGCCACAGCGCGGTACAATTCGGGAGTAAGATGTCCAAATGAAAAGCATCCCGTATCTGTCATCATTGCCGCATATAGTGGGACTGCTATATCGCTGTCTATCTCCACTCCAATTGCCTTTATCAGACCGTAGACCAGCACTGCAGTTGCAGCTACATCTGTACTGTGAAATGACAAGTCATACTTAGGTGGTGCAACGTGATGGTCGATAAGAATACGTGGAGCAGTGATATTGCACTCCAGAGACTCGGACATTACCTCCAAACGGTTAGTATCGTTGAGATCGACTATTATGATTAGATCACTTGCGGCAATATATGCTCTATATTCGTTGGTCGACTGCATAAAAACCTCCGTATCGCGAGCACTATCAATGTATCTAAGTGATGTAGACATATCGTTGGGAGTGAAGAATCGCACGCTCTTTGAGCTATCTAACTTTCTGAGTGCTTTGAGCATAGCGAGTCCAGATCCGATGGCATCGCCATCAGGGTTAGTGTGCGAGATGATTGCAACTCGCTCACTGGCACCAAAGTAGCTTAAAAACTTCTCTATCTTATCTGCGCAATACATATACTTAACCTTACTCCTAATTTCAGTCTATACTAAATAAAAAAGCCGAGGTGCTTCACAACACCCCATAACACCCCCGCAAATATAGCACTTTTTTTAATATACCATACACCTCATCCATAAAAATTTGCACTATCTCGTTCTTCTCAAACTTAAAACGAGGATAAAGAACGCTGTGAGAAAGGTGTCAGGAGAGTTCACCCCGCAGATCCTGCCACTTGCACTGTGTACTCAATAGTTGATCGAGTAGGACGAGAGAGAAACTGCCCTCTATTTCATTGGCACTCTCTGCGTTCCACGCATAGCAACAACAAACGAGTCTCTGAATTTTTTGTCGGCTAATATTTTTGTGCAGGCGACCTCTGCCATCTCCACACTACTGTATTCTCCTTGATAGTAGACATACGTGCCATTAGGATTTTTCTGTTCAAGGATGTTTACCATACCCTCAAACGAGCTTTGTGGTATTGGCTCACGAGTAATTGCAATCATCACTCGATAGACCAACTTATTGGGATCACCATCAACGCCTTGATATCCTGCCTCGGCAAGGTATTCTCTGTACACAGTCTCAAGCTCTTGATCCTCAGAGATCTTACCCGCAAAGGGGTCAACCTCTGCAATTCGAGACTCTATCTTAGCATCCAGCTCCGCCATAAAGGCATCTCGTTTTGTGGTTGGTTCGGTGTAATTCGGATCTTTGATATGGGGAGGATAGCTCTCCATCTTGCGATTAACAGTGGCAAGTTCTCTCTCAATTGCTTTAATTTTTTTATCTATACGTTTCTTTTTGGAATTACTTGCAGATTGTTTTTCGAGAGAAAGCATATCGATTTCATATTGAAGTGAGCTCGATTCTTCCATAAGCGTAGTATAGAGCAATTCAGCAGCATCGTAGTGGGAGTTTCCGACTACTTTAGTATTATTTGGGCTATTTTTCGCAGCTTTGGCTCTCTTTGCAGCCGCGCGCTTTTCCTTAGCCGTAAGCTTTTCAGAGGTTGCACTCTTTGAGCTTTGATTGTCCCTAATCTCACCCGTATTATCCTGTGCAGATGCGCAGTTTAATGCATATCCCAGGGATAGAGCGATAAAAAATACTTTTAGCTTCATATCTTTTTAGTTTTTTAACAATAATGAAGATTGCACATCACAAATATACAAAAAATTATCTATTCCAACCATTCTCTAAGAGTTAAAGTGCTTTTTTGCAAAAGATTTATGAATTTTGAGCTCTGTAAATTTTAGAGGGGAAATGTGCTAAATTTCGAGAAAAAGTTTCTAACTTTGTGGCTTATGAGATGATAGTGTTAATGAATGCATAAAAGTAAAGAAAATTAAATACACCCAAAACTATGAGAGAGAAAACAAAGCTAATGGGCGAATTTCCAGAGGTTTCCACCCAGCAGTGGGAAGAGGTTATCGCCAAAGACCTTAAGGGAGCAGACTACGACAAGAAACTTGTGTACAAGTCTCTTGAGGGCTTTTCTGTTCGCCCGTACTATCGAGCAGAGGACCTACAAAAGATCAAATTTCTTGGTGCCGAGGCTGGTGAATTTCCGTATGTACGAGGCACAAAGGCAACAAATCACTGGAAGGTATGTCAAACAGTGGTGGTGTCTGCCCCAGCGGAGGCAAACACTCTTGCGCTAGATTACCTGATGCGTGGCGCAGAGATGATTAACTTTGAGGTCAAAGGCAAGGAGTTTTCGGCTGGTGATCTCGAAAAACTACTTGCAGGTATTGAGCTCAGTGCGTGCGAACTGTCATTTACAGGTTGCTCGGTAGCGCTCGTTGCAGACCTCTTTGTAGATATGCTTAAGGCTAAGGGAGTGGCAAGCGATGGTGTAAAGGCATCGTTTGGCATTGATCCCATTAAGCACGCCTCGAAGAAGGGTGCAATGTGTAGTGAGGGCAAATGTTTCACGCGTATTGTGGAGTTGGTCAAGAAGGCAGAGGAGTATAGTGGATTGCGGTTTGTGTCTGTCGGCGGAGTGCTCTTTGATGACTGCGGAGCTGATGTTGCACAACAACTCGCCTTTAGCCTAAATATGGCACACGACTACCTACTAAAGGGGATAGAAGGAGGGCTAACCATTGATCAGATAGCTTGTAGCATTCGCTTTGTGATGCCCGTGGGTGTGAACTACTTTATGGAGATTGCGAAGTTTCGTGCGCTGAGAATGATGTGGGCAACAGTTGTCTCGCAGTATGAGGCAAAGTGTGGTTGCGCCTCAAAGGCAAAGGTGCACGCCATTACATCGGCGTGGAACCAAACAATATATGATCCATACGTTAATATGCTACGCGGAACGACCGAGTCTATGAGTGCAGCGATTGCAGGGGTTGACTCTATCGAGGTATTGCCCTTTGATCACAGTTATGCACCAGCATCCGAGTTTTCGTCTCGCATAGCGAGGAATACTCAGATATTGCTAAAGGAGGAGAGTCACTTGGAGCAGGTTGTTGACCCTGCAGGCGGTTCATACTATATTGAGACGCTTACCGATCTTCTTGCAACCAAGGCTTGGGAGTTGTTCAAAGGCGTTGAGGCTGAGGGAGGATACATAGCAGCGCTTAAGGGGGGTAAGATTCAGGAGCAGGTGGCAGCAAAGGCAAGTGCAAAGGCAAAAAACATAGCCACTCGTAGAGATGTTCTACTCGGCACCAATCAATACCCTAACTTTAGCGAAGAGGCAACCAAAGAGGTCATAGCATCTGCGGTAAGTGCAGGAGGAAGTTGCGGGTGTGGTGGCAAGCAGGATTTTGCACCACTGAAGTCTTCTCGTGGGGCAGTGGAATTTGAGGAGCTGCGTATGAAGACCGACAATAGCGGGAAATCTCCACTTGCCTTTATGCTCACCTGTGGTTCACTTGCATTTGCGAGGGCTCGTGCGCAGTTTGCGTGCAACTACTTTGCTTGTGCAGGGATCAAGGTTCAGGACAATACATATTTTAGTAGCGTTGAGCAAGGAGCACACGAGGCAATACAGGCAGGAGCTGCCATTACGGTTTTATGCGCCTCGGATGATGATTATGCCACCGTTGCACTCGAAGCTCAAAAGGCATTGCAGGGCAAGTCGATAGTTGTTGTGGCAGGCAATCCAGAGTGTAGAGCAGAGCTCGAAGCGGCAGGAATCACGCACTTCATATCGGCACGAGATAATGTTCTTGAGTCGCTAAGAGAGTACCAAAAAGAATTAGGAATTTAATTGAATAGATAAAATTATAATGAGAGCAAATTTTTCAGAACTAAAATATAGTGGTCAAGCGGCATCGTGCTGCGGAGCAACAAATAGTGAGGTAAATGCTGAGTGGTTATCGCCCGAGCAGATACCCGTTAAGGGAGCGTACACCCCCTGTGATCTTGAGGGTATGGAGCATTTGAATTATGCGGCAGGTATAGCTCCTTTTCTTCGCGGGCCATACTCTACGATGTATGTAATGCGTCCGTGGACAATTCGCCAATATGCAGGCTTTTCGACCGCTGCAGAGAGTAATGCGTTCTATAAGCGTAATTTGGCATCAGGGCAGAAGGGCCTATCTGTGGCCTTTGACCTCGCTACACACCGTGGTTATGATGCAGATCATCCTCGTGTTGTGGGCGATGTGGGTAAGGCAGGGGTAAGTATCTGCTCGGTTGAGGATATGAAGGTTCTCTTTGATGGTATCCCTCTGGACAAGATGTCAGTGTCGATGACTATGAACGGAGCTGTACTGCCTGTGCTTGCCTTCTACATTGTGGCAGGGCTTGAACAAGGCTGTACGCTTGATCAACTGTCGGGAACAATACAAAACGACATACTCAAGGAGTTTATGGTGCGTAATACGTATATATATCCACCGAAGTTTTCGATGAAGATCATAGCAGATATATTTGAGTATACGTCTCAGAATATGCCGAAGTTCAACTCAATTTCTATCTCAGGGTACCATATGCAAGAGGCAGGAGCTACGTGCGACATCGAGCTTGCGTATACCCTTGCCGACGGTATGGAGTACTTGCGTGCGGGAGTGAATGCTGGGATGAGCATTGATAGTTTTGCACCGAGGTTGTCGTTTTTCTGGGCAATCGGTATGAATCACTTTATGGAGATTGCTAAGATGAGAGCGGCTCGTTTGCTGTGGGCAAAGATCGTCAAGCAGTTTGACCCGAAGAGCGAAAAATCTCTGGCACTGCGTACTCACTCTCAGACATCGGGATGGTCTCTAACCGAGCAAGATCCATTCAACAATGTGGCTCGTACGGCAATCGAGGCTATGGCATCTGCACTTGGGCATACTCAGTCTTTGCACACAAACGCGTTGGACGAAGCTATTGCTCTTCCGACAGATTTCTCGGCGCGTATTGCTCGTAACACTCAGATATACTTGCAGGAGGAGACCGGTATTACAAAGGCTGTTGATCCTTGGGCTGGTTCATATTACGTTGAGAGTTTGACTCACGAGATAGCTCACAAAGCGTGGACACTCATCGAGGAGGTTGAGAAGCTGGGAGGTATGGCGGCAGCTATCGAGACAGGCATTCCGAAGATGCGTATTGAGGAGGCGGCGGCTCGTACCCAAGCTAAGATCGATAGCGGTGAGCAGACCATTGTCGGTATTAACAAGTATCGATTGGAGAAGGAGGATGCTCTTGACATTTTGGATGTGGACAATACGGCGGTTCGTCAGTCTCAGATCGAGAGGTTAAACAGCCTTAGAGCAAACCGTGATGAGGCAGCAGTTAAAGCAGCGTTGGAGGCAATTACAGATTGTGTTAAGGGTGGTAGCGGCAATCTTTTGGCTTTGGCAGTTGAGGCTGCAAAGGTTCGCGCTTCGCTTGGCGAGATATCTGACGCTTGCGAGGTAGTGGTAGGTCGTTACAAGGCGACAATTCGTACAATATCAGGAGTATATAGCGCAGCTGTGAAAGACAACGAAAACTTTGAGAAGGCACAGAAAATGGCCTCGGACTTTGCACAACGCAATGGTCGTCAACCACGAATAATGATTTGTAAGCTTGGGCAAGATGGTCACGACCGTGGCGCAAAGGTAGTCTCTACGGGATATGCCGACATAGGATTTGATGTTGATATGGGACCGCTGTTCCAGACACCAGAGGAGGCTGCTCGTCAGGCAGTAGAGAACGATGTACACGTAGCGGCAGTATCGTCGTTGGCCGCAGGGCATAAGACTCTTGTGCCACAGATTGTTGAGGAGCTTAAGAAGTTAGGCAGAGAGGATATTATGGTAATTGTGGGTGGTGTAATACCAGCTCAGGACTACGATGTACTGTATAAAAGTGGTGCAGCTGCTATTTTTGGACCAGGCACATCTGTAACCGATGCAGCGATTAAGATTCTCGAACTTTTAGGTTAATTGCTAAAAGAATAGAAAAAGGATGTGGGGGGGGGCTCAGATAGGGCACTCCCTCCATTTTTTTGCTTTACAACGAAGGGTATAGACAACAATTAGAGTAGGTGATCAAGGGGTGTGGTTACTTTTGCCCTACAAAAGTAACAGAAAAGGAAATCAAATGCGGCCGAACGACGCCCCCCAATTGTCGACAGTGGTGGCGGCCGCAACTTGCGTTGCTTATCTGACCGCCCTCCGTCGTTCGACATAGTGCACATAGCACCTTTAGTGGTTAGTCTTAGCGTACAAACTACCAATTGCGGAAGGCCGCCACCCCAAGCGTCCTTCTTGCCGTTTTTATTTTTTGACATTGATAACACTGCCTGCCGGCGGCTTCACTTTTGAAAAAGTGAAATCAAAACTTTTGATCACCTACTCTAATAGCACATCACCATAATAGAGCAAAACAAAACCAGTGCGGGTGTCCGACGCCCCACGAGGACACTCCGAGATTTTAGAGCAACCAACCAAAGGCGGACGTACGACGCCCCCCAATAGTCGACAGTAGTGGAGTCCGCCAACTTGCGTTGCCTCTTTGTACTCCCTCAGTCGTACGTCTCTG
>CAYJMA010000064.1:0-9450 GCA_964371475.1 uncultured Rikenellaceae bacterium | reverse complement strand
CAATCTGGTAGTATGTACGCAAAGACGTACGACTGAGGGAGTCCAAAAATATCAACGCAAGTTGGCGGACTCCACCACTGTCGACAATTGAGGGAGAGTCGTACCTCCGCCCTGGGTTAGTCTGTTCTAAAGATTTCAGAGTATCATTAAGAGGAGCAGAGCCTGCCTAATAGTTTACACTCGACAGAGTACTTCATTCAACCTAAAGTATAGAATATCTTTACGAAAACCTGCAAGTTCTCCAAACTTAACATCTCACCACAATATTACAGTGATCCTATATTTGTTTGCAAGGAGATAGAGATACTGAGAGAAGATTAATTATTGTGCTACGAAGGTGTAGGTTATTGTACCCTTTTGTGGGTTTGGTGCAGTGGTTGATGGACTAAAGCGACAAGCCTTAGCAGATGCAACAGCCTCGTTGTTGAGACACCTGTTTGTTGAGGATTGAGCTCTATCTACCGATGCTGCTACTACCTTGCCATTTGCATTAACCGAGATGTTTACAACTACTGTGCCTCCATCTTCACACTTATATGCAGGAATGTCAAAGTAATAGGCCGTGCGCCCTTCGAGATCAAACGATGCGACGACATTACCCTCCACAAAAGCATCTTGGTTGCGTGCTCCCTCTTTTGCATCAATGTTTGAACGAGGCTGCTCATCTTTGTTATCCTTGCGCTGTTCGATATCGAGCAACGCTTGCTCATAGCTCGCCTGACCGGCGCGAAGCTCCTCTTGAATACGCTCCGCTTCACGATAAATCTCCGCAGCATCAGTATTCTTGCTGTCTCTGAGTGTCTCATCAAAACGAGAATCATCACTCGAAATTCTATTCTTAACCGGTTCGTCTTGAGCATAAAGCTCTCTTTCCAACTTCTGTTCTTCGGTGATCACTTGTTCTTCCTGCTCAAACTCTATGTCAATAGAGTTGTCGGCAACGGGGCGAACAACGATTTTGTATGATACGAAAAGTATTGCCATCGATAGATATATCACCACGGTAACCATCAGACCCACGCGATGCTTGAAAATCCACTGCGACCAACTCCTTTGTCTGTTCTTCTTCTCAAAGGGAAGGCTAATTGGTCTTGACCCAGAGGTTCTCTTTGGATTAATCGGCGGTGGCGAACTCTCAAATCGTTTGACAGGTGGAGAGTAGGACTTTTTCTGAGTATGTTTTGAAGGGCTACGTGCCATTAGGGTCGAATAAAATATATAAAATCTTGACAAAATTAGAAAAATTTTATATATTTGTGCAAATTTTTTGGGCTATTTCCACCATTAAGAGGCATCTTTCAATCTTTTTTAAGTTTGTACATAAACTCTTAAAAGAATAGGCGGATAGCAATTTTAATACGAAACAATTAATTATATTTTAGAGCAGGATTAGAGCAATGAGCATTAATCAAAGGACACTCTCAGGTCGAGTTGCCATCGAAGGCAAGGGTTTACATACGGGAGTAACATCGCGAGTAGAGATTCTTCCAGCAGAAGAAAATAGTGGTATAAGCTTTGTGCGAGTAGATCTCGAAGATAGAGTTGAGATTCCAGCTCTGGCAGAATATGTAGTGGAGACTTCACGTAGTACGGTAATTGCCAAAGGCGATGTTCGCCTTGCCACAGTCGAGCACTGTTTGGCAGCACTATGGGGGTGCGGTGTAGACAATGCAGTGATCGAGGTGAGCGGACCCGAGATGCCAATACTCGACGGCTCTGCAAAATATTGGGTGGAGGCTGTCGAGAGTGTAGGTACAGTTGAGCAAAGTGCTCCAAGAGAGTATTTTGAGTTGCCGCGTAAGTTGTCTTATGTGGTCGAGGAGCGCGAGGTAGAGATTGTTGGTTTCCCAGATGAGGAACTTACGATGACAGTAAATGTTGACTTTCAGAGCAAGGTCGTGGGTGCGCAATATGCAACGCTAAGATGCAGTGAGGATTTCAATGCGCAAATCTCATCGTGTAGAACATTTGTCTTCTTCCACGAGTTGCAACCCCTTATCTCAGCTAACCTTATCAAAGGTGGAGATCTCGACAATGCTATAATAATTATGGAGAATTCGCTCTCTGAGAGTGAAACCAAGGCTGCCGCAACACTCTTCAAACAAGAGGTTGAGGAGCTTGGCAAGCCCGGGTATATTGCTCGTGGTGGTCTGAGATTCGATAACGAAATTGCAAGACACAAACTGCTTGACCTCTGTGGTGACCTCGCACTTGCTGGGCGAAGACTCAAAGGTAGAATTGTTGCTACTCGCCCTGGGCATAAAGCAAATACAGAGTTTGCCAAACTTATCCGAAAGGAGATTAAAGCCGCTGAGAGCTTGCCGCCAATCAAGTATAACATAAATATGACTCCAATAATGGATGTCAATGAGATTAAACGCAGATTGCCTCACCGTCCTCCATTTTTGCTCGTTGATAAGATTATGGATATTGGCAAAGAGCACGTCATTGGAGTGAAGCAAGTAACTATGAATGAGCCCTTTTTCGTAGGGCACTTCCCATCCGAGCCGGTAATGCCTGGTGTGTTGCAGATCGAAGCAATGGCACAGTGTGGTGGTATCCTTGCACTCAATGAAGTAGAAGATCCTGAGAACTATTCAACATATTTTATGAAGATCGAAGGAGTTAAGTTCAAACGAAAGGTGGTGCCCGGAGATACACTACTCTTTAGTCTTGTGCTCAAAGAGCCAATCCGAAGAGGTATTGTATCTATGTATGCAAAGGCGTTTGTGGGCGATGAGCTTGCCTGCGAAGCCGACCTAATGGCACTTGTAACAAAAGATAAAAAATAGAAGAGAAAAACAATAATATGATAAGTACTTTAGCAATTATACACCCCGACGCAAAGTTAGGTAAGGATGTGGTAGTCGAACCCTTTGCAATTATTGAAGCCGATGTAGTTATAGGAGATGGTACTCTTATTGGTTCGAGTGCAGTTATAAAAGACGGGGCTGTGATTGGCAAAAACTGTAAGGTGCTGACCGGAGCAATCATTGCAGGAGAGCCACAGGATTTGAAGTTTCGTGGCGAGAAGACCACCGCAGTTATCGGTAATAATACCACAATTAGAGAGTATGCAACGGTGAATAGAGGCACAGCGGCGCGGGGTACAACTACCGTTGGGGATAACTGCTTGATAATGGCATACGCGCACGTGGGGCACGACTGTGAAGTGCGTGATAATGTGATACTGGTAAATCGTGTTTCACTTGCCGGAGAGGTCGTAGTTGAGGACTATGCAATAATTGCTGGGCACTGCGGTATCCATCAGTTTGTAAGAGTAGGTGCGCATTCAATGATTGGCGGGCTACTCAAACTCGGAAGAGATATCCCTCCCTATGTGCGTGCAGCGCACGACCCTGTTGCGTATGTTGGAATAAACTCTGTTGGACTATCACGACGGGGATTCTCATCGGAGGTGATACGAGAAATTCAGGATATATATCGTATTGTTTTCCAAAGCAAACTTGCGGTAAGTACTGCAGTTGCTCGTATAGAGAGTGAGTTTGAGCCAAGCGAACATAGAGATGCAGTACTTGAATTTATAAAGAACTCAAAGAGAGGACTCATTAAATCATATCAGAGCAAGTTTAAGAATATGGATAGCGATTAGCTTTTTGTGTCTTTAGCTCCCTCTCGGTGGCGATTCTTACTCAACTACTCCACCTCCGACGACAATATCACCTTGATAGAGGACTGTTGGTTGCCCTGGGGTTGGTGCCCAGAAGGTATCTTCGTTACGTAGCAGCACACTGTAACGTCCCGAACCATCGGCAATCTCACTTACATCAACTGCAGAGGTTGGATTCTTGCCAATTCCTCGAATTTTGGCTCGCACCATATCATTGCTAATTGGGCGAAACCATCCCTTTTCAATAGTTAATTGACGACATAGCAGAGGTTCTCCTACTGTTATGGTGTTGTGTAGAGCGTTAATGCTTCGTACCTCGGCCTTATATGCTGGGTTGCTCAGCGAAAAGCCTCGCCGTTGACCAATCGTGTAGAGCTGATAACCATCGTGGCACCCAACAATATTACCCACGGTGTCAATGACATTGCCAGCAGTTGGCATACAGTTTCGTGAAATAAACTCTCGATATCCACCACCACTTGCAAAACATACTCCTTGACTCTCGCGATTTTCACACACTTTGCCCAAGTTGTGTTGTTGGAGTAGGGCTCGTATCGAACTCTTTGTGTAGCTTCCCAGTGGAGTAAGTGCCCTGCATAGTACATCCTGAGAGAGGTTATATAAGTAATACGATTGATCTTTGGTGGAGTCTATGCCAGCCGATACGTAATAGTGTGAATTATGGGACTCAATATTTACGTAATGACCAGTTGCCAGATAGTGTATTGAGAGTTTATCGGCATACTCTTTAAGTAGTGCCCATTTTACCGCAGGGTTACATATCGTGCACGGTGAGGGAGTCTTTCCTGCGTTGTGCTGAGCAGTAACAACCTCGATGACCTCTCTTTCAAAGAGATTAGTGGCGGGTGCAATGATCAGATCAATCTCCAGTTCTTGGCACAGTTCAGAGACACTACGACAACTCTTTTCGCATCCCAACATATCGATATATAGACCGATGGGATTGTAGCCCATCTGTCGCAGGAGTAACACAGCCGCGGTAGAGTCTATTCCGCCACTCATACCAAGTAGCACATCTTTTGATACTTTCACCTCGTTTTAGTTTTGCACAAAGGTAATAAAAGTGTACATTTGTGCGCACAAAAAATAACTATACTCTAAATTTATGGCACTTATAAAATCTATCTCAGGCATAAGAGGTACTATTGGCGGAGCTGTCGGCGACAACCTCACACCTGTCGATCTTGCACGCTTTGCATCAGCATTTGCGACCTATCTCAAACGAAGCAACAGATCTTTGAGCTCCACCACGACGATAGTTTTGGGGAGAGATGCTCGAATTTCGGGAGCTATGTGCTCTTCGATTGTGGTTGGAGTGCTACAAGGGTGTGGCGTAGATGTAGTAGACATCGGGTTGGCAACCACACCGACCGTTGAGCTTGCAGTGGTTGAGTATGGCGCGCAGGGCGGTATCATACTCACGGCATCGCATAACCCTAAGGAGTGGAATGCCCTAAAGCTACTTGGAGACAGTGGCGAGTTTATCTCTGCCGAGCAAGGTAAAGATGTGCTTGAGATTGCAGATAGCGAAGACTTTGATTTTGTCGGTGTAGATCACCTCGGTAAGTGCACAACGGCGGACTTTGGAGCTCGGCATATTGATATGGTGCTTGACCTTCCACTTGTAGGAGTTGGTGCAGTGAAGGAGCGATCGTTTACCGTTGTCGTAGATGCTGTAAACTCGGTGGGTGGAGTGGTGATCCCCGTACTGCTTAAGAAAATGGGGTGTGAGGTTATAGAGCTTAACTGCGTAGCCGATGGGCGCTTTGCTCACAATCCAGAACCATTAAAGGAACACCTTGGCGAGATTTCACGAGCTGTTGTCGACCATAAAGCAGATCTTGGAATTGTAGTAGATCCCGATGTTGATCGCCTGGCACTGGTGTGCGAAGATGGCGAGATGTTTGGCGAGGAGTATACCCTTGTGGCAGTGGCGGATTATATTTTGAGCTGTGTTGGAGGTGGGGCTACTGTCTCAAATCTTAGTTCGAGTCGTGCACTTCGAGATTTGACACACTCGTATAACTCTGATTACTATGCTGCAGCGGTTGGCGAGGTAAACGTTGTTGAGAAGATGAAGGAGGTTGGAGCTGTTATTGGCGGTGAGGGTAATGGAGGAGTTATTTACCCTGAGTTGCACTATGGTCGAGATGCACTTGTTGGTGTAGCGCTGTTTCTTACATATTTTGCCACCAAGGGGATGACTATGAGCCAGCTGAGAGCCAGCTATCCGCAGTGGTATATGAGCAAAAATAAGGTGGAACTCTCCCCCGATATTGACGTCGAAGCACTTTTGGTTCGCTTGGCAAAGAAGTACTCAGAGGAGCATACCGTAACGACAATAGATGGCGTTAAGGTAGATATGGAGAGTGGATGGGTGCACCTCAGAAGGTCTAACACCGAACCCATTGTTAGGATCTACTCCGAGGGTCGCACTCCAGAAGAGGCCGATTCGCTGGCTCGGATGTTCGCAAAGGAACTTGTCTAACAACATTGAGGGAGCAAAATATGCTCCCTCAATGTTGTTTATGGTTTTTTAAGGCTCTACTTTGGAAATCCAAATTTTCCGTTTTCATTCTTCCATTCACTCTTTTCTGGAATCGGTTGGTGGATGCTCCACATTTCAACAATTTTTTCATTATCAAGCCTGAACAAGTCGTAGTACGACGTAGGGAAACCTTCGCCAACTCCCGCAAAACCACTACTTACGGCAAGAACAAAGTTGCCCTCGCCAAGCACCTTGTGTAGATGTGAGTAGATAACCACTTCGCTACTTCCTCGACTGTGCTTTTGGAGCATATCTTTGAAGAATTGAACTCCATCCTTAGCCCCAGGAATGTGCTGAATTAGGTTGCCACTTTGTTCAAAGAACTGGTCAATGGATGGCATATCTCTGTCGATCATAATGTCGTACACAAAGCGTTCGATTACTGATTTATTTTTGTCGGTCATATCGCTGTCTTTGACCTGATATTCACCGTCGATTTGCGTGTGCCCACTTGCGTTTGGTTTGTCAAGAGTTGGTGTTAAGTTGTCCCAGTGCTCGACTATTAGTCCATTCTCGAAACGAAAAATATCAAACCCTATGTTAGGTCCAAAGAAGTTGTAGTCGGTGTGCGTGAAGACATAGTCTTTGTCCTCAAAAATTCGTATGGTTTTTACTCTCGGCGGTTGAGGAAATTTAGCTAACTCGCCCAACACCTTTCCAAAACCTGCCATACCGTTCTCTACCCCCAAATTGTGTTGCGTATAGTTTTTTGCGTTGATGTACGAGGCTGGCTCCTGTGCGCCACTCTCAATACTTTTTAGTAGCTCTGCTACCATCTCTTTTTGTGTTTTCATCTTTTTCTTTTTTTTTAATCAAAGTTCGTGTGTTTTGATACGCAGAGTCGAGGCAAAAGATATGCCACGACTCACCAAAAACTGACAACGTGGTAGAATAATACGTGTATGTAAAAACTTTAGCGATATGGTATATCGCAAAATAGTATTATATTTGTGGATATACGATACTAATATGTTATTAAAATATTTTATTAATGATTCTTCTATTCAACCCCACTATGAGTTCTCTGATTAGACCTTAACTAATGAATCGATAATTATAAAACCAAATGATCAAGATATGACAACTATTACCAAGAGCAAACTATCAGAGAAAATCGGTTACGGCTTTGGCGACTTTGCATCGTCAATGTTCTGGAAAATATTTACATACTACCTCCCGTTCTTCTATTCAAACGTATATGGTCTTAGACTCGAAGATACTGCCGTGCTACTGCTCATAACAAAGCTGTGGGATGGTGTCTCAGATCCAATGATGGGCGTTATTGCTGACCGCACCTCTACGCGCTGGGGGAGGTACAGGCCATATTTGCTGTGGATTGCCCTGCCCTTTGCCATAGCCGGTGTGCTTACATTTACTACTCCAGATTTTGCCTACGCCGGTAAACTCGTATGGGCTTACTCAACATATATACTGATGATGACTGTCTATACGGCTATCAATGTTCCTTATGGTGCAATGCTTGGTGTTGTTAGTGCGGATGGGAGGCAAAGAACTATCTTTTCGGCATTTAGAATGTTCTTTGCCTATGGCGGTAGTTTTGTGGCACTTGCAATCTTTGAACCAGTTCGTGATATGTTTGGAGAGATGTCTGGGGTGGCTAACCCTGCCACAGATCCAGCCTCGTGGAGCTGGGCTATGATAGTTGTGGCAGCTCTGTGCTTTATCTTCTTTATCCTAACATTTCTACTAACCAAGGAGCGAGTACATACCAAGGTGGAAAAGAGTGGTAGAAATATTGGTAAGGATCTCAAAGCTCTCGGGAAGAACAGACCGTGGTGGATATTACTCGGAGCATCTATCTCAATTCTAATATTCAATTCCATTAGGGGAGGTACTGCTGCATATTTCTTTGCTGATTATATAGGTAGCGATGGTGGGGTTATGGGAGCTCTATTTGGATATAGCCTTGTGCTATCCACAGCACTGTTTCTTGCTGTGGGCGAGATTGCAAATATGTTGGGTGTTGTTCTTGCGGTGCCACTTGCGCGTGTTTTGGGTAAAAAAGGGGCTTTTATAGTAGCGATTTTATTTGCCGGTGTGCTCTCGGCACTCTTTGGAGCTTTTGGCGAACCATCATTGTTTAACCTCTGGGCAATGCTCATACTTCAGGTGCTTATATCCATAGGTGCGGGGGTACTACTGCCGTTGGTATGGAGTATGTTTGCCGATGTGGCTGACTACTCTGAGCTAAAGAATGGGAGAGGTAGCATAGGGCTTATCTTTTCATCGTCATCTATGGCCCAGAAGTTTGGAGGAGCACTTGGTAGCTATCTTGTGCTTTGGTTGCTTAGTGTCTATGGGTATCAAACACCCGAGGGTGGGGGAGTGTCGGTGGAGCAGAGTCAAGGAACTCTTGATGGACTAATGGCACTGATGAGTTGGATTCCGGCACTTGCTTGCGCACTTGCGGCGATTATTATGATAAGATACCCACTTGGTTCGGCTCGTATGGAGCAAATAGATGCCGAGCTTAAGGTTCGACGTAGCTCAGAGAGTGTGGAGTAAAGAGGTGTAGTTCGATATTTGACTACACCTAAGCATTAAGAGTAGATGTCTGTACACGCCAATTTTTAAGTATGTTTTAGCACCTGTGCTTTAGATTTTGCAGGGTTTTGTGCAGGAGGTTAACTGTATTGCGTGGCGTACGACCTTCCGCAATACCTGCCTACGCACTATTGCTTCCACCCTCCGTCCTTTACTCCGAGACTCTTAGAACAGACTAACCCAGGGCGGAGGTACGACTCTCCCTTAATTGTCGACAGTGGTGGAGTCCGCCAACTTGCCTTGATATTTTTGGACTCCCTCAGTCGTACGTCTTTGCGTACATACTACCAGATTGCGGACGGTCGCCACCCCGAGCGACCTTTTTGGCATAAACAGCTCGCACTGCCTGCCGGCAGCTTCACTTTTGAAAAAGTGAAATCAAAACTTTTGGCTACCTACTCTAATAGCACATCACCATAATAGAGCAAAAAAACCCAATGCGGGTGTCCGACGCCCCACGAGGGCACTCCGATAACTTTATAGCAACCAACCCAAGGCGGACGTACGACTCCCCCCCAATTGTCGACAGTGGTGGAGTCCGCCAACCTGCGTTGCCTCTTTGGACTCCCTCAGTCGTACGTCTCGGCGTGCAAACTACCAAATTGCCGACGGTCGCCACCCCGAGCGACCTTTTGGCATAAACAGCTCACACTGCCTGCCGGCAGCTTCACTTTTTGAAAAAAGT
>CAYJMA010000063.1:7193-10143 GCA_964371475.1 uncultured Rikenellaceae bacterium | reverse complement strand
ACATACCGTTTAGTCCAAGCATACGAATTTGTTTCGTACCTGAAATCCCATCTGCACTTCCCACACTAACCGAAGCGCTATTCTCCAAGCTCTCGGCAGCAGTACAACAAGCCATCTTTTGTAGTCCGATACGACCCACAATTTCGCTCTTCATCAACGAGTTCGAGTTTATGTAGTTACCCCTCACTGTTGACTTTACCTCAACTCCTTCAACCTCAATCTCCTTGAAGGTACTATCTGCGGTATCTTGTGCCGATACATTTATGCACAATGCATAGAGCACACCTAACACCGATAATATTTCTTTAATCCTAATCATAAAATTCTTCAAAATGCTATTCTTAAATTCACTAATTGATACTAACACACTACAAAGATATAGCATATATTTTGCAACTGAGTTGCAAATATCACATCGAGGAGCAATGTTCACACACCCCTGCAATCATACAGTTAATCTTTTGAGATACAAATCCACTTGGTAGCTCAATGTTTGGCAGATATACGTCATTTAGGCACAGCGTATTGCCACACACTTCGCAGTGGAAGTGGCAGTGCATCATCTTTGAGTCGCACTGCCCAAAATCACTACACAAACAATATCTTTTTACTCCACTACCATTATCGACAGGATGAATCAGTCCCCTATCCTTAAATAGTGTCAGGGTTCTAAATATTGAGGATTTGTCCATCCAACTCAGTGCATCTTCGACATCTTGAGCACTGAATGTGTTCTCAAAGTTTGCAATCGTTCGATACACGACAACTCTAACAGAACTGGGGCGTATGGCTAATTGCTTGAAAAGGGCTAACTCTTGAGCCTCGGTAGTGTTAGTATGCATAATACTTTTGTCTGAGGTAGGGGGGCGCAGATAGAGTTTTGTGATGCTCTATACAGAGCTGTATTATTTAATCCTCTCGTAGTACTCTCGTGTGCGAGTGTCCACGCGGATCTTCTCTCCGGTCTGGATAAAGAGCGGTACACGCACCTCGGCACCAGTGTCTATCGTAGCTGGTTTGAGCACGTTGCTACTTGCCGTATCACCCTTAAACCCAGGTTCGGTATATGTTACCTCGGCTTCGATTATTGGCGGAAGCTCGGCAGATAACACCATCTCCTTTTCGGTATGAAACATAACCTCTACTACTTGACCCTCACGCATCAAATCTACATTAGGTATCATACTCTTCTCAATCTGAATCTGCTCGAAGGTTTCGGTGTGCATAAAGTTGCAACCCAAATCATCCTCATAGAGGTACTGATATGGGCGACGCTCTACTCGTACAGGTTCGATAGCAACTCCTGCGGTAAAGGTATTGTCGATCGTTCTGCCGTTTTCGAGATTTTTGAGTTTGGTTCTCACAAAGGCGGGGCCCTTGCCCGGTTTTACGTGTTGAAACTCTACGATAATATATGTCTTGCCGTTGAACTCAATACACATCCCGTTTTTAATGTCTGCTGTTGTTGCCATTGTCTCTTTTCTTATGTTATTTTATTTAATGTCCAGATTTGCCATAATTTGCCACAGTGTTGCACCATCTCTTACCTCTACAATACGATTCTTCCCACCCCCAATGAGATAGAGTGACGGAGTGGCGCGAATGGCATATGGTGCTTCGGTGTTGAACTCTTTGGTGGTCATACCATTTATCCAGTTCGGAGCTATATTCTTTTGGTACTTTTCCCACTCCTCCTTATTTCCTTCGGTGTAGATGGCAAGGAGGGTTAATTTGCCTGCTTTATTGAGCGAGGTAATCTCTGGGTTTGAGTCTATTGCCTCAAAGAAGCCTTTGCAAACCTCACACCCTGGAGTGTAGAACATCATCAGAGTTTGAGTACTGCCTATGCCATAGAGAGAACCACTTTTGCCTTTGCTATCAATCCACTTTATGTTTGCTGCCTTTTCTCCAACACGATTCTTGAGGGTCATTGCCTTGAGTTCTGCTGGGCGTATCTTTTCAACATCGGGTACCACTGGGCTATTTATCTGATAGTCGAGCATTGCAAGAAAGAGGGTGTCGTTGCGTAACTCCGAGTTGGGATCTCCAAAGAAGCCTTCGGCAAGTCGTAAAAACTCACTATGCATTTCTGGATATTTCGCCATTTTCTCAAAGGTAGAGACCATCACACCGTTACTCTTTGCCGCACCGTTGCCAACCAGTAGCATTGTCCACATTCCAAAGGCATCTTTAAGTTCATCGCTCTCAATAGCGCTTGTATCTGCCGGGTTTAGGTTTACCCAAAAGTTCTTTGCTGCCCACTCTCGAATAGCGACAGGGTCGGTTAGTGTCATAGGAGGGCTTGGCATCTTGAATTTGAACTGCTGTGGTGCAGTTGTTTTATCACCCTTCTGAGGTTGAGGTGAACCTCCACAAGAGACAATAAATAGAGATAGGATAATAAATAGTGTCGTTTTCATATAAATAATGTGTATAATTATGATTATTTGACTGTTGGTTCTGGGGGGCTAAAGAGGTTGTTGAAGGCGGTGCTTACCTCGCTGGAGATAAAATCCCACCGAATGATAATTCCAATGATGAATATAAAAAGAAGACCGTACATTAACTTTTCTGTCATTGTACTACCTTGCCACCACATTTTTAGCTTACCGTTCACTTGTGAAATTTATGAGGATCTCTACCGTTAATTATAAAATTAGACTACAAAGATACAAATTTTCAACAAAAATTACTACCTTTGTCTTTTAATTAATATAAAATTATGGCAGAAGATAGGCGTACCCCAAAGCGTGGGGATAGAGGGTTTGGAGGCGATAAAAGAGGTGGCTTCGGCAAACGCGACGACAAGCCTCGTGACTTTAAGGGTGGACGTGATGGCGGTAAAAAGTGGGATGACAAGCCTCGTGACTTTAAGGGTGGACGTGATGGCGGTAAAAAGTGGGATGACAAGCCTCGTGACTTTAAGGGTGGACGTGATGGCGATAGAAAG
>CAYJMA010000063.1:0-7093 GCA_964371475.1 uncultured Rikenellaceae bacterium | reverse complement strand
CCTCGTGACTTTAAGGGTGGACGTGATGGCGATAGAAAGTGGGATGACAAGCCTCGTGACTTTAAGGGTGGACGTGATGGCGGTAGAAAGTGGGATGACAAACCTCGTGACTTCACAGATAGAAAAGACAGCAAAAAGTTCGAGGCAAAAGAAGAGTTTGTACCTCTATCTCCAGAGCAGCGTGCAGAAGCTGCAGAGCGCAAAGAACGTCGAGAATTGGCAGCTGAGAGATTTCGTGCCTCGCAGCGTGAAGCAAATAGTGTAGAGGAGCTTGGCGCAAAGGTAGACGAAATTCTAAAGAGTGAGGAAAAGGCTACTCCAAGTAAGGTGAAACTTACGGCAAAGAAAGAGAAGGATTCTTCGATGCGCATAAATCGCTTTGTTGCGCAAAGTGGAGTTTGTTCGCGTAGGGATGCAGATGCACTCATTGAGCAAGGCTTAGTAACGGTTAATGGTAGAGTGATACGAGAGCTTGGTGCAAAGATAACGTTGGGTGTCGATAGAGTAGAGTATGACGGAAAGATTCTCTCGGGTGAGAAGAAGGTGTACATTATAATGAACAAACCCAAAGGGTTTGTCACCTCGGTTGATGACCCTCACAACGAGAAGGTAGTGGTCGACTTGCTTGGAGACAAAGTTCCGCAGAGAGTCTATCCTGTTGGAAGGCTCGATAAGGAGACTACCGGTGTACTGCTACTGACCAACGATGGGGATCTTACAAAGGAGCTTACGCATCCAAGTTTTGAGCACAAGAAGATATATCACGTATTTCTCGACAAGCCCTGCAATACCTGGGATATTGAGGCGCTGGCGAAGGGTGTTGAGCTTGAAGATGGTGAGATTCACGCCGATGAGATTTCCTATGTGGAGGGTAATAAAAAGGAGGTTGGAGTGGAACTGCATAGTGGGCGTAATAGGATTGTACGCCGTATGTTCGAGCATCTCGGCTATAAGGTTATGAAGCTCGACAGGGTTTACTTTGCAGGATTTACCAAGCTGGGGTTAAGACGTAGCCACTGGAGGCATCTTACCCCTCGTGAGGTGGCAATGCTAAAGAATAAGAAGTTTAAGTAACGCTTTGTTTTAGAAGTGGCAATAGAGCGTAAATTTGGTAGGGCACGATGTGCTGCCGATATTGCCACGACGGCAAAGTGTGAAGGGCAGACCATTATGGGTATTGACCCCGGTACTAACTTTATGGGTTATGGTGTCATCAAAATCGAGAGTGGAGAGGCGAGTCTTGTTACCTATGGTACTATTAAACTTGATACGACCAGCGACCCCTATGAAAAGTTAAAGGCAATATTTGTACAAGTTGGAGTGATTATTGAGGAGTATCGACCAGATGAGATTGCGCTCGAAGCTCCCTTTTATGGGGTTAATCCACAGAGTATGTTAAAGTTGGGGCGGGCACAAGGAGTGGCAATGGCAGCGGGGCTTAGTCGAGGTATTGATGTGTTTGAGTATGCGCCCACGGCTGTAAAGCAGGCTATTACTGGGCGTGGTAGAGCAGGCAAGGAGCAGGTAGCAGATATGATATGTAGGTTGTTGAGAATCGAAGAGCAGATCGAGAAACTTGACGCCACCGATGCTTTGGCAGTTGCTATGTGTCATTTCTATGCGGCGAGCTCACCACTACCGGCAAAGGGCAAAAGGACTAACTTTAAGACAATTTATAATAACCAATAATAATTCAAAAATCGATGAAAAAATTAATTCTATTAGCAGCATCTGCCATATTGGTGGCTTGCGGTGGAGCGTCTCAGAGTAGCTTCACCATTAAGGGTACAATCGAGGGGCTTGACTCTATGGTGTCGCTTCAGTACTTCAATGGTAGTGAGATCGTAAAGCTCGACTCTACTGAGGTAACTCCGCAGGGTACGTTCGAGTTTAGCGGTACGGTTGAAATGCCAATTTATGCCTCTGTGGTTGGGGCAGATAACTCTCGTATAGCGTCACTCTTTATCGAAAACACTGATCTAACCCTTACTGGAAAGATGAGCGATCTGGGTACAGTGGTAATTGCTGGGGGTACTCTTAATCCTATTTACGACTCTATTGGCGCATCGCTCGAAGGAGTTCAAACCTTGGAAGAGTATGTCTCAAGGATTGAAAAGGGGGTACTTGCCAACAACAATAACATAGCAGGGCTATATGCCTTCACCTCACAACTTGCACCATACCTGGAGCTCGAAAAACTCATTGAGATTGCCGATAAATTTGACACAATGCTCAACAATTCGATCTATATGAAAAATATGAGAGCAAAGATCGATATGCTCAAAAAGACTGCGGTAGGTGAGAAATTTGTGGACTTTACGTCTAAGGATGTAGAGGGGAATGTGGTCAAACTCAGCGATATAGCAGGTAAAGGGAAGTGGGTGTTGCTCGATTTCTGGGCAGCGTGGTGCCCACCGTGTAGAGCTGAAAACCCACACCTTGTGGAGTTATACAATATGTATAACAAAAAGGGTTTCACAATTGTAGGTTACTCACTCGATAAAAGTAAAGAGGACTGGGTTGAGGCTATCAAAAAGGACAAACTCAACTGGACAAACCTCTCAGACCTTGAATACTGGGATTCTAAACCATCGCAAACTTATGGTGTAAGCTCCATACCATCGAATGTGATGATATCTCCCGATGGAGTAATTGTAGCTAAGAATCTTAGGGGTGAAGACCTAACAAACTTTCTCAAGGAGAATGTTAAATAATTAATCTCACTAATCTCAAGTAGGTTATAGATTTCGGTTGCTTGCGCAGTAATGTAATACGGTGCAAGCAACTCTTTTTTTTATGTCGTATCAATGAACAAAGACAAAGCAAACATAGGTAGGAGAGGGGAGGAGATAGCGGTGAGTTATCTAAAAGAGCAGGGGTATGAAATCGTCGAGCTAAACTGGGAGGATGGCAGAGGGGTGCACTGCCAAGGCGAGATTGACATTATTGCACTCAAGGGTGATGTGCTATCATTCATCGAGGTAAAGTTGCGACAGAATAGTTCGACCTCTTCGTGGAGTAATATCTCGCCAGAGTCGGGGTTTACTGTGCGAAAAGCCGAACGTATGCGTACAGCAATCACTTCCTATCTAAAGCACAAGAACTATCTTGGGCATATCTCAGTATGCTTGGTGGCAATTAACTACCGAAGCGATCAGGAGTATGAGTTAAGGTTTTATGAAAATATTAGATTTTAGCTATCCATTGAGTAGCATAGCCATCTCTTTTTGCAATTTTTGAGCCTCGCTATGTGCAGCCTCGGCAAAGTCATCGTGAAGCGATGCGTAGATTATTCCACGCGAGGAGTTCACAAGTAGTCCGCACTCGCTATTTGCTCCATACTCATAGACCTCACGTAGCGAACCTCCCTGTGCGCCAACTCCGGGGACGAGCAGAAAGTGATCGGGTATAATATTTCTAATGTTAGCAAGCTCCGCAGCTTGAGTGGCACCCACAACATACATAGTATTTTCGCAGTTTCCCCACTCTTTAGAGGTTTTTAGCACCTTTTCGTATAGTTTTTCTCCGCTCTTTAGCTCTTCGAGCTCAAAGTCAGCTGCCGATGGATTGGAGGTCAGAGCAAGGATCACCGCCCACTTATCCCTGAACTCCAAGAAAGGGACAACAGTATCTTTGCCCATATAGGGAGCAAGTGTGACAGCATCTACTCCCATCTCCTCGAAGAATGCACGAGCATACATAGCCGAGGTGTTTCCAATATCACCACGCTTGGCATCTGCAATGATAAACTGCTCAGGATAATTATCTCTGATGTATTTGACCGTGCGCTCAAAGATATTCCAACCGCTCTGGCCCATCTCTTCGTAGAATGCGAGGTTGGGTTTATAGCAGACAGCAATGTCGGCAGTAGCATCGATGATAGCTTTGTTGAATTCAAAGACCGCATCGCTTTTGCCCAGGAGTGGCGCAGGTAATTTCGTGCTATCAACATCGAGACCTACGCATAGGAAGCTCTCCTTGTTTTTAATCTCTGTATAAAGTTCCTGTTTTGTCATATCTCTATTTTTTTGAAATACTAAAAGTATTTTTGAAGAAGTTCTTAACCTTGCGTGTTGTTCTATAGAAGCCATCACCGAGCTTGAACTCTTTATTGTTGAGTAGCTTTTGGCTAATCTTCAAAAGAGCGTTGCTATCTCTATGTTTTGCATATAGAGGGAGGTGGTTATTTACCACCACAAATATAGACTGCCATTTAACCTTGCCTCTGACCTGGTTCGAGAAAGAGAGGTTACGCACTCGATAGTAGAAGAGTACCTCATCTATGCAGTGTACTCTGTAGCCAAGCTCTATGATAGAGAGCCAGAAGTCCCAATCCTCATATAGATTTTGTCTATTTTCATCGAATCCGTTTGTTTGGTTGAAGTGCGATCTGTGAAACAGTGCGCAAGAAAATATCATATTTGAGCACAACATTCGCTCGATGGAGTATGGTGGCAATTCCCAGGCTTTGTGTTTTTTGCCACAAAATTTCTCAGCCTTGCAGTACACAATTCCGATCTGCGGATCTTTGCTCACAACCTCCACACACTTATCTATGTACTCAGGGTTTATCTTATCATCTGCATCGACACATAGTATATACTGCCCACTTGATGATCTAATTCCAAGGTTTCGGGCGCTGCTCTGTCCGCCATTTTCTTTATATATGTACGTGAATTTCTCCCTTGTTCCGCACCACTGTTGAGCAACACGTGCTGTGGCATCTGTTGATCCGTCATCAACAATTATGCACTCCCAATTCGGATAACTCTGCGCCTCAATAGAAACCAAAGTCTCAAGCAAGTACTCAGATAGGTTGTAGCACGGTACAATAATGCTAACTAATGGTTCACTCTGCATATTTTTTCCTTAAGTTTTCAAAGAAGTTAATACCTCCTGTTGATTTCATCCCACTCAAAAAGCGTTTAATTACGCTCTTTGTGCGCATCTTTGCGAATTTCTTTTCATCAGGCATCGAGTTATACTCCTCCACTATCGGTTTGCCACGCTTGAGGATGCAATCAACAAAGGTTCGTGAGGTAATCCCCCACTTCATTAAAAATTGTCTGCTGCCTCTATTCTTCTTTACTCTGCCCGTAGATGCCGCTTCGAAATGGTAGACTCTGCTCTTTTCGAGCCCACGGAAGTAGCGAATACCAGCGTGGTAGAGCTTTGCCGAGAAGTCCGGATCTGAGTACATACCGGGGCTAAACTCAATGCTATAACCACCGACTTCGTCCCACACATCAAGGTGCACAACGTTGAGTGGCCACGTACTGCCATACCAGTCGCTATGCTCATAACTTTTATACTCTGCCAAAAGACTATCCTCCCTAAAACTCTTTAGTGAGGTGCCGTAGTTCGCAGGCGAAATGACACTACGACAGTAGAATTTCGAGGGTTGGAGGAGTGTTGAGGAGAGAAAAAATCTTGTATGCCCCAACATCTCAATATGTTCATAAAGATAGAAATCCCAATCGGGCAGGACATACATATCGTCATTTGCATAGGCAATATATGAGGTGCTAACCAGCGACCGAAGCTCGTTGAGAGCATAGCACACTCCACGATTATGCTCAGAGTGTTTGTACTGATAGCCGCTGTTTTTCACCCACTCCAAAGTGCCATCCGAGCCATCGTTTACGTAGATTAAGACTTGGTGTTTGTAGCGAGAGTGCCGCTCAATGCTACTCACACACAGCTTTAACATCTCCAAGTTATTCCACGTAGGAATTACAATCGAAAAGAGCTCCTTCTCCATAGTTTTATTATCTATACAATTTCTTTATAAATGTTATGTAGCGATGTGGTCAGACTCTGTGGATTAAACTTTTGTAGTGCTTCGATCCTTCCTCTTTCCACCAGTTCTTGACGCTTGGCATCTCCCATCTCCAAAACCTGAGAAATCGCCACCGAGAGCTCCTCGGCACTGTACGGGTCAACATACTTTGCTGCGCTACCTCCTGCCTCGGGTAGTGAACTTACATTGGAGGTGATAACCGGACATCGTGAAAGTATAGCCTCTGTTACTGGAAGTCCAAAGCCTTCGTAAAATGAGGGGTAGACCATTAATTTAGCTGTGGTATAAAACGCCTGCAAACTCTCCATAGAGCGCACACCCTCCATCAATACTATATCACTGCGCACGCCCAACCTCTCGGCTTCCTTTAGGCACTCATCCTTATACTTCCCGCCTGTGCCAATCACCACCAATGGCAGTTTAGAGTTACTATCCATAAGCGACATAGCACGAATCAAGCCCATCAAATTTTTGCGACTATTAATAGATCCAACATATAGCATATAATCACTCTCGATGCCATAGCCTCTGACAATATTACGTGCGTATTCCGAGGTCATTTCCTCATAAAACTGAGAGTTAATCGCCTGATACAGAACCCTTACTCTCTTTTCCTCAACACCGAAATACTCCTGTAAGTCGGATTTCGTACTATGTGAAATTGCAATTATCATATCGGCACTCTTGCAGGCGTGTTTATACTTCACGGAGTATATCGCACGCTCTATTGCAGGAAACATAGACGGGAAGGTCAGATAGCACACATCGTGCATTGTCACCACCGAGCGAGCACCACTCTTCCCAATCCCATATGGCAGTTCGTGTGAGAGTCCGTGAAATATGTCGACCTTTGCACTCTTTATTGACCTCGATATCCCAAATTGATGCCAAGCAAGTGCTCTACCCTGAGGTTGAATTAGTTCATACCTCGAGCTTATAAACTCCTGTGTTATATCACTACTTTTGGCACTCTTTGTAAAGAGCGATATGGGGTCTGTATGATAAGCCTCGCCATAGTTCTTCACCAGAGTTCTCGAGTAGTTACCCAGCCCAGTTTGGTTGCGGAATAGTCGCTTTGCGTCGTAGCCTATCTTCATCATAAGTATTGTCGTTATTGCTTCACTAACTTGCCGTTTTCGGCCGTAAAGTTATTGGTGAGTATAAAAATAAGGCAAAAAAACAATTTTGGACTATAAATATTTGGTTATTAGTATTGATACCATACTCTTGTATATTTAACTTAATACAAAGTATAATTGGTAGACACTCTTTTACAGTTCGACCAACATTAAA
>CAYJMA010000062.1:0-10143 GCA_964371475.1 uncultured Rikenellaceae bacterium | reverse complement strand
TAAAAAAAATCAAAATGTACATAGAAATTTTGCTCCTACAAAATAATTTCATACTTTCGCACCTATGAAAATTAATACCTCGCTTAGAAATACACTGTTTCTACTCCTATCCATAACCTCACTGTTCCTTGCTCCTGCACTATCCCTACTACTCGGCATCGTATTTGCGCTAACACTCGGAAGCGCATTTAGCAAGTACACACACAAACTCTCATCTCTGCTACTCAAAGTTGCAATCGTTGGACTTGGACTCGGAATGAACCTAATTGAATCTTTGCAGTCCTCGGCAGAAGGAATCCTATTTACCGTAGGATCGGTCATAATGGTGATGGTACTCGGAGTTGTTATAGGACGACTTATGGGAATAAATCACAAACTTGGATACCTCGTAGCATCAGGCACTGCAATATGTGGAGGAAGTGCAATCGCTGCCGTATCACCTGTGATAAAAGCTAAAACAGAGGAAACCTCAATCGCACTTGTCGTAATCTTTACTCTAAATGGAATAGCAATGTTCATATTCCCATATATTGGACAGTGGCTAGAACTCTCGCAAAGTGATTTCGGGATGTGGTCTGCCATTGCAATTCACGACACGAGTGCTGTAGTAGGAGCGGCTCAAGCATATGGAGATCAAGCACTAATGGTTGCTACAACCGTTAAGCTCAGTCGTGCGCTGTGGATTATTCCACTCTCTATTGCATCTGCATTCTTGTTCAGAAAAGAGAATACAGACGGTGCACACAAGTCGATTAAAATTCCGTGGTTTATACTCTACTTTGTCCTGGCAATGGTGCTAAACACATACCTACCACTACCAGAACTCCTCTCCAATGGAGTAAAGATAGCTTCGCACAGCATACTTAGCCTAACTCTATTTTTGATAGGCTCTACACTGTCGCTAAAATCGTTGCGAAGCGTCGGGATAAGCCCAATAATACTTGGCGTTATACTATGGGTTATAATAAGCGTTGTTGCTTTGGTTGTTATACTCTGGTCTTAGGGTTCACAATCAACAGCTTGTATGTTTTGGAGTTGTACCACGAGGCAAATGGAGCACGCTGAAGTGTAAAGCCAACTATATACTCGCCTGTTTCAACTCTGGGAATATCGACGTAGGTCGCCAGCGTAAGAGTTGAATGCTTTTCTAAAACTTTATGACTATTGGGTAGTTCAAGATCCCAGTACTGCCTATTTGAGTTTCGTATGTGCATAATCACGGAAAACTTGCTGTCTCCACTTAGCGGAATGTCGAAATCATATGGGTTGGTAATGGAGAGTGTCAGTGGGAGTTTCTGATCGGTGAGTATTTTGCTGGGGAAGCTCTCCAGAGTGATAGTAACCGCACTCGATGGAATATAGTTATCTATCACTACGTAAAATATCTCTGCAAGCGAGGGTACTACAACTGCTTTATAGTTGCTGTATAGACCATCACGCCCAAGTCTTGCGCGCTCTCTGTGCCCGACCTCAACGGCTACTCTGCGACCATAGTACTGAGCAGTTGGATCGATGAACTCATAGTGACTACTGCGACTGTATATACTTGGTGCGGCGTGTGTTTTTAGCGGAGTATAGAAGTTCATTAGCGACGAGAAGGCATAGAGTCCGTCTGTGATGAATAGCTCGACGTCTTTTGTGCTGTCTCTACCATCTTTCTTATCTTGGATGCTCCACGCTGCACGCTGCAATCCAACCTCTTTGCCCATTAGCTTTACGGCACTAACCACCGGTTTGTCGGCAACCATTATTATAACCTGAATGATGAGCATCATTGCTCCAACAATGGCACTTGTGATGGTAAGATACCTCCTGCCCTTTGGCGATGCACTCTCGAAACGCTTATACATAAAGTATATCAGCGGGAATGCAACAGGTAGCATCCACTGTGGTTGTACGTGTCCTCTGGCGGTTGAAATAAAGAAAAAGAGTAAAACAAGAATTGCCAAAACTCGATAGAGACGCTCCATTGAATCCTTCACAAAAGGAGAGCTTCTAAATATCAATATCGCAAAAGGTACCGTAATAAATGGATTGTAGACCACAAAGAAGTTTACAAAATACTCCCATATGTACTCTATCTTAAAATTACTATTGCGCCCGACAAGGTGATAGTTAAAGGAGACGAAATCGTGATTGTACTGCCACACAAGGTGAGGAATGTAGAGTGCAATAGTAATAAACGATGCGGCATAGAACCTCCAATCGAGAAGGAGCTTAGGTCGAGCAATCAATATAGCGATAACCACCAGCGCACCTTGGTACTTTGAGTATGCCATAATGGTAAAACCAAGTGCAAGTAACAAGATATTGAGCAAGTACCCACTATCGCTGCTTAGGGTCGAGTGCACATACTTTTTGTATGCCCATAGAGCCACTACAATGCCGAGTAGGAGTGGCGCATCTGGCGTTGCAACAAAACCATAAACGTGTAGTAGTGGCAAGGAGAAACACAATAGAAAATATCTAAGCACGCTCAAGTAGTTACTCTTCTCACTGCGAATCGTAAGCCAAAATATGTATAGATATACTGGCTGAATCAACACCGTGATAAGTCTCACTCCTAACTCACTGTCGCCTGCGAACATTGTACCTATATGTACCATTAAAGTGGCAAGAGGTGGGTGGTCAAAGAATCCCCAGTCGAGGTGCTGAGAAACTACCCAGTAGTATGCCTCGTCTCCTATAAGCTCACTAAGACCTGCTGTAAAAGCATTTATCACACTCCACAACAGCAGTAATGTAAGGAGCAAGCAGTTTGGGTTTTGGCGTAAAAATCTTATCATCTTGATTTATTAAATTTTGCACAAAGATAAAAATTTCCTTGGTTATTTTATTCTACTCTATAAACAACGAAGATATTATGGAGTCTGCCACAAAGAGTTCGCCTTGGGAGATATACGCTCGGCTTTGTTCTATGGTCACACCGCTAACTCGTGGTAACTCTCTATTAAAGAGCTTGCCATACTCTATCAGATCAATTCCCTGTACCGTACGCAGGCGTGTCATAACATACTCATTGTGAATATCCGCCGCGGACAAATCCTCTGTACCGCCCGCACATCCTAATAGGTAGGACTCAATAGAGTTAACATTCCAACTTCGCCTGTTTACACCATCATACGAATGAGCCGATGGGCCAACACCGATATATGGCACCCCGTGCCAATAGCCACCATTATGGCGAGCTTCATAACCGCTAAGAGCAAAGTTTGAAACCTCGTACTGCATAAAACCACCATCTTGAAGAAGCTCACACAAAAGCAAGTACTGCTCAACACAACTATTATCGCTTCCGACTCCAACCCCCGATCTATGAAAAACAGTACCCTCTTCAATCGACAGCTGATAGGCAGATATGTGCTGCACACCGAGTTCCAGTACACCATCTATACTCCTTGTCCACTCCTCCATAGTGAGATCCTCGAAACCGTATATCAGATCAACAGAAATATTATTAAAACCTACCCCCTGTGCACGCCCTATCGCATCTACTGCCTCTTGAGCTGTGTGTCTCCTGCCAATTGCCTTTAATCGGTTGTCATCAAGGCTCTGAATACCGATACTTAACCTCTCAACGCCCAACGATCTAATCCCCTGGAGGTACTCCTCCGTGAGTTGTTCTGCATTTGCCTCAAGCGTTACTTCTTCAAGTGCGTCCATAGCAAACGACCTGCCTATTGATCTGAAAATCTTACGAAGCTCCTCAACACTCAATATCGAAGGAGTGCCACCTCCAAAGTATATAGTACGAAGTGATAACCCCTCGGATGCTCTACGCTCGATTTCGCGGCACAAGGCATCGACAAAAAGGGTTCGTAGTTTTGCGGTAGTTGGCACCGAGTAAAAGGCGCAGTAATGGCACTTCGACGGGCAAAACGGTATGTGCAAATAGAGCATCATTTTTGCCTCAGTGCTTCTTTGAGAGTCGCTCAAGGATATTGGTCACCGAAGCCTCTATCTCGGTGTACGAACCCTCTCGAGTTGAATTATAAAGAAGTGCCAACCTATACCGACACTGAGCATACCTCACTCTATTTAATCTATATGCCTCTCTAATCCTTCGTTTGAGAAGATTGCGAACAACTGCTCGCTTGTGGAGCTTCTTGGGGACTGAAACCAGCACAGAGCTTTCTCCCTCTTCGGTACTAAGGTATATAGCTGTTATAACACCTTCCTCAATTTTCTTACCCTGCGCAAAGAGCTCTGTAATTCTATTACGCCCCGATAGTCGGCTTCCTTTTGGTAAAGTGCACCTCAACACACACACTACTTTTTCTTCGGTGTTTTAACCACAGTTTTCGACGCGGCAATAGATACCGAGCGAGGAGTAGCCGATCTTGAAAAGACTTTGTTTTTAACAATCGTATTTGTTATAGTCTTTTTGGACTTTACCTTGCGTTTTTCCGCCATACGATAGAGCTCATTTTGAGAGTCGTCGCTGAGTGTTTCAACTCCAAACGAGGTAAGGTCTTCACCCTTTTTTTCAGCCAAACAATATGCACCAATAACAGCTGCCATTGACTGAAACTTATCTGTTGGTGCCATTATATCAACTTTGTATCCCTCTGCAAGTGCTGCTCTGGCAGTAGCCTCACCAAACACTGCAAGGCGACCATTGTAACCTCTGGCAATGAACGAACTTTTGAAATTTTGCACCTCCATAGGGCTATATAGTGCAACTATGTCATAGTGTGCAACATCCAAATCATCAAGCTCTTGGAAAACAGTATTTGCAAGCACTACTTTATTAAATTTCAGAGCCGCACACTCCATAGCCATCGGCAGCTCAGGTTTATATGGCTGAGATAGTGGAAGAAAATAGTTCTCTGAATTATGTTTTAATATAAGATCCATCAAGGCAGTTACATTAGCTCCCTGTGCTGGATGGAAGATCTTACGCTTACGATAAACAATATATTTCTGAAGATAGAGAGCGATTGCCTCTGAGATACAGAAATATTTCATCGTATCTGGAACCACCACTCTGGACTCTCCCATTAATCTAAAAAAGTTATCAATGAGTAGTCTACTGGTGAAAATTACAGCCGTACAGCTTAGCACATTGACTCTCTGAGATATGTACTCCTGTATTGTCACCCCTTGCACAGAAATAAACGAACGAAAATCTACATCAACACCACAGCTATCCTTGAGCTGCGCAAACGGAGATTTTTGTTCAGACGATGGGGCAGGTTGAGAAATTAGTATTCTAGAAATTGACAAAGCGGTTAACTGTTTGATTTATAATAAATTTTTCGTTGCAACAATTGAAACTACCACCAAAATTGGTGCTACCTCAACGATGCAAAGATAAAAAAAGGATTGTAAAAAAGAAAATCCAGATAGCTTAAAATACAAAAAAAATCTTATAATATAATAAATACAGCAAATCAATATGGTGTAGAGCACAATTTCTCTTGTGTGGGGCAGCAACGACAAAAAAACTATGGGGAGTCCCAAAACCATCGTAAGGAGACTCTTGTGATACCTCACCATTTGCTCTAACCTGCTCCATCTCAGCGAGTTGTAGTCGAGTTTTGATAGCGCCAACCTAAAAACTCGTGTCCACAGCTCAAGTAACGAGACAATAACCATCACGCCACCAAAAATAATAAAAACACTGAGCTTTGAGGGCAAATACGGGTGTAGTAGCATCGACAAACAACTACTAACTGTCACAGTCCATACGATGTTGGTAAGTCTCAAAAATCGCAAATAGTCAAGCGACTGGGACTCAAACAACATAAGCGTATCTTTTATCGAAAATGCACTCTTAATGCTCCATCTCACCATAGCGGAGTATCGGTAGAATGTTCCGCAGTATATGGCCAAAAGTATGAGTACCATAAGTGTTGAGCCCCAAGGCACTGTAGCCTTAACTGCATCTATGTATGATAGCACGCTATCTGTTGGGGCGTCAAATGGAACCAGTGAGCTTTCGTAGCCAAAGATAGCTTGGCTACCAACAGCAAAACTGTCGAGTTGGGGTTCGTGATGGTGCTCTATGGTAAAAGCTCTCAGAGAATCGACCACCATCGTAGCACTATCAAGTTCCATTGCGGTTATAAAAGTTCTGAGATGGCCTTCTCAAGTTCCTTAGCTGAATTTAGGTTCTTGTAAGCAATCTTTGAATCTCTATCGATTAGAAAATTCATAGGTAATTGCTGTACATTATAGCTCCTAACAGCCACGGAGTTTGCACCATTGGGATCGTTAACACAGATCCACTCAAGGCGAGCATCGACCACGGCGGTTAGCCATTGAGCTCGGTTTTCATCAAGCGAGATTTGAAATATCTCGAACCCTTGATCGGCATAGCTCTTATAGATCTTTGCAAGCTCTCGATTTCTCACCCTTTGTTCTGGTTCGGCAAGGAGTGTGAAGTCCAACAATACTATTTTATTGCCGAGCAGAGATGACAACTTTTGCACCTTACCTTCTGCATCTTTTAGCACAATCTCGGGCAGATCCACCGTGATTTGATCGAGATTAGCCTGTATGGTTGAGTCCAATGCGAAGATATCCTTGCTGCGTTGAACATCTGAGAGAAGGGATGTTACGTATGGTGAGTCTGGGTAGTACTTTTCGAGAGAATCTGCAACCGTACTATAATAAACAATATCGGATGGTTCATCAAATATATACTTACCATCAAAAATCGGCTGATATAGAGGAACTATCGAGGCAAGAGAGGTCGGATTTGTAATTACAAATCGAATGACCTCTTGCTTGAGCTTAATGTATTGTTGAGCATACTGTTGACCTATCTCTTGGGAGTGTTTCTCGGAGGTAGCATTTGCAAAAATTATCGACAGTGAATCAAGTGTCTTTATCTTTGATGTCGTAATACTGTTTAGCTCTCTGAGTGTTTGAGAACCTTGAGAGCCTTTCACCGTATAGTTATTATAGATGTTGCCAACCGAGCTAAGTGTGATTGTTTCAGCGGGGGCGATAAGCAGTGGCACGTAGCTATTCTTTGTCCTAACGTTGATAAACATTGGAGTAGGGTTCTCGAAGCTAACCGAAAAGGTGAACTTACCTTCTGAGTCTGTCGAGAGTGTGTCGATAACAAAATTGTTTTGCCCAGGGTGTACCTTCTGCACTACTATTGGTTGGTTGCTATATCCAAAAAACTGTCCATTTACAGTTGCTGAATTTTTGTTTGTGCAAGCCGAGCAGATAAGGCATAGCATTGCAACGGGTATGGTGTGGGCAAAGATCTTTTTCATAGCCTATTTTTATGCGATTTTCGTTATTCGAGGACAAATATATGCTATTTTTATGAGTTTTGCAATTACCGGTTATGTTTCTCACCCCACTACAACTGTTATAATCTTTTCATTGCACAGGTGTTTTTGAGCGATTGATTCGATATGTTGAGGAGTCAGATCGTTGATCGAATCGAGGAAATACTGCAGATAGTCATACGGTTTCTTGCTCTGTATGTTCTCTATCACTATGTCTGCTATGCCAAATGGTCCGTCGACGAGTCGCAGTAATTCTCCTGTGGTGTGGCTGATTGCAGAGTGCAGTTCATTGTCGGTGATTTGGCTTTGTTGCAGGCGTGATATCTCCACTTCAATTTGTTTGAGTGCATCTTGGGAGTGCGCAGCGTGCACGTCCGTTGCTAGGGCAAGGTAGCCTGCGTGTTTGAGGTTAATCATCGAAGCGTGTGCTCCATAGGTATAGCCGTGGGTTTCACGCAGATTTTGCACAAGTCGAGATCCAAAATACCCGCCGAGAACCATCGCAACCATTTGCATTGGGATATAATCTGGGTGCGAGTTGTTGAACAGCAGCGTCCCCATTCGAATACAACTTTGAGTTGCGCCCTCACGCTCGATTCTATGGATTTGTTGCTCTACGCTGGGTGTTACCATCGGGGGTGAGAGTGATAGCTGTGGCTTGTTCTCAGGGAGTTGAGAGATGTAGTGTTCCAGTTGTTGCTGCACCTCATCTGTGATTTCACCAGATGCTACTGCAAAGCAGGTGTTTGATCCTATGTTTGCTCTATAATATTGTTGAAGATCGTCAACCGTAAGATCATCATATGCGTCGTGGGAATTAACCCTACCATAGGGATGATCTTTGCCAAAAAGCTCGGAGATGAATCTCTCTCTTGCTATGAATGACGGCTTGGAGCGTTGAATAAGCAGGGCTTGTTTCTTTTTACTTTTGTACACATCAAGCTCTTTGGCAGGGAATGCCGGGCTGAGGGTAATTTGTTTAAGAATATCGAGCGCTCTGTCAAGGTACTTAGTAAGAGTCGCTACTGTAAGGTATGTGTAGTCTCTGTCAATGGAATGTTCGAAAAATATACCGTAAAAATCGAGTCGTTCTGCTATTTGCAAAGAGGTGAGTTTGGTTGAACCTTCACTAAGCATTGATATTGTTGCAGCGGCCTCAAAGGGCTTGGACTGAGACGACGAGCCTCCCTCGAAGACAAGTGTTACTCTAACAACAGATGCCTGAGCAGTATTAATTGTATGAAGCTGCACACCATTGGAACAATCTGTTGTGTGCACCTCTGGGAGTATGATTTTTCGTGGCGTGGTTGACTGTGGAATGGCTCTATTTTTTTGCATAGTAGTGTAGAATTGTGGCGTTCTGGGGGGTGAAAAGTTTGGAGCAGGTCTCTTTTATATGCTCGGCAGTTACCATAGCATAGGCTTCGACAACTTCGTTGATTAGACTCGCCGAGGATAAAAACTCATAGTATGCGAGATTCATTGTACGATTGAGGGAGTTGATATTTGTGAAGTGGTTGGTGGCCTCGAACTTATTTCGAACCTTTGCTATCTCTTGGTCGCTAACCTCTCGTGTGGCAAGTTCATTGAGCTCCTCCCAGATAGCATCTTGGGCTTGCTCCATAGTGGTGCTGGGGGATAGTGTTCCGGTAACGACGAGCAGTCCACTGCCCTGTTCCGCTGTAAGGTAAGCATTAATGCTGGTAAATATCTTCTTCTCCTTTACAAGTCTATTGGGCAGTCTGCTTGAGTCGCCACTACTTAGTATATCAGTTGCAACATCCAAAACGGTTACCTGGGGCGAGAGTCTACCCTGCACTGGAAATGCGATGTAGATTACCGAGGCTGGAACATCACGCTCCACCTCAATAGTACTACTTGTATGTGTATAGTGCGAGAAGTCTCTCGATAGTGAATCGTTGTGTTTGGCAGGAATCCATGAGAAGTGCTCGTCAACGAGCATCATTACCTCTTGCGCTGGGTTTGGCGAGGTGATTGCAAGTATGGCATTTTGCGGGGTGTAGAACTTATTGTAGAACTCCAGCACGTGGTTTCGGGTAGTTTTCTCGATGTGTGTTGGTGATTTGCCAATAGGTGTCCAACTGTAGGGATGATCTTTTGGATAGGCTGCTTTTCTGAGAATTTGCCAGAGATCTCCATAGGGTTGGTTGGTGTATCTTTGTGCATACTCTTCGAGTACGACTTGTTTTTGGGTTTGGATGCTTGTTTCATCGAGCAGGAGGTTTGCCATACGGTCTGCCTCTACGTAGAGTGCTAATGGGAGGTTTTCTGAAGGGAGAGCCATATAGTAGCTCGTGTAGTCGTTGTTTGTAAAGGCGTTGTTTTCGGCGGCAGCTTTTTGGAGTGCTTCGTCGAAGTTGCCTACTGATTCTGAGCCTGTAAACATTAGGTGTTCGGTGAGGTGTGCGAGTCCGGTGAGTGATGGGGATTCGTTTCGTGAGCCAACAGCATAGATTACATTTATTGAAGCGATATTTGTTGATGAGTCTTCATTAATGATGACTCTGAGTCCGTTGTTTAGTTTTTTTTTGTGGAAGTGAATTTTGCTCATTATGTTTATATACATAAGTTGTTTTAGGGGAGGGTATTATTTGTGTGCAAAAGTAGGTAGATTTTACGAGAATAGCAATTGTTTATGTGTGATGATTTTGGTTGTGATTGATCTGTATGTTTGTAGTGTTATTAGAGTAGGTGATCAGAAGTTTTTGATTTCACTTTTTTCAAAAAGTGAAGCCGCCGGCAGGCAGTGGTAGCAATGTCAAAAAATAAAAAAGTCAAAACGGTCGCCAGTGAGCTGCGCAAAAGGATTTTGCTAAAGGTCGCTTGGGGTGGCGACCGTCCGCAATTGGTTGGTTGTAGGCAGAGACGTACG
>CAYJMA010000061.1:0-10168 GCA_964371475.1 uncultured Rikenellaceae bacterium | reverse complement strand
GCAAGTTGCGGCCGCCACCACTGTCGACAATTGGGGGGCGTCGTTCGGCCGCATTGGGTTGGTTACTCTAAATCATTGGTAAAAAACCCAAACGGTCGCTTGGGGTATCAGTCATACACAACTGACCAAGTTTACTAGCAATATCAATACTCCTCACTGTAATTCCAACACTATGACATACAACTACAATAATGCTACAAATCGACAACCAGTTTAACCGACCATACAACAACACACAAAACCTACAACTTTGCGTATATCATCTCCGCAGTAATATTCTGCGTGCAAGCATAATCCTTCCTATAACACCTCTTATTGCCGTATACCGAACAAGGCCTGCAATCCATATCGAGTTGAACAACATCATTGACACTCTGTCCCAAACCCAGAAAGCCTGCATAAGGATGAGTCGCCCCCCATACCGACACTACTCTAACCCCCAATAGAGAGCAAAGATGCATTGCCGAGGAATCCATCGATATCATAACGTCAAGATGCGACATTAGATCCATCTCCTCGCTGAGACTAACCTTGCCTACAACAGAGCTGCAGTTGGCATACCACGCCTCAAGACTATCTCCCACCATCTTCTCCGCTCTGCCACCCCCAAAGATAAAGATCCTATCGTTCGCGTTGTCTCGTGCAACTCGCTCGATAAGATGCCGAATTGTAGAAATAGGCACTATCTTGCCCCTGTGCTGAGCAAAAGGCGAAATGCCAATCCACCGAGAGCTCTTTTCTCCCACAAAACCAGGAATCTCTCGCACCACCCTTTGTGGCAACACATCTGCGACTTCAACCATAAAACCCGCCTCGCCAAAAGTATCACAATACCTCTGAATCGAACTCCGCAGTTGCACCTTGTGTTTAGTATGCCTACGAGTCAACGCCTTCTTCTCCTTTCGCCCCTTGTTCAAATGAAACACCGGTACTCCATCTATGTGAAACAACCATCGCAGGAATCTACTGTATAATTTATCGTGGAGGTCTACCACAGCGTCAAAGCCATACTTCGCTCTGAGCTCTCTATACAACCTGCGCAAACCACGCAAACCGCCGTGACGACCCTTTAACTCAACATTATAAAAATCTATGTTCGGGCTACCAAAAAAAAACGGACGATAGAAATCAAGCGTAAGCATCACAATACGTACACCCTCATAACTCCTACACACTGCCTCCAATACGGGTGCTGTCATCGCCACGTCACCCATCGCAGATGAACGTATAACCAATATAGTCCTCACCCTCCTCTACCTTTGTTGAGCATACAACACAGGGTTGAGAGCTGGGTCGTTGTACATCTTCATCTGTTTGTATGTCTTGATGTATTTCCTACCGCTCTCAATGTCTTCGATAAGCTCCTCGATAGCGCCGGTAAGATCCTCCCACTGAGTGAGCAACACGTTGAGCTTTGCACCACAACTCACTCGTAACTCCTCACTGCTATCTTCTCTCTCTGCCTCGACTCGCATATGAAAAATCTTTAGAGACAGAATCGACAACCTATCAATCGCCCAGGCAATCGTCTCGGTGTTGAGCTTAGCATCCTCCTGCAACGTCACGCCACTGTATTTGTCGAGAAAATAACTATCAAGAAACTCAACTTTGTCGGTTCGATCTTGATTTGAGGCATCAATGCGGCGTTTGATGGCAAGCGCCTCGACAGGGTCGATCTCAGGGTTGCGAATAATATCTTCGAGGTGCCACTGAACAGTGTCAATCCAGTTTTTGTGTACAAGCAGCATCTCTAATGTTCCTGCCTCATAGGGTGTTGGCATCACACCATCCACATCGTCTGTGAGGTGGTATCTGTCGATTGTCTCAAAAAAGATAGACTTGCAAAGTTCTGTAAATTTCATAACGATTGAATTATAATTGGTTAGTTATCTTAGTCTTATTACATCTCCGGTCTTAATCTCGCGACTCTTCAACACAGGGTTCATCCTCTTTAGCGCAGACTCCCTAATGCCATACATCTGCGAAACGCTGTGGCGACTATCACCTGCCTGCGCGGTGTACAACTCGGCGTAAATATTCCTACCCTTTTTACCCTTGATATAGACTCTATCACCTGCCTTGAGTGGAATTGTCGCAGTGAGGTCATTATAGCGCAAAAGTCTCTCGAGTGGAATGTTGTAATCATCGCTGAGTATCTGCCACGTATCGTCCTGCTGTACCTCTACGTACTTCACACTATTGATATTCCCCCATACGCGCATACCTTGCTTCTCGACCTCGGGGGCATCTCCCTCACCTTTATAGATCTTAGAGCCTATTATACCTTCGCTCTGCTCGGGAGCATCAAACCGATACAGCTTATTTCTCTCGATCAGTGAGATCAAAATATTAGCATACTCTGGATTTGTGGCATATCCTGCGGCCTTTAGTCCGTGCGCCCAACCCTTGTAATCCGTGGGGAGTAGTTCAAACAGTGATGCATAGCGCTTATTATCACGCAAAAAATCGGAGTGATCACGGTAACTATGCTCCACACTCTTATACTTTCTGAAGCACTCACCACTGTGGTCATCATCGTGATATATGCGCTCCCCCTTCCACTTACTGCCACACTTAATACCGAAGTGGTTGTTGGCTTGAACCGCAAGGCGAGAACCACCATACCCACTCTCCAACATACCCTGAGCAATGGTAATACTTGCAGGTATGCCATATAGTTCCATCTTCTCGATGGCTATATCTTTATACGCCTTGGTGTACTCCTCGGGAGTCATCTTTCCCTGCCCATAGAGACCAAGACTGACAGTAAGCAGTAGAGCTGTTATAAAATACTTCATCTATTTTTTTTCCTCAAAAGGTAAAATTAACGTTTGCGCCAAATGTAAAGGGAGCACCTCGCTCGATAAACGAATTTCCGAAACTCTCGAAATAGAAAGCTCCATACTCCGTATTAAGAATATTATCTGCCCACAATTCAATCGATATCATACTATTTTGAAATGCGACCTTTGCATCAAAGAGTCCGTAGTAGTCTTGCGCAATGTTGTTTGCATCTGTCCAAAAAATCTTGCCCGCACCGCTATATGATGCACTAATGGCTATGTTGTTTATCCACCCCTGAATAGGGATGTTATAGATGCCTGTTGCACTAAATGTATGGCGAGGAGTATAGGGTATGTAGTTGCCGCTATAATCAACCATCCCATTATTGTAGTTCGTAAACTTTGCGTGTGTATAGCCATAGTTAAGATCAAAGCGCAGAGCATTGATTCGAGACAGTGGACGAACACTTGCACTCAACTCCACACCATAGCTTGCAGCCTCTCCTGCATTTGAGAGTATGCGACCACTACCTCCTTCAACAAACTCGGTGATCTGAAGGTCGGTAATGTCCATAAAGAAGAGCACCGCTTCAAGGTCCACTCTACTCTGCCAGAGGTGCGCGCGGCTACCGATTTCATAGTTCCACGTTATCTCGGGGCTGTACGATATAGTACTTTCGAGATCAATCGACGACGGTGTAGCATTCGGATTATACTTTTCCTGAAGTGAGCGTTGCGCAATTTCCGAGAACATCTGCACGTTATAGCCACCTGCCTTATAGCCTTTGCTGGCGGTAAACCACGACACTATTTCATCGTTCCACCTATATTCGAGCGATGCGCGAGGCAGCCACTCAAAGGAGTTTTGACGCTCGGTGCCATTCAACGTAGTCTGCGCAACGATGGAGATGGGAGGTACCTGTGGCGAGGGAACCTCCACCAAAAGGTTCATTGCCAGCTCCGTATCATAGTCTATGCTCTGCTCTTCATAGTCGAGGCGCACGCCAGTGGTAAGCGACAGTCCATCGACGAACAGATCCTTGAGCGTTAAGCTACCGAAGGCTGCAACTCCCCACGACGGAGTTTGATACAACCCCGGATTATCAATCCTATCATCGGTGATAGTCATTGTTGGTGCATTGGGGTTGTTGGCAGCTATGTTATCAAAAACAGGCTGTAAGATAGTCGAAATACCATCCTTGCCAAAACCTACCGTAGCATCAGTGTGCAAATCATCATAGAAACCATAGAGACCAGCACTCCACTGCACCATCTTCTTTGTGGTGCTTCGCCACGTAAACTCTCCGCTAAATGCGTTATCTTGCTGAAGCTGATGGAGATTAAATATCGAAGCTGGTGTAAAGTCTTGATCCATACTCATATCATCTTGGAACCACTGATACGCTATGGTGGAGCTAAAGAGCACCTTCTCTCCTGTTCTTGTAAGCCTAAGCGAACTAATAGATGAATTTCGGGAGTAGTTACTCGGCGAGTTGAAGTTAGGTTGAGCGATCTCGCCAGTGGTCACATCATACGCTCCATAGGGAAACGCACCTCCTCGAGTTATATCAAAGTTGGCAGAAAATTCAGCACGCCAAAGTGGAGCAAAGTCCCACGCAAAGGTTAACGCTCCACCTGCATTGTTCCTCCAATCTATCTTTTCGCCATTGTGTGCATTAGTGAAGTATCCATCCGTGGTGTTTATGTACGCCGACACCCCAAGTCCTATCCTATCTCCGAGCTTAAAGTTAAATGTACCATCCAAGAGGTAAGTCCCATATGCGGCGGCCGAGGTGCGAATGTTGATGCCTTGGTAATCCAGCGGGCTCACAGTGTGTATGTTGACAACTCCACCCATTGCATTGCGACCATATAGCGTGCCTTGAGGGCCACGCAGCACCTCGATCGAAGATATACCAAGCCTATCGATATCAAACAGCGCTTGATTGAGTATCGGCACTCCATTAACATATATAGCCACACTTGACGATGAGCTACGTGCTCCAACTCCGCGTAAGTAGATGGGCGAGGTCATAGCAGAGCCATAGTCCGCTATAAAAAGATTTGGCACCAGTGTCGTTATATCCTTTAGATTGTCAACCCCCAGTGCATCTATCACTACTTTTGAGATGTTGGTCTGCGCCGTGGGCACCTGCTCCTTTATCGGAGCACGAACCTCAACGGCATCCACCACCAGACTGTCCTCATAAGAGCTATCACCATAGGGATTGGCACCATAGGCACTAAAACCTATAATGAACAGAGAAAAAACCATAGTTGCTCTACGCTTCATATCTCTCACTTCTTTTCTTCAGCAGTTAATCGATCTTAATAGATAAAGGTAACTTGTTGCTTGATCTCTGGGTGCAAAGATTTCGACACCGGGCAACTATGCGCCGATGCTTCGAGCATCTTGCGCTCTTTGTCGCTAAGGGACAAGCCGGCAGGAAGTGTCACAGTGATGTTTACCTCGGCAACCCTGCGTGGAGGCACGCTACTCATCACCTTTGTAATCTCGGCAGTTGTTCCCTCGATGTTAATCCCATCTCGGCGAGCTGTAATACCCATAAGCGTGAGCATACAACTACCAAGCGATGCTGATAGAAGGTCTGTGGGCGAAAATGCGGCCCCTTCACCCTGATTATCCTTTGGAGCATCCGTAACGATCACTGCACCTGAGTCTATGTGGTGAGCCTCGGTGTGTAAATTTCCTGTGTAAATTGATTTTATTGTCATCTTGACTTGGGTTTATTATAATTATACTATCGTGAAAGTGCTTTTACTTTGCGTGCCATTGCCGAGGCGAAGACAAACTCGTCCAACTCCTTGTTGCTGGCACTCAAAATGTCGTCATTCGAGCCGCTCCACCACAACTTACCCTCATAGATAAATATAACGGTGTCGCCTATCTCCATCACCGAGTTCATATCGTGCGTGTTGACAATCGTTGTTATGTTATACTCCTGAGTTATCTCTCTGATCAAGTTGTCGATAACCACCGATGTCGAGGGATCAAGCCCCGAGTTTGGCTCATCACAGAATAGATACTTAGGATTCATCACTATTGCACGGGCAATCGCCGTACGCTTGACCATACCACCGCTAAGCTCCGATGGATAGAGATCATTAGCATTTTCGAGCCTCACACGATTCAAGCAAAAGTTCACCCTCTCCTCCTTCTCTTCCATAGTCATATCTGTGAAAAAGTCGAGCGGAAATCTCACATTTTCCTCCACCGTTGAGGTGTCGAGCAGTGCGCCGCCTTGGAAGATCATACCGAGTTGTTGGCGAATGAGGCGCATCTGATCCAATGACGCATCATTGAAGCTCATATCGTCATACATTATCTGACCGCTGTCGATCTTCAACAACCCTACCAGTGATTTAAGAAGCACTGTTTTGCCACTACCACTGCGTCCGATAATAAGGTTCGTCTTGCCCTCGACAAAGGTAGTGTTTATGTTCTCAAGAACGTTGCGTCCGTCGAACGACTTATATACATCTTTAACTGTTATCATTACTTGGTAACCATAAGTTGGGTGAGAACAATATTCATTATTATGATCATAATAGAGCTAACAACAACAGCACGTGTTGAGCTGCGCCCAACCTCAAGCGATGTGCCCTTGGCATAGTAACCAAAGTATCCCGATACGGAGGTTATAATGAATCCAAAGACAAATGATTTGATAAGCGAATATACAATATAGAATGGTTCAAAATCGAAGGTAAGCCCATAGACATACTCATAGAGCGGAAAGAGTCCCGTTGCGGCCACCGTAAAGTAACCACCAAAGAGTCCACAAATCATACTTGTGGCAGTTAGTAGCGGAAAGAAGAATATAGCGGCAACAATTTTCGGTAAAATCAGGTAGCTTGCAGAGTTGATGCCCATAATCTCAAGTGCATCTATCTGCTCGGTAACTCTCATTGTGCCAATCTCGCTGGCAATATTACTGCCGATCTTCCCTGCAAGGATAAGCGCGAGCACCGTTGAGGAGAACTCCAACACGATGCTCTCTCTACCTGCATATCCTATCAGGTATCTCGGCAAGAGTGGGTTTTCAAGATTATTGGTGGTTTGTAGAACGACTGCCGCTCCCATAAAAAACGACAGCACGATAACTATACCAATTGTCTGAAGACCTATGTAGTCCATCTCAATGAGAGTGCGAGTCTTGAATATATCCCACTTCTGAGGGCGACGAAAAATTCGCCCCAACAATATGGTATATTGTCCGATTTGAAAGAGTGACTTAAACATTTTTCTCTAAATTGTTTTTAATGATTGCAAAGGTAGCTTTTTTTTTATATATTTGTTTCATAATAGTTAAAGTTAATTAAATAAATACTATGCAGCAAAAGAGAAATTATTGTGTGATAATGGCAGGAGGAATTGGAGCGCGCTTCTGGCCACTGAGCAAAAGCTCGCAGCCAAAACAGTTCTTAGATATTTTGGGCACGGGTAAGAGCTTTATACGAGCTACATTTGAACGTTTCCTACCCATAGCACCTCCCGAGAACTTCATTGTGGTAACTTCCCAGGCGTACAGGGACTTGGTGGCAGAGCACCTCCCTGAGCTTAAACCAGAGCAGATACTATGCGAACCGGTTAGACGAAACACAGCACCCTGCATTGCTTATGCTACGTACAAAATTCGAGAGATATGCCCAGAGGCTAATATCGTGGTAACTCCTGCCGACCATATTGTGCTAAATAGCACCGAATTTGTCAGAGTAGTAAACCAGGGAGTAGACTTCGTTGAAGATAGCAACAAACTGCTCACAATAGGCATCGCACCTTCGAGGCCAGAGACAGGATATGGATACATTCAACACAAAGCCGAGGAGATTGAAAGTGGTGTCTTTAGCGTAAAGACATTTACCGAAAAGCCGGACCTTGAGATTGCAAAAGCATTTATCAAAAGTGGTGATTTTTTGTGGAATAGCGGTATCTTTATATGGTCTAACTCAGCAATTGTCGAAGCACTTGAAAAGTACTTGCCGCAGATTGCAGCTAACTTCTCGAAAGGTGTAGGTATTTACGGAACTGACCAAGAAAAGGAGTTTATAGATACGCTATATCCTGAGTGTGAGAACATATCGATTGACTATGGAGTGATGGAGAAGTCTGATAGCGTGTATGTTGCCGTTGGCGACTTTGGGTGGAGCGACATCGGCACTTGGGGGTCGATATACCAAAATGCAGGTAAGGATGACAACAATAATGTAGTAACGAGTGGTAATGTGCTGTCGTACAACACCCGTGGTAGTGTCATTTCGGTGCCAAAGGGCAAGGTTGCAGTGGTCGAAGGGTTGGAGGACTACCTGGTGGTTGATAAGGACGACGTGCTACTTATTACACGAATGGCAAATGAGCAGAACATTCGAAACTATGTCGATGATGTAAAGTATCGCTTTGGAGAGGAGTATGTCTAAGCTATATGAAATCTATATGCTATGCGGTGGTCGTGTGGCTACCGACAGTAGGACAATTGTAGGTGGCGAGATGTTCTTTGCCCTAAAGGGTGAAAAGTTCGATGGCAATCGCTATGCTATGACAGCTATTGAGGCCGGGGCAAATTTTGTGGTAGCCGATGACGCTAAGTTAGAGGGTGTGGATAGTCGAATTATAGTGGTTGAGGATAGCTTAAAGGCGTTGCAGGAGTTGGCAAGAGAGCACAGAGAGAGGTTAGGTTTAAGAGTTGTTGGGCTCACTGGCACAAATGGCAAGACCACGACCAAGGAGTTAATCATCGCTGCGCTAAGTGCTAAATATTGCGTAGGGGCTACCACGGGGAATCTTAACAATCATATTGGTGTGCCCTTAACGCTGCTTTCATTTGACAGCGATACGGAGATTGGGGTGGTAGAGATGGGTGCAAATCACGTAGGTGAAATTGCGCAGTTGTGCGAAATTGCGTGCCCATATCTGGGGTTAATAACCAATATTGGTCGTGCGCACCTCGAAGGTTTTGGTTCGGTCGAGGGTGTAATTCAAGCCAAGGGTGAGCTCTATGACTATCTACAGAGGGAGCAGAGGGTTGCTCTGTACAATGTCGATGATGCGACGCTATGCTCGATGGTGGCAGCACGCCCCGAGTTGCGGAGCATTGGATATAGTGGAAGCAGTGGGATTGGCGTGGCTATGAGTCTGTTTGGGGTGTACAATAGCATAAATGGCGCGGCGGCACTTGCCGTATCGGAATACTTTGGAGTGGAGCGTGTGGAAGCCGTTGAACGTATTGCTGGGTGGAGATCTAGCAATAATCGTAGCGAGATTATAGAGCATACGGCAAAGGGGAATCGAGTTGTGGTGGATTGCTATAATGCAAACCCATCGTCAATGGAGGTTGCGCTCAAGGAATTTTTAGGAGGTGATAGTGAGAGAAAAAAGGTTGTGATACTTGGCGCTATGAAGGAGTTGGGGGAGTATAGCGAGATGGAGCATCTCAGGGTGGTGGAGTTGAGCCGTGGGGCAGATGTGCTTTACTTCATAGGGGAGGAGTATGAGGGGATGGTCGCTACGTTTTATCATAGCGTGGAGGAGTTGATGGCAGTTATTGATGTGCGACACAGCGATGTGCTTGTAAAGGGTTCGAGAGGCAATAGATTAGAGAGAATAATACCTAATTTGTAATATCATACAATGGAGACTAATAGGATTACACCCGATGAGGTTATAGCGTGGGCACAGACCCTACTTGAGAAGTGCGACAAGGAGCTGACAAGTGCCGAGCGCAAGGAACAGCAGAAGTATGCAACGTTGATTCGAAATCCAAAGGATAAGATCTTTTTGAGCAGACTACTCGATGAGAGTTCGCAGATTCGTAACAACAAGAAGTTGGCACGTCGCATAAAGTATATGATCGACAAGTACGGCGTTCCCGAGTTTTTCAGTAGTGCAGATAGTATGTTACTCAGGGCGTATCAGTGGGGAGGGTACCTTGCCGACTTTGCAGCCGTGCCGATATTCAAGAAGCGGGTGCGTAATGATACCTCGACGGTGATTATAGATCAGAGTCGCCCAAATCTTACCAAGCATCTCGCTATGAGATACACTCAGGGCATTGGTCAAAATGTCAACCTACTTGGCGAGGTGGTGGTGGGTAATGGCGAGGCAGACAATCGATACGAACACTACCTTCACGCTCTCACCGAACCGGACATTAACTATATTTCGATAAAGATATCTGGAATCTACGCTCAACTACACCCTCTGAATTTCAGAGAAGCGCGCGAGGAGCTGATAGCTCGTCTTAGCACGATATATAGAGCTGCAAAGGAGAATAAATTTTGTGAGGGAAAGGGTGGTAGTACGACAGCTCATAAGTTCGTAAACCTCGATATGGAGGAGTACAAAGATATGCACCTGACCTTGGAGG
>CAYJMA010000060.1:0-10172 GCA_964371475.1 uncultured Rikenellaceae bacterium | reverse complement strand
ATTACTTGTGTCGCATTTACAACTTTAATCTGCGGAAAAAGTGAAATCAAAACTTTTGGCTACCTACTCTAATAGCACATCACCATAATAGAGCAAAAAAAACCATATGCGGGTGTCCGACGCCCCACGTGGACACCCGCAAAAGGAGCGAATAGCGATTTTGCAGTCGCCCTTGTGGGGCATCGTTCGCCAGCATTTGGTGGTTTGCTCTGTAATCATAAAGTGCAAAAGCAAATAGATTACTCGCGGTGAAACCCTACCCGTATTGGATTAGGTGTTAGCAACCTAAAACAATAACAAAATAGAAATATACACTATTTTCCTCTGTACTCCTTAGCTGTGCACTTTCCCTCAAAAACACTCAGAGCATTCAGTGCGAGTGCCCCCATTTCATCCTCACCGGCATAGACCTTAACTGGTGCGATCCAATCCACCATCTGAGAAATAGCACCCGTAGTCATCTCGCTATGGGCAAGACCGCCAGTAAGCAAAATTGCATCAACCCTGCCGTGAAGTACTACTGCCATCTCACCTATATATTTTGCAACCTGATAGCACAGAGCATCAAGAATGAGCTTTGCGCCTTCATCACCCTCCCTTACTCGTTTACGCACCTCACGAGCATCATTGGTGCCCGTAAATGCTACAAATCCACCACCGCCCTTGCTCATCTTCTTCACCTCATCTTGACTATATTTGCCACTAAAACACAACTTGATGAGCTGACCCACCGGAAGAGTTCCTGCACGCTCGGGAGACATAGGCCCCTCACCATCCAACGCATTGTTTACATCCACCACCTTACCCTTGCGGTGTGCACCGATCGAAATACCACCACCAAGATGCACAACAATAAGATTTAGATCCTCGTACTCCCTGCCACACTCAGAGCCATAGGCGCGAGCAATAGCCTTTTGATTCAGTGCGTGGAAGATAGAGAGCCTCTCAAATTCGGGGTGCCCAGACACACGTGCCACATCCTGCATCTCGTCCACAACGACCGGGTCGGCAATATACGCGCGGACCAATTTCGTGCCTCCACGAGTGATCTCGGCAGCAAGATCCGAGGCGATTAATCCCCCAAGATTGCTTGCGTGCTCGCCCAAAGGAGGGTTGTGCAAATGCTCTCGCATAAGTTCGTTTACTTCGTAGATGCCAGATTCTATCGGGTAGATCAACCCACCGCGACCTATCACAACATCAATGTCACTTAACTCAATGCCATTGGCACGAAGATTGTCAACAATAACGCCTCGTCGAAAGGCAAACTGCGAGGCAACACTCTCGAACTCCGAAAGATCCACCGACGAGTGAGTAAGAGTTGCTTGATACACGGGCTCTGAACCCTCATACAGTGCAATCTTTGTTGAGGTCGATCCTGGGTTGATGGCTAAAATTGTACTTTTCATTTCTCTATGATTTTATTACCTTATTTTACTCTAATTAGTGTTAGCCCATCGCGAAGTGGTAACATTACCCTCTCAACTCTACCATCCGTTGCCACCATAGTATTAAACTCTACGATGCCTGCCGTTTGACTATCTCCACGTCTAATCTCGTGTAGTACTTTGCCATCCCATAGAGTGTTATCGGCAACTATGATACTACCGCTACGCACCAACCCCCTGGCAAACAACATTTCATAATAGTTGCAGTACTCTCGTTTGTCGGCATCGATAAAGACCATATCGAACTCTCCGCTTAAGGTCTCTATGACTCTCAGCGCATCGCCAACCCTCTGCTCAACAACTCTACCTACGCCAGCTCTTTCGATAAACTCAGAAGCTATGCCATAGAGCTCATCATCTACCTCAATGGTGATAAGTTTTCCCTCTAGCGGCTCCATAGCAAGAGCCATCGAGATTGTAGCGTATCCCGTAAAGGTGCCAATTTCGAGTACTCTTTTAGCTCCACTCATTTCGATAAGCATAGCAAGGAGTCTGCCTTGCACGTTACCAGATATCATACGAGGGTTGGTAACCCTTAGATAGGTCTGTCTAACAAGCTCGCTGAGCACCTCTGGCTCGCGGCTACTGTGCTGGTCAATATAGCTGTATATTTCGTTCATCGATATATCAATCTATTTTTATTCTCCTTGGTGAAGAGTTTACGAGCGACCCGTAACATATCTTGCGTCGAGATAGCCTCTATCTTAGAGACAATGCTACTTGTACTCTCCACCTCGCCAAACTGCAACATACTCTTTGCAACAGCAATCATCGCACCCTCGCCACTTTGATTGGCTATGAGCAGCTGCCCGATGAATTGTTTCTTGTATCGATTTAGTCGAGCCGAGCTCATCTCAACCGAGGTGAAACTATCGAGTTCTTTGTCCAGTATATCCCCGGCACGCTCCACCTTACCCTTGTCGCAACTGTAATAAAGGGTGTAGACCCCAGTATCCGAGAATGGAATGTAGCTTGCCTCGGCATTGTACGTTATGGCGTGCCTCTCCCTAAGTATTAAGTTCATACGACTGAGAGCCGATGGCCCTCCAACAATATTTATAAGCAGAGCAGTGGCAACACGGTCGCTATCAAATATCGAGGGAGCATACCCTCCAACTACAATATGAGCTTGAGCAACTCGTCTGTTGAGTGTGGTGTCGAAGACTTCCCGACGATACGAAACCTGTGGTGATACACTGCAGCTCTTTTTTACACTCACCATCTCGCCAAAAACCTTTATGCACAACCTCTCGAAATCTCGGTGTGTCATACGTGCGCTAAGTGCAAAGACCATATTGTCGATATTGTAGTTACGTGCTACAAACTCCGTGATATCATTCTTTGTGATTTTGCGCAATTTTTTCTTATCGCCCAGTATATTTCTACCAAGTGAACTACCTGCAAATAGCATCTCTTCGAACTCATCAAAGATCAACTCCGATGGGCTATCCTTATACGAATTTATCTCGTCTATTATAACCTCTTTCTCTTTTACAATTTCCTTGGGGTCGAAGAGTGAGTTTAGTGCCATATCGCACAGAAGCTCTGTTCCCTTTTTGGTATAGGGCAGGGCGCAGGTAGCGTGTAGCACTGTCTCCTCCTTGGTCGTAAATGCGTTGAGCTCCCCTCCAACGCTATCCAGTGCGCTGTTGATGTAGTAGCTCTTGTGGTTCGATGTGCCTTTGAACAGCAGGTGCTCGGTGAGGTGTGCCACGCCGTGTTGCTCTTCACTTTCGTGTCGAGTGCCCGCACCAATGGTCAGCGACAGGTGTGCAACAGGGCTGTCGCTGTATCGATGGACACACCGAAGCCCATTGGCCAACGTTAGCGTATAGAACTCACTACTACTTGTCATTACTTATAAAAACCTCTTGTAAAAACTCTGATGTATAACCCTTTCCACTCTTTGCCAATTCGCGAGGAGTACCCTCAAAGACAATGTTCCCGCCCATATCTCCACCCTCTGCACCAATATCAATCACGTGGTCGGCACACTTTATGACCTCCATATTATGCTCCACGATTACCACCGTGTGACCACTGTCAACCAGCGCATTGAGTGCTACGAGCAACTTGCGAACGTCTTCAAAATGCAGTCCTGTTGTAGGCTCATCAAAGATGAAAAACATCTGTCCTTCGCTCTTCTCCTTGAGCAAAAACGAAGCAAGCTTGACGCGTTGACTCTCCCCACCACTAAGAGTTGCACTGCTCTGCCCGAGTCGCACATACCCAAGCCCAACATCGCTTAGTGCCCTAAGCCTTTGCACAATACGACCACACAACTTATGCTCTTTGGTATGCACTCCAAAAAAATCAATTGCGCCATCTATGCTCATATTAAGAATGTCAAAAATCGAATTGTTGTGGAACTTAACCTGCAAAATATTGTCCTTAAACCTCCTACCGCCACAACTCTCACACGGAAGAGTGATATCTGCCATAAACTGCATCTCAACCTTAATCTCGCCCTCACCCTTACACTCATCACACCTACCTCCTGCAATGTTGAACGAAAATGACGATGGGTCGAGACGCTGACTCACAGCCAGAGGGAGCTCGGAGAATAACCTACGTATGTCGTCATACGCCTTTATATACGTTACGGGATTCGATCGACTCCCCTTGCCAATAGGGTTCTGATCCACAAACTCAACACTACTTACACGCTTTAGCTCACCTCTGAGCATATCAAAGTTCCCGCCTTTGCCTCCTACCTCCAGCAACTCTCTACGAAGTGCAGGGTAGAGTATATCGCCCACCAACGACGACTTACCACTGCCACTTACACCCGTCACACAGGTCATCACTGCCAGCGGAAATTTAACATCAATATTCTTTAAGTTGTTCTGTCGTGCGCCAACCACCTCGATGTAATCTCTCCAAGGGCGAGTTTGTTTTGGTATCTCGATGGCTTTATGCCCCAACAAATACGCTGCAGTAAGGCTTCTTGTAGTGTTTTCTGGGGTCATATCCTCGGCTCTGCCTTGCCACACAACCTCGCCACCATACTCACCTGCGTATGGGCCCATATCGATTAGAGTGTCGGCTGAGTCGATAACCTCCTTTTCGTGCTCGACCACAATTACTGTGTTGCCTACGTCTCGCAACTGCTTTAGCACCGATATCAATCGACGATTATCTCGTGGATGGAGCCCAATGCTTGGCTCGTCCAGAATGTAGAGCGAACCAACCAGAGAGCTACCCAAAGAGGTCGAGAGTAAAACTCGTTGACTCTCACCACCGCTAAGCGTAGAACTTTCTCGATCAAGGGTTAAGTACTCAAGCCCAACCTCACACAGATAGCCTACTCGCGAGGTAATCTCCTCAAGGACTCTTTGCGCTATGGTATGATCGTAGCTGTCGAGCCTCAGATCGGCAAAAAAAGCCATAAGCTCACCAACGGGCATATTCACCAGCTCCACAATCGTCCTCCCTCCGACTCTAACATATGTAGCTTCCTTGCGCAACCTGCCACCCTCGCACATTGGGCACACGCTCTTACCACTATACCTCGACAACATAACTCGATACTGAACCTTATACCGCTCGCTATTGAGAAACCTAAAGAAGGAGTCCAACCCTTCGAAATCTCCGCTTCCTCTCCATATCAAGTTTTTCTGCTCGCGCTTCAGCTCAAAAAATGGTTTGTGAATCGGTACCTTCGACTTCTTTGATGCTGCAATCAACTGCTCCTTCCACCACTTCATAGTCTCGCCTCGCCAACATACAATAGCATCCTGATATATACTCTTACTCGTATCGGGTACGACCAACTCCTCATCTATGCCAACTACCTTGCCATAGCCCTGACACATCTCACAAGCACCAAGCGGACTGTTGAAACTAAAGAGGTGCTCGACAGGGTGTTGAAACTCCATTCCATCTGCCTCGAATCGAGTCGAAAACTCCGTACGACTCCACCCCTTGTCCTTCTCCACACTGAGCACACACTTTCCGCCCCCCACCTCAAATGCTCTCGATGCAGAGTCAAGCATACGAGTCTTATCGACCCCCTCACCCCCCGAAAATCTGTCGATGATCACCATCATCTCTTTGCCACTATATTTTTTTGAGTCTTGTAGCGCATCTTCGAGCTCTACTATCTCGCCACTGCTTGCTATAAAAAGTCGTTGCCATCCCTGCTCGGAGCACTCCATAAGGGCCGCCACAAGCCCCATATCTTGGTTTACTTTAAGATCAACGCCAAGTATAATTCTCGTTCCCTCCTTGCTATTTTGTACGTAATGCAGTAGATCAGAGGCATCGTTTGCTTTGACCTCCACGCCACTAATCGGCGAAAATGTCTTCCCTATGCGAGCAAATAGCAACCTTAGGTAGTCGTGTATCTCGGTAGATGTCCCAACCGTTGAGCGAGCATTTCGAGAGGTTACACGTTGCTCGATGGCAATCGAGGGAGCAATCCCCTCGATGCTATCAACATCAGGTTTTTCGATCTTGCCCAAAAACTGACGAGCATACGCCGACAGACTCTCAACATATCGTCTTTGCCCCTCGGCAAAGATCGTGTCGAATGCAAGAGTACTCTTTCCCGATCCTGAAAGACCCGTGATAACCACCAACTCGTTGTGAGCAATGTCGATATCTATATTCTTGAGATTATGTACTCGTGCACCACGTATCTTTATACACTCTTGCTCTTCCTCTTGCTTGACTCCCATTGTTCTATTTTGCCCTAATTATCTCGATCTGTTCTTGCATTGTGACCTTCTCACAGTAGCCACACTTGAGCGAAATGTTATTCTCGCCACTAACCCTAACGCTAAACCTCTTCTCTACTCGTTCGTGATTGGTAATGCACATAGGATTGACGCACTTTACAAAACCGCGAACCGACTCTGGAGGTACAATTTGCCTCTTATCAGAGACCTCATAGTTCTTTATAATCGACACCCTGGCAGTGGGCGCCACCAGAGCGAGATAACTCATATCATTATCGCTACAATATCTATCCACAATCTTAATAAGTGCTTTTTTACCAATTCTATTACTCTTCAGATTGGTTGCTATAATTACGGGCACTTCTCGCTTGTCGAGATCGAGTATCTCGATCACTTTGAAAAGTGCACTGGTGGGGATATGGTCAATTACCGTTCCATTCTCGATGGCGCTAACCTCCATCATACCTTCATTAGTCTTCATTGTATGCCTATACCATATTTAGTAGATAACTGATAACTGCCTGGCGAGCAAATACTCCACCTGCTGCTTGCTCAAAGTAGTATGCCTTTGGGGAGGTGTCCACCGAGTGGTGGATTTCGTTTACTCGGGGCAGGGGGTGCAGAATTTTCATATTCTCTTTGGTCTTTTCGAGCATCTTGTTCTTTAGCACATAGGCATTCTTCACTCGTTCGTACTCCATCTTATCGGCAAACCTCTCGCCTTGAACTCGCGTCATATATATTATGTCGCACTCCTCCATACGCTCCATAATGTCGGTTGTTTCGTAGTAGTTAATGCCACGCTCATAGAGAAAGGTCTTATACTCCACAGGCATCTGGAGCTCTACTGGTGATACGAAGGTAAAGTTGGCCTTGAAGTGAGACAGGGCGTGGAGTAGCGAGTGAACCGTGCGACCATACTTTAGATCGCCCACCATCATTATGTTGATCTTGTCGAGTGTGCCCTGAGTCTTTATTATGGCGTAGAGGTCAAGTAGAGTTTGAGTCGGGTGTTGATTCGCACCGTCTCCTGCATTGACAACCGGCACTGATGATATCTCGCTTGCAAGTCGAGCGGCGCCTTCGATTGGGTGGCGCATAACAATCAAATCGCAGTAGCTCGACACGATGCGTATCGTATCGTGCAAGGTCTCTCCCTTGCTAACACTCGTTGCGCTTGCCTCCGAAAACCCTATCACACTGCCACCTAAACGATGCACTGCGCTCTCAAAACTCAGTCGAGTGCGAGTCGATGGTTCAAAGAAAAGAGACCCGACGATCTTTCCGCTCAGTGTGTTTCGTGTGGGGTTATGCTCAAACTCCGAGGCAAGAGATAAAATATGTAAAATCTCCTCCTTGCTAAAGTCATCAATAGATACTAAACTACGGTGCATAATCTTTTATGGTGTTAAGTTCCTGTAATAGTTCTTCTTTTTCGCTCTCTCTAATCTCTATCTTAATATGGCACTCAGCGCCTATGTACTCTATCGGAGCGGCCTTAAGTTCTTTGCGCTTGATGATCTTCATTACCTTGTCAACTTCCGAATACTCGGCCTTGAACGTTACCCACTCCTTTAGCACCTTTTCAACGCGACCTGCCTCATCCAACACCCTTGCTGCTGCCTCTTTGTATGCTGCAATGAGCCCGGATGTGCCAAGCAGTGTACCTCCAAAGTAGCGAACAACCACGATTAGCGTATCGCTAATCTCTGACGATAGGAGTTGACCAAGTATTGGTCTTCCTGCTGTGCCGCTTGGTTCGCCATCGTCGTTGGCTCGATTGATAGCCCCTGCCACTCCAATTCTATATGCGTAGCAATGGTGCCGTGCAGCGTGGTGCTCCTTTTTCAGGGTGGCTATGATGGTGTGTACTTCGTCAATCGAGCCGACGTTATAGCTGTATGCTATAAAGCGACTACCTCGCTCCTTAATCTCAGCAGTGGCATCACATCGTGTGGTATAGTAACTGTCGCTCATCAATGCACCACAAATTTAATATTTTTCGGGTGATCTGCAAAATTATTTGAAAACTAAAACTTTTTTTATATCTTTGTCGTTAGGATGCCTCGCCAGGGAGGCGTAATTTTTTATAGTGCAGGGTGCCATCGGTAACTTTATGAAGAAGTTTGATGGCACGCTGTTTTATATTAGCTGAGATAGAAAATAAAATAATTTAGCAACGAATTCTTTTTAGAAATTTAGATTTGTATAGACATTTAGAACAATGGCAAAGATTAATTACTTGACTGCAGAGGGTTTACAAAAACTCAACGAAGATTTAGACGCTCTAAGGGCAGAACGACCGGTGATATCGGCAATGATTGCCGAGGCGAGAGATAAGGGAGACTTGTCTGAAAACGCTGAGTACGACGCTGCCAAAGAAGCGCAAGGACTTCTTGAGATGCGCATTGCGAAGCTTGAGGCAACCATAGCCTCATCGCGTATCATTGATGCAAGCAAGATTAATACTAAAAATGTGCAGATACTCAACAAAGTAACACTCCGTAATGTAGACAGTGGTAAGGAGTTTACCTATCAGCTTGTTAGCGAAAGCGAGGCTAACCTCAAGGAGGGTAAATTATCCATTGGTACGCCAATAGCTGTGGCGATACTTGGCAAGAAGAAGGGAGCGATAGTTGAGGTTACCGTGCCAAATGGTGTTATGAATCTCGAAATTCTCGACATTTCTATATAGATTTAGATATGTCGCGACTTAGTGGTACGCTCACGTTGCGTGATGCTCAGAAGCTCACACTTCCTGCCAATTTCTCCACACTGGTCAAACCCGTAGGGAGTCGTTGCAATATGCGCTGTGCGTACTGCTACTATCTTGATAAGGCGAGATTTTATGACCTCGCACCAAAAGAGGTGATGAACGAGAGGGTGCTTAAAAACTATATCAAGGATGTTATTGAAGCAAATGACACAAATGTGATTAGCTTTTGTTGGCACGGTGGAGAACCACTGCTTGCCGGGGTGGAGTTCTACCAAAAGGCTCTGTTCTATCAACAAAAGTATGCGCAGGGAAAGAGGATTGAAAATGCAATTCAAACCAACGGCTTATTGGTTAATGAGCAGTGGTGTAAATTCTTTAGAGATAATGGCTTTTTGGTTGGGATTTCGCTTGACGGTCCAGAAGACGTGCACGATGCTTATAGATTTGATGCGGGTCATAGGGGGACATATCACAGAGTGCTTAAAAGTGTTGAGATGCTCAGAGATAGTGGAGTTGAGTTCAATACGATGAGCGTTGTTAATAATTTATCGGAGGGCAGAGGTGCTGAGATCTACGATTTTTTTAAGAGTATTGGTAGTCGATATATGCAGTTTTTGCCAGCTGTGGAGTTTATGACCGAGGCTCGACAGGGTAGTAAAAGGGGTGAGATATTGGCTCCGGAGCACGCTCTGAGCGGTAGACTTACGCCGTGGAGTGTGAGCGCAGAGGGGTACGGAAAGTTTATGTGCGAGGTGTTTGATAGGTGGAGAAGTGGTGATGTAGGGGAGTACTACGTTCAGCTCTTTGATGTGACGCTTGCTAATTGGTATGGCGAGGAGTCTTCGGGTTTGTGTTCACACTCTCGAAGTTGTGGTGATGGTCTGGCTGTGGAGCATAACGGAGATGTGTACTCTTGTGACCACTTTGTCTATCCGGAGTACAAGCTCGGGAATTTGCTGGATAATAACATAAAGGATATGTATCGTTCAACAGCGCAGTTTGAGTTTGGTGTAAACAAACGAAATGGACTGCCTGATGAGTGTCTAAACTGCGACTACTATAAACTATGTTATGGTGGGTGCCCGAAGTATCGTTTCAGGGAGGGGGAGGATGAGTTACAGAAGAATTATTTATGCGAGGGTTATAGGATATTTTTTGCGCATAGTGCTCCATATATGCGGCGTATGTGTGAGTTTCTCGACAAGGGGCAACCACCATCGTTGGTTATGAGTATGGAGTAGGGGGTGGCGACCGTCCGTAATTGGGTAGTTTGTTCTCGGAGTGGACGACGGAGGAGAACGGCAAAATGAGCGTAAGCGAGAGTTGCAG
>CAYJMA010000059.1:0-10318 GCA_964371475.1 uncultured Rikenellaceae bacterium | reverse complement strand
GTACGACTGAGGGAGTCCAAAGAGTCAACGCAAGTTGGCGGACTCCACCACTGTTGACTATTGGGGGGAGTCGTACGTCCGCCTTGGGTTAATTGCTCTAAAATCAATGATGAAAAATCAGCCCCCAAAAGTGGCGACCGTCCGCAATTTGGTAGTTTGTACGCTAAGACGAACCACTAAAGGTGCAATGTGCACGCAGAGTCGAACGACGGAGGGCGGTCAGATAAGCAACGCAAGTTGCGGCCGCCCTCGTGGGGCGTCGTTCGACCGCATATGTTAGTTTGCACTGATGATAGCTAAAAAAGTGGCGACCGTCCGCAATTGGTGGTTTGCTCTCGGTGTGGACGACGGAGGGCACTGGCAAAAGGAGCGTGAGCGATTTTGCAGGTGTCCTCGTGGGGCGTCGAACACCCGCATTTGGTTACTCTAAAATCACTATTCAAAAATCAGCTAAAAGGTCGCAGGGTACGGCAATTCCACTTAAATCACCCCACACACTAATCAAAACTCTTTTCTACTTCAGTACACCCACTCATCTTTGGAGTGTGTCTTAAATCTCGTTGCTCAGAATATGATGCCTTGTGAGTAGTGCGGCTCCGATAACTCCCCCTGAGTCGTCAAGCTCACTGAGCCTAATCTGAGAGTCGTTGTTTACCAATGACAAGGAATAGCGAGATAGAGCCGTGCGTAGCGGAAGTAGGAGTATATCTCCTGCCTTGGCAAGCCCCCCCCCGATAATCACAGAATCGGGATTGAAGAGATTCATCAGAACACCTATGCTTCGACCAAGCTTTTCGCCAACTGCGCCAATGAGCTCAATGCTTAGAACATCCTCATTCAACGCCGCATCTACAATATCATTGAAGTCGATCTCTCCGGTTTGCTCAAATCTATCTTGCAAAATGGTCGACCGACCCTCCTTTACCGCACTAATCATTGCACGTTCGAGCGCAACGCCCGATGCCTCAGTCTCAAGGCAACCCTTCTTGCCGCAGTGACAAATTATCTGGTTGTCGAAAATTGGAATGTGCCCAAGCTCGCCCGAAAAACCACTCTTACCATAGTATAGCGAACCGTGGATAATTATACCCACACCGATTCCCCTGTCTGCAAAAATAAATAATCTATTCTCATTGGCCTTATTCTCACCATTTACAACATACTCGGCAAAGGCAACTGCCCGTGTATCATTCTCAACAATGGTGCGTATGCCAGTCTTTTCGTACATTAGTGTTGCAAGTGGGGTATTACCGAGGTTAAGGAAGCTGTGGCTAAAACCTGCCACAGAATCGACCCTACCTCTCACCGTTATGCCTTGCCCAAGTAGTTTTGATTTGGAGATTCCAAACTCCTTGATGACATAGCCTATCTGCTCGACAATAATGTCCAGTGTCTCAACAGATGACATCGTATAGATATCAACCACCGATAACTGTTGAGTGATATTTCCGTTCATATCGCACAGCGCAAACTTTAAGTCTCCATTGGAAGCCTCAATGCCGAGAAAGTAGCCAGCATCTCCACGTAGTGCATAGGACGCAGGCCGACGACCACCAGTTGTCTCGATCTTGCCCATATCCTTAATGTAGTTGTCTTTGACAAGCTCCGAGATTAATTTTGTAATTGTTGGTGTGCTCACATTTAACCGATGCGACAGCTCTGCCACAGTAAGCAGAGATTCGCCAGAGAGAGAACTAATGATCTGACGCTTCAATAACAGCGACTTAAGTTCCACACCACCTGTTAGGTTATTAGTGTCGATAGAGAATAGAGAATTTGCCATATAACTTCCTTAAAAAAATTAAGAATACAATAATAGTATTAACGCAAATTTACAAATATTTTGCAAATTACGAAAAAAAAGTACTAATCTCCTTAAAAAAGTAACAAAAAATTAATAACCCCCCTCTGAATTATGGTCAATAACAAAGATTTAATCCATCTTCAACACTGCAAGAAACGCGCTCTGTGGCACCTCAACATTACCTACCTGACGCATACGCTTCTTACCCTTCTTCTGCTTATCAAGCAGCTTGCGCTTACGAGTAATATCACCCCCATAACACTTTGCAGTCACATCCTTGCGTAGAGCCTTGACCGTTTCGCGTGCTATAATCTTTGCACCAATTGCCGCTTGAATGGCAATGTCGAACTGCTGACGAGGTATCAACTCCTTGAGCTTCTCACACATCTTGCGCCCAAAATCATAGGCGTTATCAAAGTATATGAGCGAAGAGAGTGCATCCACTGGCTCTCCATTAAGAAGTATGTCGAGCTTCGAGAGCTTAGAGGGACGATACCCTATCTGATGGTAGTCAAACGATGCGTAACCTCGTGATATGGACTTCAACTTGTCATAAAAATCAAAGACAATCTCAGACAGCGGCATCTCAAAATTAACCTCAACTCTGTCCGTTGTAATAAAGGTCTGATTCTTTAACTCACCTCGCTTATCTATACACAAACGCATAACATTACCCAAGTACTCACTCTTGGTGATGATCTGTGCCAATATGTACGGCTCCTCGATGAGCTCAATGTAGTTGGGCTCGGGAAGACCCGAAGGGTTGTGAATGAAAAACTGCTCGTCGCGAGTCGTCGTCACTCTATACGACACGTTGGGCACAGTGGTGATAACGTCCATATCAAACTCCCGATAGAGCCTCTCCTGAATTATCTCCATATGAAGCAACCCCAAAAAACCGCAACGATAACCAAAACCAAGTGCCAGTGAACTCTCCGGTTCGTAGGTCAGAGAGGCATCGTTTAGGCGCAACTTGTCGAGCGAAGTGCGAAGATCCTCATAATCATCCGAATCTACCGGGTATAAACCCGCAAAGACCATAGGCTTCACCTCCTCAAAACCTGCAATAGCCTCCGCACAAGGACGATCCAAACTCGTGATAGTATCCCCAACTTTAACATCCGCAGAGTTCTTAATACCAGATATAATATACCCTACATCACCTGCCTTGATCTCTGTGGTGGGGTGCATCTTGAGCTTTAGAACACCAATCTCATCGGCGGTGTACTGCGCACCATTAAAGAACTTAACCTTATCGCCCTTCTTTATCGTACCATTGAAAACTCTGAAGTACGCAATAATACCCCTGAACGAATTAAAAACTGAATCAAAAATAAGTGCCTGAAGTGGCTCGCTCTGATCGCCAGTCGGTGCCGGAATAAGATCGACAATGGCCTCTAAAACTGCCTCGACACCCTCGCCTGTCTTTGCCGAACAGCTCAAAATCGTATCCCTATCGCATCCAATTAGATCGACAATCTGATCCTTAACCTCGTCAACCATAGCGGCCTCCATATCAATCTTATTGAGAACCGGTATGATCTCAAGATCATTACCCAGTGCGAGGTATAGATTCGAAATGGTCTGGGCTTGAATACCCTGCGTAGCATCAACAATGAGAAGTGCTCCTTCGCACGATGCTATTGCGCGGCTTACCTCGTACGAAAAATCGACGTGTCCCGGAGTATCTATTAGATTGAGAACATACTTCTCCCCACTCTCAGAAGAGGTATAATCCATCTGAATGGCGTGACTCTTGATCGTTATGCCCTTCTCGCGCTCAAGCTCCATATCATCAAGTACTTGCGCTTGTAGGTCTCGCTCAGAAATTGTGTTGGTGTACTCCAGTAGGCGGTCCGCAAGGGTGCTCTTGCCGTGGTCGATATGTGCTATGATGCAAAAGTTGCGAATGTTCTTCATATTGATTGTTAAATAGTGTATAGGATTTGACCTCTTGAGGTGCAAATTTACAAAAAAAATAGTAACTTTGTTTGCAACGCACCAAACTATTAACAGATAACTGAGACAAAAGATGATAAAAAACTCCGAATTAATCATAAACGACGACGGATCGGTCTTTCACCTACACCTCTTGCCAGGTGAGCTTGCAACAAAAATCATATTGGTGGGAGACCCTGCAAGAACAGAACTTGTCGCCAAGCACTTCGATACAATCGAGCTCCAAAGAGAGAACCGTGAGATGAAGACAATCACCGGCAGAGTTGGTGTAGAGAGAGTATCGGTGATATCGACAGGCATTGGGTGCGATAATATAGATATAGTGCTTACCGAGATCGATGCTCTATTTAACGTGGATTTTAATAGCAGGGAGGTGAAAAAAACTCACACACCCCTTACAATAGTACGATTGGGGACATCTGGAGCGGTGAGTCGTAGGCTGAGTATTGGAGACCTTGCTCTGAGTTGCACGTCCTACGGTGTTGATGGGCTTGCATACTTCTATGATGGGAGTGAAACAGTGAGAAACATTGTGGCAGAGGATGAATTTATCGCCGAGTCAAAACCATCCGAGGGTAGAGCACGACCATACGCCGTTGATGCACATAGCGAGCTATTGGAGAGGTTCTCCCGCTCTGGAGATTTCGTGCCGTGTAGGACTCTCAGCGCGTCGGGGTTTTACGGACCTCAGGGAAGAGTCGTTAGACTCAAACTTAAGGACGAAAACTACTTTCAAGGGCTCGAAAATGCCGCTATCGACAATATCGAGATGGAGGGTGCTGCAATATACCTATTGGGGAGTTTACTGGGGCACAAAACTCTCACCATATGCGCCATTATTGCGCAAAGAACCAAGGGTGAAGGAGAGCCAAACTATGGAGAAATTATTGAGAAGATGATATCCAAAAGTTTGAAAATCTTGATAAAATAATTAACTTTGTGCCTTTGAAAAATTTAAGATTTATATAAAAAAAACACAAATGAAATTTACTATTAGCAGTAGCGTACTGTCGCAAACACTACAACAAGTCGGGAAGGTTATCAGCAGCAAAAGCCCACTGCCAATTCTGGACTATTTTCTCTTTTCGCTCAGTGGTCAGGAACTTAAGGTTACTGCCTCGGATGTAGAAACCACACTTCAGAGCACCTTGTCGGTAGAGAACAGCGGTAACGAAGATGGACTTGTGGCTATCCCTGCTCGCCGTATTTTGGACTCTATCAAAGAGTTTGCAGAACAACCGCTAACAATTACAGTAGATCAATCAAGCTGGGAGATTGTCATATCTTGGAGCAGTGGTAAGCTCTCAATCCCGGGAGTTACAGGAGTGGGGTATCCCGAGCTTGCGGAAGTTGACGGGGCAGGCTCTACAACATATACAATCACATCGGGGTTGCTCGGTGATGGAGTGGCAACTACAATATTTGCAACGGCTGACGATACGTTGCGGCCGGTGATGAACGGCGTCAACGTCTCGCTAAGCTCGTCAGATATAACCTTTGTGGCAACCGATGCGCATCGCCTTGTACGATTCATAAGTACAGCTACTAAAGGTACAACAGAGGAACCCACATCATTCATTCTGCCCAGCAAACCAGCAAACTTGCTCAGAACAATACTACCAAAGAATAGTGCAGAGAGTATCGAAGTGCAGTATGATGCGAAGAACGTTATCTTTACGATGGAGTCTCACAAGCTGATATGTAGACTTATTGAAGGAAACTTTCCAAACTATAAAGCTGTTATTCCTACCAATAATAATAATAAATTGTCGGTGGATCGTCTGGAGTTTATGGCAGCTATTCGTAGAGTGTCGGTATGTTCGTCGCAAACCAGCGGACTCATTCGCCTGAACCTAACAAACAAAGGCATTACAATCACAGCACAGGATATTGACTACAATACATCGGCAGAGGATAATATAAAGTGTGAGTATAGCGGAGACGCTATGGAGATCGGCTTTAAGGCTCCATTTTTGATAGATATACTCAGCAATATTCATACCGCAGAGGTGCTAATCGAGCTATCCGATCCGGCAAGACCAGGACTCTTTATGCCCGTTGATGCCGAAGATGAAACAACATCGGTGCTTATGCTACTTATGCCTATGATGATAAATGTGTAGAGGGCAGAGTGGTATGAAGTTGAAGTTAGATAGGCCGCTGATATTTTTTGACCTCGAAACAACTGGAATTGATCCGGCGGTGGATCGAATTGTCGAGATGAGCTTTATCAAGGTGTTTGAGAATGGCGACAAAGAGATTAAGACGAGGAGAATAAATCCAGAAATGCCTATTCCGGCAGAGGCAACCGCAGTACACGGAATTACCAACCAAGATGTAGAGCTTGAGCCAACATTTAGACAAGTGGCAAAGTCTCTCAAGGGGTGGATCGAGGGGTGCGATATGGCGGGGTATAACTCAAACAAATTTGATGTTCCGCTACTGGTAGAGGAGTTTCTCAGAGCAGAGGTTGATGTTGACCTTGAAGGTATTAAGTTCGTGGATGTACAAAACATATTTCATAAGAAAGAACAACGTACACTTGTGGCTGCTTATAGATTTTATTGCGGCAAGGAGCTTATTGGTGCTCACTCGGCACAGGCAGATATCGAGGCTACGTACGATGTGCTACTGGCTCAGCTCGAAAGGTATGACGACTTGGAGGGAAACGTTGAGTTTTTGGCAGAGTACTCAAAGCTCAATAGAAATGTCGATTTTGCTGGCAGAATAGTGCTTGATGAGAGAGACAGTGCGGTCTTTAATTTCGGTAAGCACAAAGGACGAAGGGTTAGTGAGGTGTTTCGATCGGAGCCGAGCTACTATGACTGGATAATGAAAGGGAGCTTTACGCTCGATACGAAAAGAGTTGCCACAGAGATAAAAACAAAAGTAGGAGAGAAATGATGAAAATATTTAGAGTGATAGTTTTTGTGGTGGTGATCTTTATCTCCGCTACGCTACCCAAGGAGGCTTATGGGCAACGAAAAATAGTTGTATCTACCCTTACGGTAAGCTCCAATGGCGAGATCTTCTATGCCCATACGTTAAAACGCAGAGAGAAGCTCAAGGACATCGCCAAGGCCTATGAGGTAACAGTTAAAGAGATAGTTGAGGCAAATCCAAAGTTGCGATCAGGCATCAAAGTAGGCACTACCATACTAATTCCACTGCCACAGCTCCCCGAAGGGGAGGCAAATGGTGCGGAGATAAAGGAGGATGGTAGCCCTACGACCGACAGCCACCAAGAGGATGGAACAATGCTCGGTGGTATGCAGGGGCACGAGGGTTTTGTGGGAGATACCATAGATAGTCTATCTGCCCCCCCCGTGGTGGAGTTTGGACTCACTGCGCCATTTGACCCAAGCGACGAAATAACGGTGGCTATGCTGCTGCCATTCGATAGCGTTCAGTCATCGGCAAGTATGTTTGTGAACTTTTATCGCGGAGCACTACTCGCCATCGATGAAGTGGTAGATCAAGGAGCGGTGATAGAGCTCGTGGTGATATCAACCGATAGAACTGTTGAGCGTGCCGAGCAGATTGTGCAAAGTGGCGAGCTTGACGGAGCAGAGATTATTGTTGGGCCGATTTATCCCGAAGAGTTTGACGTTGTGGCACAGTATGCTGCGTCGAGGAGAATCCCTATTGTCTCGCCCCTTGCAAAGGTAGATAGTACGGACAATGCCTTTGTTGTGGAGTTTGCACCATCGCGTGCCACAATGTGGGATAAGTACAAAGAGGTGCTGCAGGACACTGCGGTCAATATCATAGTTGTCAAACATAGCACGCTGGCGGATTCACTCCATCTTCAAGAAATTATGGAATATGTGCCTATTACTGCCGCAGAGATTGAGTATGAGAATAAGCTCACCGAAATAGAGGTGCTTACCGATAGATTGTCGGCTGATATAAAAAACATAATTGTGGTGCCAATCAGCAATGAAACGGCAGCCGAAGAGGTGATCGCTCGATACAATTCGTTCAATGTTGAGGGCCTATACGACATTGAGGTTGTAGGTATGCCAAGCTGGGCGCGCTTCTCAAGAGTAGACCTCGATATCTTCTTTCGACTCTCGGTAAACTTCCCAACGACCTACTTCTTTGATAGAATGTCGCCCGAAACAGCGGAAGTATATGCAAGCTATGTTAAAAGATATGCCGAACTGCCCACTCTCTATACGATGAGAGGGTATGACGTAATGAAAATTGTCGTAGGGCTCGCATACGACTACGGAGATGAGATAATGTACGAGCTTATACGAGATACCCCCGCACCGCTTGAAGTGCCATATCTCTTTGAACAAGATACCGATAATGGCAAACTATACAACGTAGATTGGCCCATTGTGCACTATAATAGAGATTATACCATAGTGGTAGAGTAATAATTAACGAATTAAAAACAAAGGAAAAATGAAATTCAGCTGGCAAATTTTAACTATACTACTTGCAGTAGCACTTGTAGTATTAACTGTGAATGTAACTATCAAAGATGATAAAACTGTTGAGGATGCGGCCCCTGCGGTGAGCACTGAGCAGGTGGCTCTTGAGAACATTATGACTCGTAGCTCGGTTCGTAAGTACACAAATCAAAAGGTTGAGGAGGATAAGATCGAGAAGATTTTGCGCGCTGCTATGGCAGCACCAACAGCGGGTAACAAACAACCTTGGGAGTTTGTAGTTGTCACCGAGCGCGAGACCTTGGATAAGTTTGCGGATATTATTCCCGGGGCGCATATGGCAAAGGGAGCGCAACTCGCTATTGTGGTGTTGGGTACCCCCGACAAAGCACTACTGCCAGACTACTGGATTCAGGACTGTTCGGCAGCCAATGAAAACCTGCTACTCGCAGCTCACGCAATGGGACTTGGAGCAGTATGGTGTGGTGCATTTCCTGAGAATGGTTCGGGAAAGGTTGAGGCTATGAGCAAACTACTCAACTTGCCAGAAGGCACCTTTGCTCTGAGCGTTAATGTAATAGGGTATCCCGATGCTCCTGCCTCGATCAAAGATAAGTGGGACGCAAATAAGGTTCACTACAACAAATACTAAGTAAGATGACAGATAGATTAAAGTATATTCTCAATATTGTAATTATTGCTCTACTTCTGGGGGCGGTAACCATACGGCGTGATGGCTCAGTCTTTGGGCAAAAGGTCGAGGATATTGCAACTATGTGTAGCGGTAGTAATGGTTCGCAAGAGGTTGAGACGAAGGGTCCCGAAAGAAAGCGTAACCACGATGATATCAGGGTTATAAACTCTTCGACCCTTGCAGAGGATGTTGTAGGCTTTGGGGGTGCAACTCCAGTTGAGGTCTATATTCGTGGCGAGATTATCGAAAAGGTAGTCTTCTTAGACAATGTGGAAACACCAAGCTATATGGCGATGGTTGTGGAGAGCGGATTGCAGGACAAATGGAATGGGATGCCACTTACCGAGGCTACCACAGCAACCTTTGATGGTGTGTCTGGTGCAACGTACAGTTACAACGCTTTGGTGCAAAACGTGCAAAGAGCAGCAGCATATGCACTCAAAATCGAAAAACCAGCACCGAAGAGCTTCCTGGCAGATATTGGCATAAAGGAAGTTGTGGGACTATTGGTGTTGCTCTTTGGCGTGGTGCTTACCTTTGTAAAGAGGAAAAATAAAGGTCTTGTTATAGTTGGTCAGGTGTTAAATGTGGCAATACTTGGATTTTGGTGCGGTAGCTTCCTGTCGATGACAAGTTTTCTGGCGTGGGTATCAAACGGTATCAACCTCAGCGTGGCAATCGTAACGATTGCAATGTTGGTGATCACTATTGTGATGCCACTATTTGGCAAAAAGGGGACGTACTGTCAGCTCCACTGTCCGATGGGGTCAGCTCAGGAACTAATGTCGCTTGTACCAATCAAAAAGGTCAAAATCCCTCAACAATTGGCGAAATTTCTTAACTCGCTTAGATACTACATACTCATAACACTACTTACGATTATGTGGCTCGGTGTTGGCTTTGAACTTATTGATTATGAGATCTTTTCGGCATTTATGGTAGATACGGCATCTACGTTTGTACTTGTGCTTGGTATAGTATTCTTACTTCTGTCGCTCGTTATGCCAAGGCCATATTGCAGGATGATTTGTCCAACAGGTGCACTACTAACAATGTCGCAAAAGAAATAATCATAATAGCGCTAAAATTGGGGCTCTCGCAGAGAGTACTCTGTTCTGTCGCCTCACCCGCGCGTATATGTTAACTGGGAGTAGCGAGTCAAAGGAGAGTGAATATAAGACGGACTTGCAATTTTCGATATCTCCAAGGAGGTCGCCATTTTGGCGGCCTTTTTTGCTTTCTGATTATAGAGCAAACTAATCAAATGCGGCCGAACGACGCCCCCCGAGGACACCTGCAAACATCGCTATTCGCTCCTTTGCCTGTGCCCTCCGTCGTCCACGCCGAGAGCAAACTACCAGATTGCGGACGGTCGCCATTTTTTGGCTATCATTAGTGCAAACTAACAAATGCGGCCGAACGACGCCCCACGAGGGCGGCCGCAACTTGCGTTGCTTATCT
>CAYJMA010000058.1:0-10498 GCA_964371475.1 uncultured Rikenellaceae bacterium | reverse complement strand
ATTAGGAGCTGTTCAGTTCTCCCAATCCTTTATTGTTAACTAAAAACTGTTAAACAGTAGCCATATGGCAGATCAGCTCAACAACTTTGTTAGAGTAACCCCACTCATTGTCGTACCAAGATACGAGTTTAACGAAGTTATCGTTAAGTGAGATACCTGCCTTTGCATCGAATACAGAAGTGCGTGCCTCTCCGATGAAGTCTGACGAAACAACCTCGTCTTCGGTGTAACCCAATACGCCGTTTAGTTCACCATTTGCAGCATTCTTGAGGCAAGCACAAATCTCAGCATAAGAAGCTGGTTTGGCAAGGCGACAAGTAAGGTCCACAACAGAAACGTCAAGCGTTGGAACGCGGAATGCCATACCTGTAAGTTTTCCTTTAAGCTCTGGTATAACCACACCTACAGCTTTTGCAGCACCAGTAGACGATGGGATAATGTTTCCACCAGCTGCACGTCCACCTCTCCAGTCTTTCATAGATGGGCCGTCAACAGTTTTTTGAGTAGCAGTAGTAGCGTGTACTGTTGTCATAAGACCTTCTACAATTCCGAAGTTATCGTTGATGACTTTAGCAAGTGGAGCAAGACAGTTTGTAGTACAAGATGCGTTAGAGACGATAGTTTCGCCTTTGTAATCTTTGTTATTTACACCCATTACAAACATTGGTGTGTCATCTTTTGATGGAGCTGACATAACTACGCGTTTTGCACCTGCAGCGATATGTTTTTCTGCAGTCTCTTTGGTAAGAAACAGTCCAGTTGATTCAACTACATATTCAGCACCAACTTCGTTCCATTTAAGGTTTGCTGGGTCGCGCTCCGCAGTAACACGAATAGGTGTACCGTTAACCACAAGATTACCATCTTTTGCCTCTGCTGTACCGTTAAAGCGACCGTGAACCGAGTCATACTTAAGCATATACACCATATACTCTACATCGATAAGGTCGTTAATACCTACAACCTCTACATTAGGGTTTGTAACCGCTGCACGGAAAACCAAACGACCAATACGGCCAAAACCGTTGATACCAATTTTAATTTTTGACATTGTTTCTTAGAATTTTTATTTTTTGTGTTTTAATTTCGAGCTACAAAATTAGTGCTTTTTTGGCTCTATGCAAATTTTTTATACAATTTTTTTTAGGGAGCGATTTTTCGTGCGATTTCGGCGAACTCTTCGGCACTGAATTCTTTACGAGGGTTCTTGAAGTCCACATCAGAGGCTCCATTAACCATAGGTATAAGGTGTACGTGAGCGTGGGGCACTTCTAAACCTATGACACAGACAGCCACGCGATGGCACTCAATCTCACTCTCTATCTTCCTTGCAATGCGTTGAGCAAACTGCATCAGTGAGCTCAGACTATCTGGACTGAGATCGAAAAAACGATCAACCTCAACCTTAGGTACGACAACTGTGTGTCCTTCAACTAAGGGGTTGATATCCAAAAATGCAAAGTTTTGTTCATCTTCTGCCACCTTGTAGCAGGGGAGCTCTCCAGATATGATCTTACTGAAAATTGTCATCACGGGTGCCTATCTATCGTTAATATTCCTTAAATCTTGGCTTTAGAATCTCACTATATATAATAGCCTGCCTCACATCAAATTTTTTGCTTTTATTTGCTATTTCATCCCCAATTGATGTGCTCTTTTGTGTCTTAGCGACAAGCATATCCTCAATAGCCTCAGCTTCTATCCCTTCTGGAGGTGTTGACTCTGTGCTAATCACCCCCTCCATCTGATACTTTTGTCCTTGGTCATCGTCTAATGCCTCAGTAGAGGGCGAGGGCGGAATAGAGGGAAATGGGAAATTCTCGCCAAAGACATTCTTTGGAATTTCCTGCTTTGCATCGGTGTTAGTTGCCTTGCCAGAAGATTGCACAGCATAGAGAATGACACCTATGGCAATCGTTATAATTGTTATAAAAAACTCCATCTACGATCTTTTAAAAAAAAATTAATTTATTACATCTACCTCAACACGACTAATTTTCTCAATACCTTTGACCGAGCCAACCTTACTCATAATATCCTTGAGGTCTTCGTTATTGCGCACATATAGCGCAACCTTGCCTTCAAATATTCCGTCGTGACTGGAGAAGGAAATCTCTCGAATGTTTACGTTCAATTGCTCTGAAATAATTTTACTTACATCGAGTAGTATGCCGATTCTATCAATGCCTCGGAGTTCAATTTTGGTAAGAAACGACAGCACGCTCTCCTTTGACCACTTAGCTGCTACTATTTTTTCGCCGTGTTGAGCCGATAGTCTAATGGCATTTGGGCACAGCTTCTTGTGTACCTCCACAACTCCTCCATCATCCTCAAAACCAACCACCTCATCGCCAGCAATGGGATTGCAACACTCTGCCATAACCATCTTTTGTCCTCCCTTTCGTTGTTCACTACTCTTCGATGATCTGAAGAGTTGCAAAGACCAATACTTTATAAGTTTTTGAGCTGCGTTGTTTTTTAGTATCTGATCCAGGTTATCGAGATTGATAATCCCGGTGCTGACTCCCGAGTAGAACTCCTGCTTGTTTGCGACTTTGTAGGCGGGGAAGATCTTTCTAAAGACGCGTGCCTGAATGTTGATACCAAGCTCTCGCATCTTATTCTCGAAGAGTTCTTTGCCACGTTCGATACTATGCTCAGCGTCTCCTTTAAGTGCTGACTTGATATGATATCTTGCCTTGGCGGTGTGTACGTGATCGAGCCATTCGAGTTGGGGGGAGGCACTCGATGAGGTGATAATTTCAATTTGGTCTCCTTGGTTAATCTCTGTGTAGATTGGCACGAGTTTATAGTTAATCTTAGCACCGATGGCAGTAGAACCTATTTTTGAGTGAATTTCATAGGCAAAGTCAAGAACTGTCGATCCCTTTGGCATAGTTTTACTCTCGCCCTTTGGCGTAAATACCATAATCTCTGATACTTGAAGACCGAGCTTGAAGTTATCGAGAAAGTCAACTGCATCGTCTGTTGGGCGACTCAGTGCGTGTCTGAGTTGTTCGATCAGGGGGTCGATTTCGTTGTCAATATACGAGTTTTGTTTGTATGACCAGTGCGCTGCAAATCCTCTTTCGGCAATGTCGTCCATACGTTTCGAGCGTATTTGAACCTCTGCCCAAACTCCTCCAGGCCCCATAACCGTACAGTGCAACGCCTCGTATCCATTAGCCTTGGGAGTCCCTATCCAGTCTCGTATGCGATCCATCTTGGGTCGATATATATCGGTGAGCAGCGAGTAGATATGCCAACACTGCGTCTTCTCGGATAGTCCTTCGGTGGGGTTAAAAACTATTCGTATGGCAAACAGATCATATATCTCATCGAAGTCAATGCGCTTGGTCTTGAGCTTTTTCCATATCGAGTAAGCACTCTTTATGCGTGCAGATATGGTGAAGTCTACACCTGCGGACTCCAATTTTTGTATCAGCGGTGCGTTAAATTCCTCAATATATTCATTGCGTTTGAGTCGAGTTGAGTCGAGTTTCTCTTCGATGTCGGCAAAGTCATTAGGAAAACGGTACTTGAGCGATAGATCCTCAAGCTCGCTCTTAATGGCATAGAGTCCTAAGCGGTGGGCAAGGGGTGCAAAGAGGTAGATCGTCTCTCCGGCAATCTTCATCTGTTTGTGAGGGAGCATCGAACCCAATGTGCGCATATTGTGCAATCGGTCAGCGATCTTGATAAGAATAACCCTTACATCGTCCGAGAGAGTTAGAATCATACGCTTAAAGTTCTCGGCTTGCTCCGAGCTACGATTGTCAAACACACCGCTAAGTTTCGTAAGCCCGTCTACCATCGATGCAACTTTATCACCGAAACGAAACGAAATATCTTCGAGTGTATAGTCAGTATCTTCAACCACGTCGTGAAGCAGCGAGGCTTGCACAGATTTTATGCCAAGTCCCATCTCACACACAACAATGCGCGCCACGGCTAGAGGGTGCGTTATGTATGGCTCGCCAGACTTTCGCTTAACTCCACTGTGAGCATCACGAGCAAAGTTAAACGCCTCGCGGATTCTATCATAGTCGGCAGGGCTCTTGCATATCTTATCGCAGTTGCTGAGTAGCTCCTCAAAGAGCTCTTCTACAAGTTGAGTGTCGGGCATACGGTTCTGATTTGCGTTGTTTTACTCTACACTTTTTTCAAAAAAAAAACTAAAGTGTCCTTTAACTACTTATAAGCGAAATAAGTTACTCTGCCTTTTGAGATTTTGATTTTTGCGCAGTAGTAGCATTTGCTTTGAGTGCTTCGCGTACCTCGCCCTCAATTTTTTGAGCAAGTTCCGCATCGCCATTTAGGTTATCCTTGACAGCTTCTCTACCCTGACCAATCTTGGCATCACCGTAAGAAAACCACGACCCTGCCTTCTTTATTATATTGTATTCAACACCAAGATCGATAATCTCGCCAATCTTCGAGATTCCCTCACCATACTCAATGTCAAACTCAGCTCTACGGAATGGAGGAGCAACCTTGTTTTTCACAACCTTAACCTTCGTACGATTACCTATCTGCTCCTCACCATCTTTAAGAGCTGTGCCTTTGCGCACATCTATGCGAATCGATGAGTAGAACTTCAGGGCGTTACCCCCAGTGGTTGTTTCGGGATTGCCAAACATCACACCTATCTTATCACGAAGCTGGTTGATGAAAATACACGTGGTTTTGGTCTTTGATATCGCTGAGGTAAGTTTTCTAAGGGCTTGTGACATAAGTCTTGCGTGGAGCCCCATCTTTGAGTCTCCCATATCCCCTTCGATCTCTGCCTTTGGAGTCAGAGCTGCCACAGAGTCTATTACAACAATGTCTATTGCCCCACTACGAATAAGCTGCTCTGCAATTTCGAGTGCCTGTTCTCCATTATCTGGTTGAGAGATAACCATATTATCTATATCAACGCCAAGAGCTTGGGCGTAGGTGCTGTCAAATGCGTGCTCGGCATCTATAAACGCGGCAATTCCGCCCTGTTTTTGCGCCTCTGCAATTGCGGGAATAGCCAGCGTGGTTTTACCCGAGCTCTCGGGACCATATATCTCAATGATTCGCCCACGGGGGTATCCACCAACTCCGAGTGCTATGTCGAGTCCGATCGAGCCTGACGGGATAACTGCTATATCCTCGACTGGACGGTCGCTCATACGCATAACTGCTCCTTTACCGTAGTCCTTCTCAAGTTTGTCCATTGCAGCTCGTAGCACCTTTAGCTTCTCGTCTGCCATAACGGGTACTACACCCTCTGATTTCTTTGCCATATTATTGAAGTGTTTATTTTATCTATCTAACGCAAATTACGCCCCCACAAAGTTATAAAAAAAACCTTATACTCCCTAATAACTCCTCAATAAAAAATCTGGAACAGAAATTCCGCCAGAAAAGTCATCTAAGGTTGGATGTTGCGCTCTTCCAAAATTGCTGGTCGTGGCAATATGTTGTACGCTATGTGGGTCTATGTTTATAGGAGAGGGCGAGGTGCTATATCTAATATTTGTGACCGAGTTGGACTCCGAGGAGCTGAGTAGTGCAAAGCCTAAATCAACGAAATTCTCCCCACGAGCAGACATCAACGCACGTTGATACCTATAATTGTCATACCATATACTTGGAAAATCCCACTGGCTCTTTTCCTTGGCAAGCGTAATGGTTTTTGCAAAGTTATCTGTGTCAAATCCCTCGGGAAGGTATATGTGCGATACGCTACGGCACCCCATAGAGCAGTACAGAAACATATCGTTGAATAGCCCTTGCGCGCCATTTGTCAATGATCGATCGTCGAGCACTGCAACAGAGTGCATCGCCCCACGAAGAAGTTTAGGTGTGTTAGGAAATAGCCGATCAATGGTTTTGCACGTTGCATCAGAGCCCATTAAGATAACAGCATCCACTCCCGACAGACTCTCAACGCTATCCACAACACTTACCCTCGGTAGTTTGTCGAATATACGCATCAGCGGATCTTTGCTTGAGGGTTTTAGTAGCACGTTCCATCCACAGAGCAGTGAGTAGAACATATCGCCAAAACCGACAAGGGGAATATTCCCAGCACAGATAACTCCAACTGTTCTCTCTTTTTTGCTTTGATCAATTTTATGTCTTCTACAAAACATATTTACCTTTTCTGTGTTTAGGAACTCCGATGCTATTGCATCCTCGGCATAGTTTATAAAGTATGTGGTGAACCACTCGTTCGTTTTTGTGGCATCGACCGTGAGCATAGCGAACTCCTTGGAGCAAAAAAGTTTTGAAAGGGTTGTAATCATACGGCAAATATACTATATTTGTGTGGTAATTTAATATATGAGTATGAGAAAAATAGTAGCAATCATTCCAGCCCGATACGCCTCGGTACGTTTTGCAGGTAAGCCGCTGGCACGCATCGGTGATAGGACAATGATAGAGCGAGTATGGGAGCGAGCATCGTCAGTTTTCAGCGATGTTTTGGTGGCAACCGACCATAGAAGAATATATGAACACGTGGTCGGCTTCGGTGGAAAAGTTGTTATGACATCCGATGAGCATAAGAGTGGTACTGATAGAGTGGCAGAGGCGGTGAGTCTTCTTGGCTTTGTGCCCGATATTGTTGTGAATGTTCAGGGCGATGAGCCATTTATTTCGGTCGATTCTTTGAGAAAATTAGTAGAGCTCTTTGAGGATGAGAACTGCGATATTGCATCGCTTGTACAGCCCTTTTCTTCGCAGGATGATATCTATGATCCAAACTCGGTCAAGGCAGTGCTAAATTGCGAGGGATATGCCCTCTATTTTTCTCGTTCCGCCATACCCTATATGCGTAACCTGCCCAAAGAGGAGTGGAGTAGTGCTTATCCATTCTATAAGCATATTGGGCTCTATGGTTACCGATTCGATGCGCTACAAAAAATATCAAAGATGGCTCCATCGCAACTTGAACTTGCTGAAGGACTCGAACAACTAAGATGGCTTGAAAACTCACTGAAAATTAGGTGTGCGATCTCAAAAGATAGGTGCTACGGCATAGATACCCTTGAGGAGCTGCAAAATGTTGTAAAACTTTTGGAGTCGGGCGAAAAATTATAGGAAAAATTTGCAGGTTTATAAAATATAATATACTTTTGTGGTGAGGGTTGCATAATATTTGTGGGGATGGCACTGGGATTAAAGTGCATTCAGGCTATATTAGCAAAACAGACGATCTTTTATTCAAATTTCCAAGAAATCATAATATGCAAAATGACTTGCAGGGTAAAAAATTACCCGAACTCCGTGAAATTGCGGAGGGCTTAGGTGTTGATCTACCTAAGAAGTTCTTAAAGAAAAGCGATCTTATGGCACTCATCGAAGCGGCGACGCAGGAGTCTAAGCCAGCTGTCGATAGTGGTGCTCAGAGGTCAGATGTAGAGGCGCCTCATCGTCGAGGTCGCCGACCACGTCGTGGAGCTGCTGCCGAACATCGACCAAATGAAACTCATAGTGGGCAAGAAGAGCAGATGCAACACCCACAAAGTGCTAAGATAGAGGATGAAGCGCGTGTAGAAGATAGTGGAGATGGCGCGAACAAGAAGCACTCAGCTCAACCATCAGATAATAAGCGTAATAAACAAAACAAGGGTGAGCAGCGAGTGAATGGACAGCAGAAGAAGGTTAATGCTCAGGCAGACTTTAGTGGGATTATAGAGTGTACGGGTTCACTGGAGATGGTCCCCGATGGCTATGGTTTTTTGCGCTCGGCAGACTACAACTATATCAACTCGCCCGATGATGTGTACGTTAGCTCAGGACAGATTAAACAATATGGTCTGAAGCAAGGGGATACGGTACAGGGTATTATCCGTCCGCCTCGTGAGGGGGATAAGTTTTTTCCGCTCACAAAGGTTTTACGTATCAATGGTTTGACACCAGATGAGGCTCGCGATAGAATACAATTTGAGTTTTTAACTCCATTATTCCCAGACGAAAAATTTAATATCACAGGGGCAGGGCACAATAACATAAGTAATCGAATTGTCGATATGTTTTCGCCTATTGGCAAAGGTCAAAGAGCATTGATCGTTGCTCAACCTAAGACAGGTAAGACTATACTACTAAAGGATTTGGCCAATGCCATAGCAGATAGCCATCCTGATGTTTATATGATAATGCTTCTTATTGACGAGCGTCCAGAGGAGGTTACCGATATGGCTCGCTCGGTTAAGGCTGAAGTGATAGCATCGACATTTGATGAGCAGGCCTCGAAGCACGTTAAAGTTGCAGAGATGGTGCTGGAAAAGGCCAAAAGACTTGTGGAGTGTGGTCACGATGTGGTCATTATGCTCGACTCGATTACTCGTCTGGCAAGGGCGTACAATACAGTACAACCAAGCTCTAATAAGATACTCAGTGGTGGTGTGGATGCTGCTGCGTTGCACAAACCGAAGAGGTTTTTCGGAGCGGCTCGCAACACAGAGGAGAAGGGCTCGCTAACCATTATTGCAACGGCATTGATTGAAACCGGCTCGAAGATGGATGAGGTAATTTTCGAGGAGTTTAAGGGGACGGGAAATATGGAGTTGCAGCTTGATAGGAAACTCTCAAATCGTCGTATATACCCAGCTGTTGATATAACTGCATCGTCCACTCGGCGCGATGACTTACTTCAAGATAGGGACCTTCAACAAAAGATGTGGATACTTCGTAAACACCTCAGCGATATGACCTCGGTGGAGGCTATGGAGTTTGTTAAGAAACATCTCGAAGGTACTGCCAACAATGATGAGTTCTTCAAGATGATGAATCAGTAGATTGTGAGAGGGTATGTACAAGCAGCTAAAGCACTTTGTTGCGCTTGATGCACACTGATATTTTTTGCAGCTTTTCTTGTGTTGTTGCACCACGGCGAAAAGGTTAGGGATAAGTATGGTGGAGAGTCTTTGGAGGATCTGTCGATCTTCAATTTAGGAGGTTTTGCCGTATCTTTTTTCTTTGTCCTCAGCGGCTTTCTTATCACCTTTCTTTTGCTTCGTGAGCGTGCCCAGTGGCAGACCATATCGATAAAGAAGTTCTACGTGCGAAGGATCCTTAGAATTTGGCCACTATATTTTCTCTTGGTTGTCTTGGGTTTGTGGGTTATACCGTGGGTTTTGGGAGTTATCGGTTACCCGTATGAGTTGCCTTATGACCCTGCGGAGGTTTGGTACTTGTATCTTTTCTTTGCTCCATTTATGGTTAACATTTTCTATGGTTCATCACTTCTTGAGCCTTTGTGGTCTATTGGAGTAGAGGAGATTTTTTACCTTGTTTTCGCCCCCTTTTTTAAGTTTGTTAGGAGGTGGGGTGTTCATTTGTTGATTGCATTTATTGTGGTGTACTCCATCGTAAAACTCCTCTTTCCAAACCCAGTACTATCGGCGCTTCAATTCGAGGCTATGGGTATTGGAGCATTGGGGGCATACTGGCTATGGAGGCGCAGAGCAGATGTTTCAGAGTGTAGAGCCTTTAGTAGATGGGTTCAGTGCACAGTGTTTGCGATACTGGCATTACGGATGTGTTGCTCTGAGCTACTTGCAGCTAAACTTCAGATTTTCGATGCGATATTCTTCACCCCAGTCATAAGTGATTTGATGTTTTCTGTTGTCTTTATTTATCTAATAATAAACTTTTCACTCAATAGAAAATCACTATTAAAGCTAAACCATCCTGTGCTGAATTATCTCGGAAGCATATCGTATGGCATATATATGTATCATATGATTGCTATTTTCTTTGCCGTGATGGTTTTAGCACCTATGCTCAGAGGTGTTGGTGTTTTAGCCTCGACCACGATGTTTTATGGTGTGGTTATAGGACTTACACTCATTATTTCGGCACTGAGCAAACGTTATTTTGAAAATATCTTTCTTTCGATTAAAGAAAAATTTAGTAGATAAGCGAATATATTTGTATCTTTGAAACAAAAACACAATAAAATTTCAGAAAAAATGGCAAATTTACGAACAATCAAGAAAGAGATATCGTACCTCACGGGCGAAGTAATCTCAAACTGTTATATGGCTCTTTATTTTCAAGGCGAGGAGTCTTCGGCACAGTTAAGTGCAATAATTGAGAAGGCAGTATCTATGTACAATGAGCTTCGTGCCAGAGCGAATAACCCTGCCGAGAAGCATAACAAGAAGTTGATGCGCAAGCACTATCTGGCAATAAGATCGGAGATGCTTGATAGAACTGACGCACTGTTTGGTGAGATTTCCGAGGTTTGTTCCTCATCGAAGTAAGTAGATCATCGGCTTTATGGAATATTATCTTCTTTGTCTATACAAAGTAAGATAAAAAAAACAACTGGTTTGCCACATTATATGGCAAACCAGTTGTTTTTCTTTTGTATTATGTTTTGGAGGTGTTTTTTAAGATACTCTCACCCCCATTGTGTTATATTATGATTATGGAGCGAGTGTGTTCCCCTCCATACATTAATTTGCGCTTTGTAGCACTGGGTAGCCGTTCTCGCCTGCCACAAAGATTACTTTCA
>CAYJMA010000057.1:0-10707 GCA_964371475.1 uncultured Rikenellaceae bacterium | reverse complement strand
ACCCCAAGCGACCTTTAGCAAAATTCTTTTGCGTAGCTCACTGGCGACCGTCTTGCTTTTTTTTGTTTTTTGACATTGCTAACACTGCCTGCCGGCGGCTTCACTTTTGAAAAAGTGAAATCAAAACTTTTGATCACCTACTCTAACATCATCTCTATCCTTAGTTGTTTGCCATATAGCTGAAAACCAAACACAGTGACGATAAAAATCTCACACCCCCTCCACCTGAAATTTTCACTGACCATAATAATATATAGCTGTAAATGAACGTTATATGTATGAATTAATTAAAGTGAAAGAAAATGTTTAGAAAAATATTAATACCTTTGATAATTATACCACTAAGTGTAATAGCATCCAGCGCTCAAAGCACAAAGCCCAAAATCAAAATGAACGAACTAACCCCTCAAGAAAAATACGTAATAGAACAAAAAGGAACTGAGAGACCATTCTCGGGCGAGTACTACAACTTTGATCAAGAGGGAACATACCTCTGCAAGAGATGCGATGCGCCACTTTATCTCTCCAAAGATAAGTTCGATGCAGGTTGTGGCTGGCCGTCATTCGATGATGAGATTGATGGCGCAGTTACCCGTACGCTCGATGCCGATGGCCGCCGAATAGAGATTACCTGTACGCGTTGTGGAGCGCACCTTGGACACGTCTTCGAAGGAGAAGGCTTTACGACTAAGAATACAAGGCACTGTGTTAACTCCATCTCGATGAAATTCGTACCTGCAAAAAAAGCCACTGCAACTGCCATATTTGCAGGCGGATGTTTCTGGGGAGTGGAACATCTGATGCAACAACAAGAGGGTGTAATCAGCGTGGAGTCTGGCTACATTGGCGGAGATACAAAAAATCCTACCTATCAAGAAGTACTAACGCATAGTACCGGACACGCCGAAGCAGTAGAGGTTACCTACGATCCTTCGATCGTTGACTATGAAACCCTCACAAGACTCTTTTTCGAGATTCACGACCCAACTCAACACGGCGGGCAAGGACCAGACATCGGACCACAATATCGCTCCGAGATCTTTTACACCACACCACAGCAAAAACATACAGCCGAGAAACTCATAGCTGAACTAACTGCCAGAGGCTACGACATTGCCACACAACTCTCCCCAGCTACGACATTCTACCCAGCCGAAGAGTATCACCAAGATTACTACACCCGAAAAGGAACAGAACCGTACTGCCACGCACGAGTTAAGAGATTTTAGCACCTCCTCTGGTATAGCTTTTGATAATGACACAAAAGCTATGAAAAACTTAACTGTAAAATACCTATGCTCATTCACTCTCATTATGATGAGTTGCATTGGATGCGTGAGCGAATCTGTCGAGGAGTGCCCGTCATATACCACAATTAATTACCACTACACGCTCAATACAACAGGAGACAACCTTCTCGAAGAGGAGTTGGATTCGATCAAGGTGTTAATTTTTGACCACCAAGACACATTCTTTGACTATTTGTATATTGACTCCCCATCGCCAAACACCCCCACGATGATTACTCTTCCCAAGGGTAACTACAACCTCTTAACCATTGGAGGCGAACACCTCTCGTATGACATCTATGACTCCTTGACGGGCACTGTACCAGTAATAGGTCAGAGCCAACTCGGTGATATCAAAATAGCACTTAAGGTAAGCTCATATAGCACTCCGGAGTTTGAGCCCACTGCCCTTTTCCTATCTCCGATAACGCCTCTGAGCAGTGAGCCACTACAAGTGGAGAACATTGATATTCCTCTTATAAAGCAAATAAAGGAGTTCGAGCTCCACGTTATTAATGCCCCGGAGCACTATGCTATCTTAACACTCGATCACGCAGTTTTGAACTATGATGGTAGTGTGGATTACTCAGCCCCACCTGTTTTTTACACCGAAGAGGGAGTCGTAAGTGGCGATACGACATCATATTATCATATCCTGCGTCGTCTCTACACCACGGACACAACCTCGGTCATTACCATTGAATATCCACTCTCACCTACCCCACCACACCGCGCACCATTCACCTCAACCATAATACCACTAATGGAGTCTATTCTTGCAAACCCAAACTACAAAACACAAGAGGACCTCGACCGTGAGAGCAAGTTCACAGTCGAGGTTAAGTATGATCCAGACGGTACTATTGTCGAGATCGTTATAAATGGATGGGTGCTACGAGATGTAGAACCTCAGACGTAGAGAAAAAACGTTTGAATCTACTTGTCTTCCTCTCCCTCTTTGTCTTTCCTGCGTCGAGCATCCTCTATCAAAAACGAGATTAGTGCTCCGATGCCTCCACCACTCATAAATAACCCGCTTTGTATGATAGTGTGGTTTTCGCTATCGGTGAGGTAGTAACTCGCCAGCATAGCAGCCCCCAGTCCTATCAAAATGAGTGAGGTGCGTAATACCCAAAAGTGATTGAACTTCGAGCCAAACGAAAGGTTTAGATCCTTGAAATTGGGGTTGTCGCTCATCTTCTCAATGATCTTTATTCGCTCCTTGCGGCGAACAAAGAGTTCAATGATTTTGTAGAGACACAGAAAAAAGGCTACAGGGACAATAATTGAATTTAACATTGTGGTAAAATATTTAGGTTATTAAAATTTGTTTACCCTTTAGACACACAAGCCATAAAAAGGTTACATTTTTTTTTAATTTTGTCATAGAGTTAAGAATAAAGTTGCTGAGTTTTTGTTTCTTATGCTTAAATTTATCACCTCTTTTATTGTAAAGAGTAGCAAAAGGTGTAACCTTTTTTGCTACTCTTGGTCTAATAAAGTGAGTTATGAAAGAAGAGGTTATCATAGAGCAGATCTTGGAGGGCGATTACAATCGCTTTGAGTACTTTGTGCAGAGATACAGTGATCGTGTCTTTGCGCTGATTGTGCGAGTGGTTGATAGCAGAGAGCTTGCCGAGGAATTGACTCAAGATGCCTTTGTCAAGGCATATGGCAACCTTCGTAAATTCCGTGGCGGTAGCACCTTCTCGACCTGGCTCTACCGCATTGCATATAATACTGCACTGTCTGCTCTGAAGTCCGAGAAACGTGGCGTGATGAAAGTAGATAGTCGCACTCTGTCGAACATCCCAGATAGTGAGGTTGAGGAGACCCTAAATAGCGATAAAGAGGAAGATGTCGAGAGGTTATACCGTGCCATAGCCAAGCTCAATGGCAAGGAGCGAGCACTTCTTACACTTTTCTATAATGATGATCTGTCGGTCGAGCAAATCTCAAAGATTACGTCTCAATCGCCCAGCAACGTAAAGGTGAAACTCCACCGAGCGAGAAAGAAATTACATCTATATATATTAAACGATGATGGAAAAGAATAAAGACACAGCATTACGGTCTGCAATGCGCATCAATGAAAGTGAAGATGCTTGCTCAATAGATTTCGTGACCCGCACAATGGAGCGAGTAGCGCAGCGTGCTCAACGCAAACAGAGGCAGAGTAGAGTAGTGCTGATGTTGGTTGGCATAGCTGGATTGTTGCTGTGTGTCATAGGCTTTGGCGTTTGGAGATATTCGAACGCTGTGGTGTATGACGCAATAGATGTTGAGTGGACACCCCTCTCGACAATGCTATTGATATGTGGCGCAGTGGTCTTGCTACTCGACAATATTGTTAGAGTCATCCTCCATCGCTCCCACAAAAACATAAAGTCTCGGCAGTGATGCTTGCTTTGGCAATAAAAATCTGTGAGAGTGTGAGCTGAGAAGAATATTTTTTTTACTTTTGTACGGGATTTTATGGCACAGAGGTGCATTTTTCACATTATTTATCTGGTTACAAAAGTATGGAGTCACTGAAGCACGAGTGTGGTATTGCACTGATTAAATTGCGCAAACCTATCGAATATTTCGAGAAGAAGTATGGCACGGCAAACTATGCACTCAACAAGCTATATTTGTTGATGCAGAAGCAACAGAATCGAGGTCAAGAGGGCGCAGGTCTTGCGTGCGTAAATCTTAGCGCAGAGCCAGGTGATGAGTTTATGTTTAGGGAGCGAGTAGAGGGTAAGAATGCCATTGCAGATCTCTTTCAAGCAGTTGGCAAGGAGATGACTCAACCCCAGCAGTCAAAGTACTTGCCCTTTACCGGGGAGTGTTATATGGGCCATCTGAGGTATAGCACCACGGGGCGTTCCGGGGTTACATACGTGCATCCACACCTGAGAAGAGATAATTATCGTCGCAATACGTTTGCACTCTGTGGCAACTTTAATCTTACCAATGTAGACGAAATATTTGAGCACCTCAAAAGCCAAGGACAGCACCCACGACGTACCTCAGACACAACAATACTCCTCGAGCAACTTGGCTACTACATTGATAAGCATAATGCCGAGAGTGAATTGGTGTTAAAGGAGGCAATGCCTATGTGGGATGGTGGTTTTGTGATTTGTGGTATGACAGGTGATGGAGAGATGTTTGCTGTTCGTGATAAGTGGGGTATTCGTTCGGCGTTTTACTACATCGATGACGAGATTGTGGTGATCGCCTCGGAGCGTCCTGCGATCCAGACTGTGATGAACGTAGAGGGTAGCGCTATAAAGGAGTTAAGGGCAGCAGAGGCAATCATTCTTCGTCGAGATGGCACGATACACCTTAGCGAAATTACCAAGCCAGCCAAGGAGATCACCCCCTGCTCATTCGAGCGCATCTACTTTTCACGAGGCAACGATAAGGATATCTATGACGAGAGGAAGCAGCTGGGCTATGGCATCGTACCGTCTGTGCTCAAGTCAATAGACAACGACCTTGATAATACAGTTTTTTCGTTTATCCCCAACACCGCTGAGACAGCATTTTGGGGTATGAGCCAATGTCTAACGGAGCACCTTGACAACGAGAAGTATGAAGCAATACTGAACCTTGCCGAGGTGTCTAAGGATAGTATTTCTCAAATAACATCTCGAAGAGTGCGAATCGAGAAGGTAGCGGTCAAGGATATTAAGCTGCGGACGTTTATTAGCGAAAGCGGGCAACGCAACGAACTTGCCAACCACGTCTACGATATAACCTACGGTTCGATAGTTGCGCATAGAGATAACCTTGTAGTGATCGACGATAGTATAGTCAGAGGTACAACGCTTAGGCAAAGTATTATAACGATTCTCAGCAGGCTTCACCCCAAGAAGCTTGTCATAGTTAGTTCGGCACCGCAGATTAGATACCCCGACTTTTATGGTATAGATATGGCAGATATTAGTGATTTGATAGCCTTCAGGGCGGTTGTAGCTCTTAGCACTGAGGAGATGTTGGAGGGAGTGTATGAAAAGTGTAGGTTGCAGCTTGAGTCCAATGAGTTGGGGCTTACGAATTATGTACGCGAGCTCTATGATCAGTTTAGCGACGAGGAGATCTCGGCAGAGATTGCACGTCAGGTTACCCCTTCAGAGGTTAAGTGTCCGGTAGAGCTAATCTTCCAGAGTGTGAATTCCCTTAGGGAGATATGTGTACATAATTCGGGTGATTGGTACTTCTCGGGCAACTATCCAACCTCGGGAGGGGTGAGAATGATATGCCAATCGTATATGAATTTTTGGGAGAATCGTAAAAGTTCTCTCTAAAAACCATAGCCTTTTAGATACAAATAATGTGGCTTAACTATTTTTCTTTAGCCATAAAATGGTTGTAGCATTTGTTTATTTGATATTTTTATTCTACCTTTGTATCTGTAATGTGTACTAATGTGATTGAACTGTTGCGTTGGTGAGGTGTAATGTAGTAGAATTAAGTAGACAATAATATACAGAAGAGAGAAATGTCTAAAATTTTGAAAAGAAGAATTATGGTGCTAAACTTTAGGTGTAAGAAAATAAGTGTTATGCCGATTTTTGCAATCTTTATGATGCTTATGTTTTTTTCTGGCTGTAAGCCCAACAAGGTAACTACAGAAGGAATTCCAGTGGTTAATATGACCTTTGATTGGTCGCAGGTTAAAGGAGATAAAAATAACCTTACAGCGTCAATCTATCTCTACCCAACCACAGGAGGTGATCCGTTGATTTATACTGGCGTTCCACCTCAGGGAATAGTTCAGGAGATACTCCAAGGGGATTACTATGCAATGGTATACAATGAAAATCTCGGTGAGATGGAAGTGTCAGGTAAAGATACCACAACTACCTTTATTGCCACTCTTCCTATTTACACTACTCCAAAAATTACAGCGTCAACACTTGGCTCATTCGTACCATCGGCTAATTACCTCCACCTTCTGCCAGGGACTAGTGGTACGTTGATCTCACTTGAACGTAGCGTGGATATAACTTTTCGCCCTGTTACAACAACCTACACGTATCAGTTTATTGTAAATATTCCAACTGAGATTAGTGTTTCTCGCGTGGAGGCAGTTTTTTCGGGCGTAGCATCGCAAATGTCAATGTATACTCACCTTCCGTTAAATGAAGGTATATCAAATATCGAAATTCCACTAAGCTATACTCGCGATGATGCAAATGACCTCTTCATAGCAGATGGATCAGTAGAGATATTGGGAGTTAATCGCATTGACAGATCGCCAGGCGTTAATTCACTTTACCTGAAAATTGTTCCAGCAGCTATTACCCCCGGTTTCAAAGAAGATTATGAGATTGACTTAACTGATTATATTACAAATTTCAGTGATACGGATTTAGTCATTACAGTTAATGCTGAGTCACCAGATCCGAGCTCGCCGGACGAGATACCTTTTGATATTACAGTTGTGCCGTGGGATCAGGAAGATGGCGGAGAGCTTGATGTAGAGCCTAATTAAGATTCCTAAATGTCAATAATGATCAAAAAAATGTATACAAACAATAGAATAATGAAATCGTATAATAATATAGGTGTACTTGCTATGCTGAGCATAGCAGTGTTGCTCTTAGCGGGTTGCAAGGATAATGGTGGAGAGGGCGTGATAGATAAGAGTGGAGATGTGGTGCATTTTAGCGTTGTACCTATGCCAGTAGCAAGCGGTACAGCTCCTACCACAAGAGCTCAAACAGATAGCAATAATAGCTTCACTGATAGAAGTCAGTTGGGTCTATTTGCAACATACGGAGAGTTCAAAGAGGTGGAGTATGCAATGGCAGAGAATAGCAATGTTGCATATAGTAGTGTTATGACCCCAGATCCTCAGTGGGAAGCCGCAGATCCTAACAAAGCGATAAGATATGGAGTTGAAGGTGAGACTATGAATTTTTTTGCATATCACCCTCACACTGAACAACTTAATTCATCAACTGAACTTGTAGACGATGGAGAGAATATGTCTTTGCACTTTACACTCCCTGTATCTCAGTCAGATATATTCGAGCTTACCAATGCCGACTTAATGTGGGGTACCAAGTTTGATGTACACCAGAGTGAAGATGCAGTAAGTCTTCAATTTATGCATATGCTCTCGATGGTATCCTTTGATATCTACCGTGGCGGTGGCTGGGGTCTTGAAGAGGTATACATAGACAGTATAGTGATTGAGAGTGCTGATATGTCAAGTGAAGCAACACTACTGTTGTCGAGCGGGAGTTTAATTCCAACCTCTTCAGCACTTGGTGCAGTTGTCTATGCAGACTACCCTACCAGCATACTCCTCAGCGATGCAACAGCACTAACCTGTCAATTTATTGTCATTCCTTCCGATATGGCAGAATTGACTATAAATATTTGGGCAGAGACAGCTACAAGTGTTAGGCAAAAGTATACAGCAACTATGCCAGCGACAAGTTTTACTGCCGCCACGAAAAAGAATGTGACAGTACGACTTCACAAGTACTCTGACTCAATCATAGAGATATCCACAGTAATCATTCCTTGGAATGTAACCAATGAAATAGAGGTTAGCGGTGCCTAACTTTACAATATATAATATTTAGGTAGTTAAGAAGTAAAACGTAGATACAAAAAGATATGAAGTTAGTTAAAAATTTTCTAAAGCTCAGCACCTTTGTGCTAACAGTAACTGTAATAGGATTAGTGTCGTGTAAAGACACTACCCCAGCAGATCAACAAACCGAGTATGATGCAGATGAGATTGTCATTACAGCCTCTTCACCATCTCTTAGTGCGAACAATGTCCAGAGTCGTATTACAGGACTTAAGGAGACCTTCGAATCCGGTGATGTTATCGGGCTCTATTCGCAGCTAATATCAGAAGCTGGAACTCAAAATGTTCTACAGGCAAATAGTAAATATTCTCATTCGTTGCCTATATGGCTTCCGAATTCAGTAGCTGAGAAATTGATCTATTCAGATGCAGGTCGTATAGCAATCTTTGGCTACTATCCTCACCCAGATATGACAGGTAGTACAACTGTGGTTACCGGGAACAATATAGCCTATTCGCTTCCAACAGCACAGAACAGTGATACAGATATGTCGACTGCTGACCTACTATGGTCAAAAGCTGACAGCGCAGGAGTTGGCTATGCCAAAGGAGAGCTTCGCGCTCCCATTACTCTTCCATTTAGGCACGCTCTATCCCGTGTTTCATTTTCCTTCAAGGTTATTGATTCGAGCCCAACAACACCATACACAGGAACAGTTCGTCTCTATAAGGTTCAGGCATTTGGTAGAGATATCCATACTTCAGCAACACTTAATGTTCTTTCTGGCAACTTAACCACAGCTGCAAAAACAACATTTGACTCTGTAACTTGGCAATCCCCTACAAAAGACGAGGGTATTGAACTTACCATAGGCGATGCAACTGCTGTTCCCGTTGCAGATATGATATTAATTCCCTTTGCATCGACCCTTGAGGGTAGCAATACGTTTAAGTATTCTATATTCATCGAATCTGCTGGTATTGACAACCACTCAGGGACAACTATCCCTGTCTATGATGCCACTATGCCAGGAACTTCTTCAATGTTAAGATTTTTGTCAGGTGAGCACTCAAAGATAGTAGTTACAATTGACCTTTCAAACTCTAAGGTAACAATAGCTACCACTATTGAACCTTGGACAGATGGTAGCACAGTTGAAATTCCAGCAGAGAGATGGTAGTTAACACAAGGTAAGACATTAAAAGATACAATTATTATGTTTAAGAAACTATGTTTCATATTGCTCTCTACATTGGCAGTTGTGAGTTGTCAGAAGAATAATTTAGATTCAAATGATTCTAATGGCTCTACTGACCAAGAGCGTTTAATTACCCTAAATGTTGGGAGTAGTGCTACGACCCGTGGTGCAAACGAGGGTATTAGAGTAAAGTTTGAGTCTGGAGACCAAATTTCGGTTTCAGCATATTATGCAGACAACGTAGCGGCTAACCCAGATGTAGCGCAGAGTAATATTATAGATCTATATCAAGATGCTTATTTTGAGAATAGTCCAGCTGCTTTTTTTGCCGATAATGCAACAGATCCTAATATTTCAGTTTTTGATTGGGGTTTAGATGCATCTGGCGGTCCTAACAATCAGTTTTACCCTACAAGTCCAACAAGAATTTTCTTTACGGGTTACTACCCATTCGCTGCATCTGTGCCTGAAGTATTGACTTATAACGAGTATACATCAGCACCGACTGTAGCCGACACTCCAACAAATCCATCCTTAACAATCAACCTATTAGATGATGCCTCTGCTGAGAACGCTGAATTTGAGGCACCATATTTTGCTCAGCCAGACGTTTTGTGGCATCTGAGTGAAATTCCATCTCGAAGGGATAGTGTTTCAGGGGTTCTTAGCTTTAAGCACGTCTTAGCTCAAGTTGCCTTTCAGGTACAAACCGATGTTGGCATTGACGAGCACAAGTTTGAGAAGCTTGTCTTTAAGACAGTGAAAACGGCAAACTTTGACCTCTTTACAGGGGATTATACGTTTGAAGATGCACCGGATTACGTTGAAGCTGTCTACACTATGACGCTTCCGTCTACTGCAACAGCAGCAGACTCTATTATCCCTCTTAAAGATAATTCGCCTACGTTCAAGCCACTTGACATAGTAAACCCCAATGGTCTGGATGATTTTAACTACCCTATGGTACTTCCAATCACCTCAGAGATGCTGTCAAAGGGAGAGCTTGAAGTTCATACAAATGTCAGAGTCTACACCATTAGGCTATCAGAATACGCAGCCTTTCTTCAGGATTTTGAAGCAGGAAAGAAGAACACCATTACACTTACAGTAACCTCAACGGCAGTTGTGCTTGATGCAGATATACTTCCGTGGGGCAGTGGAGATACAGATGATGGAACTGTAGTTCAAGCTCCAGAGACATCATTTATATTTGCGACAAATGGTATAGATGTTAGCTTAGTCGACAAGCTCATTGTTACAACAGACTATGAGGGTGTGTTTGAGATCGAGGGGCCAGGTTTTATAAATAATTCAACAGCTGCGGCAGGAGATTTTGAGTTTGACTACTCAGCTGCCAATAGATTTCCCAGTGATAATGGATATAGAATAACCTCAATCGAATTCTACCAGGGAGACACCCCAATAGCAACCACAGAGAGCACCTATAAATCGGCAAGAGTGTACTCAGATCCTATAATTGACTTAGGAGACCTGACACTTATGGTACCTATTAAAAAGTGGCTACTTAGCGAGATTACATCGACAAACTACCCTGAGGGCACGGACTGGTTAGTCGAAGCAGACACCGAAAATCCAACCCTCGCGAACTTTGACAGCCTAAAACACGTGCTTACGGTAGCTAATGGAATTATTACCGAAGCTGGCTCAATTAACCTAA
>CAYJMA010000056.1:6011-10814 GCA_964371475.1 uncultured Rikenellaceae bacterium | reverse complement strand
GCTTTATAGCCTATTAATAGTTAAAATCCTCCACCACGCTGTTAAAGCCAGCGAATGATGATCCTGTCTCAGGAGTCCAGGTCATATTACCAGCCTCGCCACTCGCCGTGCCGTAGCCAACCGTTAGGGTGATGCTACCTTTGGGCGCATGATCAAATGCATAGCGATCAATGTAAATATCCTCATTAGTCGGAGCAGCGGTAAGCCCAGTGCCGATGTTTAACGTAGTGAGTGATTCACAGTTAAAAAACGCGTTCCCCTCTAATTTTGTAACCATCGGAAGATCAATGGTTGTTAATTTAGAGCAATAAGAGAAGACCCAACTACCAAGCTCCCTTACATAAGGGAAGCTAAATGAAGTTAATAATTCGCATCCACCAAATGCTTGATATTCCAACACTGTAAGATCTTGCGATAATGTTAAATTTTCTAATTTTTTACACTGATTAAATCCCGAAGATTTAACTGCAACAACATTTGGGAAATTCGCTGTTATAAGGGAGCCACAATAGCTAAATGCACCTTCCCCTACCGTGTCAATAGCACCCAGTTCGGCGCTTTGCAGAATATCACAATTAGTGAAAGCATTGTCCTTCAAGTTGATGACATTCTTGGCATCTATAGATGTTAGACCATTATTGTCATAAAACGCAGAAGCACCTATATATGTTAGATCTGGCATCGATATCGACCTTAAGCCATTACAACGACTCAGTGCACCGTCAAAGTTTGGATGACTAGCCACGCCATCAGGTAAAACCTTAATGCCTGTTAGGGTGAGGTCTATCGATGAGAACTCTGGTACTTGAGAAAGTACTGCTTTAAGACCCTTAAGCTCCTCTAATGTTGGATTCTCAGGGGAGTTGACAATCCACGTATTTCCAATTGGATAGTTGTTAATGCTAATATCTGCCAGCTCCCACTCAATGATCGGGATCGGTAGAGTAGCGTCAACAACTGTCGGCTCCATTGCTGTGTTAAAGTCTTGAAGCTCTGATGTGATATCATAGGATATATTTGTTGGATTTCCATTTACATCACTCACCACCAAGGTAACTACTTGCCTCTCTCCGATAACTCCAAAGATATTAAAGTTTAGCTCAAATTGATCTTCACTATTATCGAGAGTAACAGTGCTATGAAACACCACCTCATCACTGAGCTCACCAGTGTGGAGATTGCGAGTAGCCGCAACACCACTAAGTGATGCAGTGATTTCGCTACTTAAGCTTGGTGCCAGAGTTTTGTTATAGGCAATACGCACAGTCAAGGGAGCAGTGCCACGCTTGGTAGGTATGGTAATGTCGGCGTGCTCGCCCTCTACTAAGCTGTAAACTCCCTTGCCGTAGTATAGGTTGTCGGGCTGCCTTTCGGGATTTACCGCCACTCTGGTAGCCTCAGCAAGCGTTGCAATGCCATTGGTGAAAACGATTCCCAGTGGTTCATTATACACTATAAATTCCAGATCGTTGCCTGCAGGAAATATAGAATCAAAGGTGTTGCGACTAAAATCATACTCATAGGGCCCAACAAGCATAACATAACCATCTGGTGCACTATCACCGGGATATATGTCGTTCCATTCAACTGTCATTGAAACAGGAGCTGTGATAGATGGATCTATGGGATTACTCCCATTTTGGGAATCCTCGCAACCAAACAATAGAGCTGTTGCTGCGAATAATATTGGCAAAAATTTTGTTTTCATCTTTTTCATAATTTTTATGATATAGGTACTATAGTTACGCTCTTAAATCCTGTGAGCTCAGCCCCCGGCTTTACTGTCCACGTCATATTGCCTGCCTCTCCACTCGCAGTCCCATAGGTAACATAAAGATCAATATTTCCTAAAGTTAAGCCGTCAAATGCAGTACCAGATTCATAAGCTATATCTATTTCGTCTGCAGTCGGTATAGCAGTTAAGTTTGTACCGATATATATAGTTCTAAGACTGGCACATCCACTTAAAATAGAGCTTTCAATTTTAGTAGCTTTCCCCAATGTAATTGTCTCTAATTTTTCGTTATCAGTCATAGATTGGCCATCGACTTCGGTGATTTCAGGGAGATTTATGGAAACCAGTGAAGGGCAGTTGGCAATTCCGTATCGATCAAGTACGGTAAGTTTAGGTAAGTCTATATCTGATAATGCATCGCAGTGACGAAATGCTTGATCATCAATATACGTAACATTTGGGAAGTCTATTGAAGTTAGTGCCTCGCAAGAAAAAAACGCATTTTGTGGGATTTCAGTTAAAGCATCGAAGTCAAGTGTGAAATTCGTTAGTTTTGCGCATCCACTAAATGTCGCCATACCTATCTTTGCTGCCTTAGGGGCATAGACTGTGGTAAGTCCAGTGCACCTGCCAAAGGCATTCTCTCCGATCACTGTGACATCTTCCATTGTGATAGACTTTAGCCCAACGCTCTCAAAAAACGCTCCGAAAAACCCACTCCAACGACCATAAATTTCACCATAACCCTCGGGCAAGGCTTTGACTCCTGCAAGAGTAAGATTAATAGTACCAGGATCTACTATGTTTTTAAGTACATTGCGAATACTATCAAATGCTCCCATAATAGGATATTCACTAGTCTGAATGAACCAATCAGTGCCAGCTGGGTAGTTCGTAGAGGTGAAGTCTGTTAGCAACCAGTTCGCCTCAGGAATTGTGATGTCAATAGGAATTACAACTGGCTCGGTCTGAGAGTTGAAATCCATCAGCAAATCTGTAATATCGAGAGAAATCGTGTTGAAACGACCATTTTGATCCTCAATCTTAATCGAAATCACCTGCTTATCGCCGATAACACCCAAGAGATTGAACATTAATTCATACTCGCTCTTTGTGTCATCAAGTGTGATGTCTGTGGTAAACATTATCTCGTCCTTTACCGCATCGTTATATAGGTTACGAGTAGCTGCAACACCACTAAGTGTAGCAACAATACTCTTAGCGTGTACAACATCCGCCATATCATAACCAAGAAGGAAAATTAGTGGAATAGTACCGAGTTTAGTGCTTATCGTTTGACTTTTGGGGGTGTTTGGCATAAGATCCGTAGTTGCATACCCATAGTAAAGTCTGCCAGGTTGCATCTCTATGTCTGTCGAAGTCCTGGTTGCATTACTAAGAGTAGCAATGCCAAGACTGTTAATTTCAATTCCTAACGGATTGTTGAAAGCCAAAAATTTTTGGTTCTCACCCGATGGAAGTAACTCACTATAACTATTTGTGGTCATAGTCATTACCTCACCGTCGTGAAGCAAAGTGTAGGGGTTTGGTTCAACATCCCCTGGTAGAAGCATATCCCACTCAACAGTTAGAGATACCTCTGTGGAATCGGTGGAAAGTGTTGGATTTGGGGCTGGAGTAGAGTCATCCACATAACTCTTGTAGCAGCCAGTCAGCATTACTGCCGATGTGATAAGAATCACAAGGTTTTTAATTAATTTCATAACTTTTAAGATATTAATTTTTGAAATCTTTAGTTGAATTAAAGTACTGGCTGAATTATAACGCAGCCAGTACTTCTAAAATTGTGATTAAAGTGTTGAGAACACCTTGAAATTATAGCTTGAAGATCAAAGACACACCAGCCTGGATTGGCATAATGGTGTTCTTTGTAATATCCTGTTCGATATAAGTGTTTACATTGTCAAGGCTGTGGTGCTCATAGGTATCGTAGTTCAAATTACCATAACCCAAACCTAATGAGAAGTCAAGATCAAGGAGCTTGCTGATAGTCATCTTGTAACCTCCTACAACACCACCTGCAAGCACGTGTCCTTGGTATCCAACGTCGCTAAACTTCACGTTGAGACCACCATAGATAGCCTGCGCGCCAACAAACCAACGTTGCTTCTCGCCAAGGTAGATCCTAACCTCAGGCGATACAAACCAACCACCCATATTTCTGTCCCAGTTGGTGTTGCCAAAGAACGAGTAACCTCCATTAACGAGGATACCAACTCTGCTGTTTGCACCCTTGTACTCGAAACCAGCATTCATCATACCACCTGCCCAGTAAAGAAGGTTAGTGCGAATGTTAAATACTGATACACGCTCCTTGCTCGCCAATGCAGCTGCCTCTTCAGCAGCCTTACGGCGTGCCTCTTCTTCTTCAGCTGCCTTACGACGTGCCTCTTCCTCAGCCTCAGCTTTTGCCTTAGCCTCAGCCTCAGCTTTTGCCTTTGCTTCAGCCTCAGCTTTTGCCTTAGCTTCTGCTTCAGCCTTTGCCTTAGCTTCTGCCGCGGCCGCCGCACCATTTAGCTCATCGTAGTATGCCTGCACCTTATCGGCTGCAACATCTCCAAGGATCTCGCGAACCTTCTCGATCGGAGCAGGAATTGTTACAACAACTACATTGTAGAGCTTATCTGCTCCATAAGGCTCAGCATAGAACCTATCAGTTGCAAACATAGCCTCCTTTAGCCCAGAGTTAACAATAAGCTCACTCTTAACCCTGTTACGGCGAACGTGTGCTACGGCTTTTGCACTACGACCCTCGCCAGCTGAAGTCCCGTAACTCGCAACGTAAATGTAGCAGTTAGCCTCCTTAAGCAACTCAAGGTACTCAGCGGCTATAACCTGGTGCATTTCATCTATCTCATCTTTGTTGTCTGGGTTGTATAGCTGAAACATATCGTAGCCATTGTTAAAACGAAAGACAAAAGTGTGAGCATCATCTTGCTGTGCACTGGCTACAGTTGTTAAGCCAAATGCGAAAATTAAAAGCATTAAAATTTTTTTCATAATAAAATTGATTTTAGTTGTTAATAAATGGTTTTAGTTGTTAATAA
>CAYJMA010000056.1:0-5911 GCA_964371475.1 uncultured Rikenellaceae bacterium | reverse complement strand
TTTTTCATAATAAAATTGATTTTAGTTGTTAATAAATGGTTTTAGTTGTTAATAATTGATTTTTAGTTGTTAATAAATTAAAGGTTAATATTATAATTTCTGTGTCGATGTTTCACTACACAATTCACCATTACAAAGGTACGAAAAAAAATAGATAACAACAACATTTTACATATAAAAAACCGCAATATTAAAGGCAATTGGAATATGGTTGATAAAGGAAAAGTATTGGATGAAAATTGAAAAAAAATTGCGCAAAATTTGGTCGGGAAAAATATTGTTCGTATATTTGCGAACAAATGAAAGGAAACGGACATAAATATAGACCAGAGTTTGAGAGTGTTGCGCTATACGCAAAAGCACTTGGACATCCTGCACGTGTTGCAATTCTTAACTTTCTTGCAACACGTGAGAGTTGTTTTTTTGGCGATGTTCACGATGTGTTGCCTATATCCAAAGCTACTGTGTCAAAGCACTTAAGCGAACTAAAAGATGCCGGGTTAATTCAAGGCGAGATACTCCCCCCGAAGGTAAAGTATTGTATAAATAAAGAAAAATGGGCTGAGGTGCAAAATCTTTTTAGCGACTTTATCGATACGATGAAAGAATCAAGCTCGGCCTGCTGTAAATAAAAAATTTAACACTATTGTTCGTATTTCGTAAAACAACTAACTATATTTAACAAATAATTAAAGGTAAAAGCAATGGAAATCAAAGTATTAGGTACAGGGTGTTCGGGGTGCAAGGCACTCCACCAAACCGTTACAGAGGCAGTAGCTCAATTAAGCATTGAGGCAACAGTTACAAAGGAGGAGGACATTATGAAAATAATGGAGTACAATGTAATGAAACTACCGGCACTCGTAGTTGATGGCAAGGTTCTCAGCAGTGGCAAGAAGCTAAGTGTAGAGGATGTAAAAAAATTAATTGGATAAAATTAAAAAAGAAAATTATGAAAAATCTATTTTTATTATTTGCACTATTACTCTTAGCGTGTGGCAGTGCTCCATCTAATTCAACAAGTGCTACATCGTCTAAATCAACCACCGAGGCGGAGTTGAAAAGCGATAGGGTAGAGGTGCTTTATTTTTACGGCAAGCAGCGTTGTGCAACGTGTCAGGCAATCGAGCAGGGTGCTATTGAGGCCCTCAAGGCGAACTTTGCCGAGGAGCTGAAAAGTGGCGCTGTGGTCTTCAAGATTGTAGACATTTCTACTTCAGAGGGTGAGGAATTAGCGAAGAAATACAAAGTTTCGTGGTCATCGCTCTACGCTAACAAGTGGCAAGGTGGAGCCGAGAGCGTGAATAATCTTACAAAGATGGGATTTAGCTATGCTCGCACTCAGCCCGATAAGTTTAAGTCTGAGTTCACAGCCGAGATTACCAAACTCCTTGAGTAGATAGAACTATGGAATGGATTCAATCTATGCTCGACAGTGGGCAAACACCATTTGTTGCTGCAATTCTTCTGGGACTACTTACGGCTCTTAGCCCCTGCCCACTTGCCACCAACATTACCGCTATTGGTTATATAAGCAAAGATATTGAGAACAAACATCGTGTGTTTTGGGGTGGGATTCTCTACACTCTTGGACGAGTGATCACATACTCTGTGCTTGGCTTCGTGCTAATCTTCCTGCTCAGAAAAGGCGCTGAGGTCTTCTCCATTCAGGATACGGTCTCCAAGTATGGAGAGTTGATTCTCCCTCCAGCACTCATTCTAATTGGACTCTTTATGCTATTTGGTCATAAGCTGAAGTTGCCAAAGTTTGGTTACAAAGGCAGTGGCGAGGTCAAGGGTCGGAGTAATTTTGGAGCGCTGCTATTGGGGATGTTATTTGCCTTGGCGTTTTGCCCAACCAGTGGTTTTTTCTTCTTTGGATCGCTCATACCCCTTTCGGTTGATTCCAATGTGGGGTATTTGCTACCAGTGGTATATGCAATTGCGACAGGTTTACCCGTCATAGTAGTTGCGTGGATACTGGCATACAGCGTTTCGGGGGTAGGGAAGTTTTACCATCGGATGAAAACCTTTCAGAGGTGGTTTTCGCTTATCGTTGCACTGCTCTTTATTGCAGTGGGTATATATTACGCAATTGTGGTATATTTTTAATCAAGAAAAAAACAGAAAATAGAAATGAAAATATTAGTGTTATGCACCGGCAATAGTTGTCGGAGTCAGATGGCTCACGGCTTTTTGGAATCGTTTGACAGTGCTTTGGAGGTTTACTCTGCTGGTACCGAGGCTACAGGGAAGCTTAACGCCGGCGCGGTTAGTGCTATGGCAGAGATTGGTATCGATATCTCGGATCACACCTCGAACAGTGTAGAGCAGTACCTTGGTATGGAGTGGGACTATGTCATTACAGTGTGTGGCGGTGCCAATGAGAGTTGCCCGACTTTTATGGGTAAGGTTAATCATCGTCTACACTTTGGTTTTGATGATCCGTCGCACGCCGAGGGTTCACAAGAGTTTATCGAGGGAGAGTTTCGTCGGGTGCGAGATGAGATCGAGAAGCGTTTCAAGGAGTTTTACCTAAGCGAGATCAAAGGATTAAAGATGCCTGTGTGTGAGTGTGGTGGTAAGTGCTAGGCGGAATACTTAAAAATTTAAGAGTAATACAAAAACATAATGATACAACAATTTGCGGACTGGTTGGTCTATGACATATTTGGATTAAGCGCAGCTACTAAATTAGGTGCGGCAGTCAATTTTTTCTTCTACGATACGATTAAGATTCTCATACTTCTCTTTTTGATAAGTGCAATTATGGGTGTCATCAATGCTTACTTTCCAATCGACAGGTTGCGCAACTATCTTGCAACCCGTAAGTTATATGGATTTCAATATGTATTGGCGGCTCTCTTTGGTGCAATAACTCCTTTTTGTAGTTGTTCGTCGATACCACTCTTCATTGGTTTTGTCAAGGGCGGTATTCCACTTGGTGTGACCTTCGCATTTTTGATTACCTCGCCACTTGTAAACGAAGTTGCAGTGGCAATGTTCTTGGGATCGTTTGGGTGGAAGGCAACCATTATTTATGCTGCCTCGGGTATACTTATGGGGGCTATCGGTGGCTTTATTCTTGAGAGATTCAAGCTCGAACGACACCTTAGCGACTGGGTAAAGAAGGTTCAGGCAGAGAGCGAAGCAGAGAGCAAAGAGTGGGAAGCTAAAAGGATTCCCTTTGTGGAGAGAGTTCCATCCATTTTGCGTGATGCTTGGGGCATAGTTCGTGGAGTGTTGATCTATGTAATTATAGGTATTGGTATTGGTGCAGTAATTCACGGCTATGTGCCAGAGGATTTCTTTGCCGAGCACCTTGCAGCAGACAAGTGGTATGGTGTTCCACTTGCAGTTATTCTTGCAGTGCCGATGTATGCTAATGCAGCGGGGGTAGTCCCCGTCATTCAGGTGCTCGTAGTAAAGGGAGTGCCGTTGGGAACAGCAATAGCATTTATGATGGCAGTCGTTGGATTGTCGTTGCCCGAGGCCACGCTACTCAAAAAAGTAATGAAGTGGAAGCTCATTGGGATATTCTTCGGTACTGTAACGATCTTTATAATACTATTGGGTTATCTCTTTAATATCTTTTTATAGATAGTTGTCGAGTTTGACATTTGATGGCAGTAGTCCTTTAGTGTCAGCTCCATAGGAGTGGAGTTCGCGCACAACCGATGAGCTAATATGTAGGAGTTCAGGGGCGGTTAGCAAGTAGATGGTTTCTATTCTTTGGTTAATCCCCCTGTTGATTATCTCTATGGAACGCTCGAACTCCATATCTTCGCTATTACGAAGCCCTCTGATGATGTGTGTAGCTTGTTGCGAGGCACAAAACTCAACGGTTAGCTCCTCATAGAGGCAGACCTTTATGCGAGTCTCTTTGGCAAAGACATCTTCGATAAGACATCTTCGATTTTGTGGGGTAAGAAAGCCAACTTTTTTGGAGTTAACGCCCACGCCGATGACAATATTGTCAAATAGAGTTAGTGCGCGTCGTACTATTGATTCGTGACCGGCAGTGAAAGGGTCGAAAGAACCAGGGAAGATAGCAGTTTTTGACATCAATGGTTTATTTTTTTTGTTAAATATTTTGTAAAGTTAACTATTTTTAATTAATTTTGCGCCACTTATCCGAAACAACGGTGTTGCTTGAAGAGCGACGACTCACAAAATTTTTGGGGCGAGCCCCCTCAGAGTTAATTACGTTGTGGGAAGCATAAGGGTGGGGCATAGATCCCCAAAAAAACATCAAGAAAAATGGCAACAAAAATTCGCCTATCGCGTCACGGAAAGAAATCCTACGCATTTTATCACATCGTTGTGGCTGACAGTCGTTCACCACGTGATGGTAAGTTTATCGAAAAACTCGGTACCTACAACCCAAACACTAATCCTGCTACAATCGAGCTGAATTTTGAGAGTGCTCTTAGTTGGATTGGTAAAGGTGCACAACCTACCGACACAGCTCGTGCAATCCTATCGTACAAGGGTGTAATGATGATGCATCACCTTAATGGAGGTGTTAAAAAAGGAGCTTTTACAGAAGAGCAAGCTGCTCAGAAGTTTGATCAGTGGCTCAAGGAGAAAGAGAATAAGATTCAAGCTAAGGTTGATGGTCTTATTGCCTCTGCTCAGAAAGATGCAAAGGCAAGGCTTATGGCTGAAACCAAGGTGAAGGAAGAGAAGGAGAAGGTTGTAGCGGCAAAACTTGCAGCGGCAGCGGCAGCGGCAACTCCTGTAGTAGCTGAAGAAGACCAAGCAACAGAAGAGGTTGCAACTGAGGATGTTATGGAAGCTGCTATTGAGACAGCAGAACAAGAGGTTGCAGTAGCTGAGGCTGAAGTTGAAGCGGTTGAAGAGGCAGTTGCCGAGGAAGCACCAGCAGTTGAGGAACCAGCAGCAGAGGAAGAAAAAGCATAAGTAAGGTGTAAATCTTCCCCCTTGGTGCAGGATTTTACCAACGGTTTGTAATATGGATTATAACCAAGTCGCTCGACGTGCCATAGACCCTATTCACAGAGTAGGTAGAGTTTCAAAGATTTATGGTATAGGCGGTGAGGTGATTATAAAATTATATTCGGGTGTTGAGGCATCAGAATTAATAAATAGAGTAGCTAAGGAGCCGCTATGGATTGAAATTGATTCCATAGCGACTCCTTTTTTTGTGCGTAGTGCAAAGAGGCAAGGTCTCGGAGCAATGGTCGCTATATTTGACTACTTTGATAGTGAACAGCGCTCGCAATTAGTTGTAGGGAGAGAGGTCTATATGTATGGTTATCAACGTCAGAGAGAGAGAGCAAGTGATTGGGAGAATCTTCAGGGTTACGCATTTATGGATAGTCGTAGTGGAGTATCGGGTAGGATTGTAGAGGTCATAGACAATACTCTTAACCCTTTGATTTTGGTTGATATATCCAATTCGGATGAGGTATATGTGCCTCTTGCAGAGAATCTTGTAGTTTCCATTGATAAGGACTCTCAGACGCTGATTATGGAATTAGCGGATGGTTTTTTTGATCTATAGCATATAGATGGAATAGTGTGCATTGCTTAAAGCTTAAAGGATCGACCATTGCGTTCCCCCGGGGTGGATGATACAGGCGGTATTCTTTTCGCAAGGTAAGTTACTCAAGATTTGCGTACGATTCTCTGAAAATTGGTGCCTTTCTTTGTTAAACTTTGTGACAACTACCATATTGCGGACGGTCGCCACCTTTTTGGCTGTTTTTTTTATCACTGATTTTAGAGCAACCAATCCAAGGCGGCCGAACGACGCCCCCCAATTGTCGACAGTGGTGACGGCCGCAATATCGCGCTTACGCTCTATTGCTTCCGCCCTCCGTCGTTCGACTCTGAGACTTTTAGAGCAAACTACCAATTTGCGGACGGTCGCCACCCCAAGCGACCT
>CAYJMA010000055.1:0-10818 GCA_964371475.1 uncultured Rikenellaceae bacterium | reverse complement strand
AAAATTTCACTTTTTCAAAAGTGAAGCCGCCGGCAGGCAGTGTTAGCAATGTCAAAACGGTCGCCAGTGATCTACGCAAAGAACTTTGCGGAGGTCGCGTGGGGTGGCGACCGTCCGCAATTTGGTAGTTTGCTCTAAAATCATTGATAAATAAACAGCCAAAAAAGTGGCGACCGTCCGCAATTTGGTAGTTTGCCTTAAATACTGCAAAAAAGGTTGCGCCCATCCAAAATTTGATAGCTACTCCTTTCTAAATCACCATACCTACTATCATATACCACATTCATACGGGTAAACAATTTATGCCGGGTCGTGACCGTGCCCACCCCAAGGGTTGCAGCGCAAAATCCGCCATATTGCCTTGTACAACCCCACAAAAACCCCATACTTCTTCAAAGCATCTATGGCATATTGAGAGCACGAGGGTGTGTACCTACAAGCAGATGGAAAGAGCGGTGAAATGCACAGTTGATAGAAACGTATAAGTAACCAAAAGGGTGCTATGAGCACCCTTCGTATAATGTAAAGCAATTTTACCCAAATGCCACTACTCGATAACTTCATCCTCATCTGTGTCGTCTTCTTTTGCAAGGGTTTCGATATTAAACCTCAGCGACTCAAAGGGCAGTATCTGTGGTACAGCTCCTGCATCTCCAAAAACTCCCGCTGCAAGCCACGAAACTGCTACTGCCTCGGCAATTTCTCCCTGTCTCATATTAATTATCGCAAGCCTATATACCTGATATGTACTTAGCGAATCCTCGAACTTCGATGGAGTCATCTGCTCTATGTCATAGAGCACCGAGGAGCTGTAAACTCCCCACTCCTCGGCAAGATCCTCAATATTAGTGTTAACAGGGTGGTTATCCAAGAAATATGATTGCCAGTTGTAGTTAACCGTGGAGTCTGAGGTAATACTATCAGCTGTAGGATCCTCCAAAATCATACGCATATATATACCCTCTGCCAGCGAGTCTACAACATAGCCTTTGTCTTTCCAATTCGCTTGCACCCATCTCTGAAGGCTATCGAGTTCGTGTTCTTGTGGGTCGTCAACAATTTCGTCTACCATCACATCAAAGTAGACGGGATAGCCAAAATATTCAAGCGTAGGGCCAGCATACCCACTATTTTCACCCATAAGGGTTGAGCTATATGCCATTGAGGCAGAGATATAGATTCGAGCAATATCTCCCTGACGCATATTTGTTAGGGCGACATAGAGTCCTGGGCAAATCTTGTTCGACACGGCATATGGCACATAGTCGTCAACGAAGTGTGTGGTCTGCACCCACGTGCCGAGTTGCAGAGCGAGGGTTGAATCTCGAGTCTCAAAAACACTGCCATCGAGCGTATACCCAGTATAGTTTAGTCGGATCCAGCTTGTGTCGACAATTGGTGCTGGGAGTTCTTCCCAGTTAGTTGCGCGGCTATAATACTCGATATAGACGCCCTCGGCAAGGGAATCTGCCGTTGGGGCATTTACATCTATCCACGCCTCAAACGATTCGAGCGGAAAGTCTGCCATAGGATTGTCCCCTGGGGTGGCACACCCCACTGCTACAACACTCATAAGTGCTGACACTACCAATGTCTTAAATCTCTTTATCACTTATTCCTGATCCTTAAATAGTCCTAATTGTTCAGCCTCGAAGTTCTCGATGTAGGTAAGGTGAGCATTACTTTTTGCCTCACCATCTTTGATAAAAGCAACGGCTGATTCTCTATACTCTTCGGCATCCACCGTTGATTGTTGCAAAAGTAGGTGCCCCATAATTGGGAAGCCTGCCATCTCTACGAGTCGGCGATAGTGAAACTCTTGTAGTTCTTTATTCTCGGTGCCAAGCACAACTTCTACTGCACGCTCAAAATTCTTACGCATAGCAACAAGGCGTGGCATATATCCGCTTAGTTGCCCACTGTTGTTTTCTTCGTTTTGTTCATAGCTCTTGAGTTGCTCTAAGTAGGTGCCTTTTAGCACTCCTGCTATGGCTGCTACGACTTGCAACTGAGATGTTCCCTCGTAAATCGTAGTTATACGAGCATCACGATAGATACGCTCAATGGGGTAGTCCTTCATAAAGCCACTACCGGCGTGAATCTGTAAAGAGTCGTATGCCACCGAGTTGCTATACTCCGAGCTAAAGAGCTTAAGCAGTGGGGTATAGGCGTCGGCAAGGCGTTGAAAAGCCTTCATCTCACCGCGCTCCTCTGGCGTTAGTTTCGTATGTTTATCCTTGTGATAGTAGCATTTGTAGACGTCCACAAATCGAGCTGTTTCGTAGAGCAGTGCACGAGAGGCTTGTAGGCGAGCTTTCATATTAGTGAGAAGCTCATAAACTGCCGGAAACTCTATAATTGCTTTGCCGAATTGCTCCCTCTCCTTTGCATACTTCAGACCTTCGCGATAGGCCGCCTCCATTATTCCGCACGACTGAGCGCCGATCCCCAAACGGGCAGAGTTCATAAGTGCCATTACATACTTTATCAGCCCCATCTTTCTGTCTCCCACAAGGCGTGCTGGCGCGTTGGTAAAGACAAGCTCGCAGGTAGGCGATCCGATGATTCCCATCTTATGCTCTATGCGACGAACCTTTACGCAGTAGTGTTTCTTGTCGTAGACAAAGAGTGATAGTCCACGAGCGTCGGTCGTTCCCTCTTCGGAGCGAGCCAACACAAGCGAAATATCGCCATCCCCATTTGTAATGAAACGTTTCACGCCATTGAGCAACCACTCGCCTTCTTTCTCAGGATTGGGCGTAGCCTTTAGCATAACTGCCTGGAGGTCAGATCCTGCATCTGGTTCAGTAAGATCCATAGCGCAGGTATCACCTTGGTGGATGCGTGGTAGCATCTCGGCATTGATCTCCTCTGAGGCAAATTCGTGCAGCGTCTCGGCGCAGTCCTGAAGCCCCCAAATGTTGGCAAACCCTGCATCGGCACGTGCCACCATATCGCAACTCATCACGTACGGCACAAGTGGAAAGTTCAGACCATCGTACTTGCGAGGTAGCGACAAACCATAAACTCCTGCTTTGGTAAGCATTTCGTGATTTTCAGCTGTTCCCGGAGCATAGACAACCCTATCGTTCTCAACTCTGGGCCCTCCGGCATCAACCCCTTCTGCATTTTCAGCCAGAGTGTCGGCGCATATCTCACCGATGATGCTCAGAACACGACGGTATGAGTCCACCGCATCGTCAAAATCAACGGGCGCATAATCAAACTTCGCCGCATCGCTAAAACCGTCCTCCTTTAGCTCCACGATCTTGCGCATCAACGGATGGTTGAGGTGGAACTGTAAGTCTTTATTGTCTGTGAAAAAATTTCCCATCTTGAACTATTTTGTATTTGCTTTATAGTGTTTTATCATCTTATCCACAACATCTGCATAATCTCCCGTGATTGCATAGTCTGCAATTTTGTTGATCGGGGCTTCAGGGTCGGTATTGATTGAAATAATCATTGCCGAGGCGTCCATACCTGCTGTGTGTTGAATCTGCCCCGAAATACCGCAAGCTATGTAGAGCTTCGGGCGTACCGTGGTGCCTGTTTGACCAATCTGGCGGTTATGCTCCACATAGCCTGCGTCTACCGCTGCTCGCGACGCGCCAACCTCCCCTCCTAGCAACTCGGCAAGCTCCTGCAACTTTGCAAATCCCTCCTTGCTGCCAACTCCATAACCACCGGCTACAATTACCGGCGCTCCCTTAATGTTTATCTTCTTCTGCTCAATCTGGCGAGAGATAATCTTAACGACAAGGTCTTCATTTTTCACGAACTTCTCCCAATCAATACTCTTCACCTCAGCCTTGCCACCATCCGAGGGCTTGCTCATAGCCATAACACCCTCACGTACGGTTGCCATCTGTGGGCGACAGTCCGGATTAATAATCGTGGCTATGATGTTGCCTCCAAATGCAGGACGAATCTGATAGAGCAAGTTTTTATACTCTCCACCCTTAGGATCTTTGTGGTCGCCTATTTCGAGTTGCGTACAGTCTGCCGTTAGCCCACTGTGGAGTGCCGACGACACTCGGGGAGCAAGATCTCGACCGATACTTGTCGCGCCAAACAGCGCAATCTGAGGCTTCTCGACCTCAAAAAGTCCACACAAAATTGATGTATGCGGTAGTGTACGATAGGGAGCAAGCTCCAATCCTTCTGCCACGTGCACAACATCTGCACCATAACTCTCCAAAACCTCTACAATGCCCTCTGCACGGTCTGTTATAACTACTGCCTCAACCTTGCAGCCCAACTCACGAGATAGAGTACGACCCTTGGTGAGTAGCTCCAACGAAACATCGGCAACCTTGTTGCCCTCAATCTCAATATATACAAATACGTTATTCATTATCCTATTGTGTGTGATGCGATTAGCTCTTTGATCATTTCCTCTACTTGGCTATCCTCTGCCGTAAGGCTCTTGGATTCCTTGGCAGTAAAGACAATGTTTTCGATCTTCTTTACCTTCGTAGGCGAACCCTTTAGCCCAAGCTCATTTTCGTCAACCTCCAGATCAACCACTCCCCACTGCTGTATGTTTAGGTAGCAGCGATCATTTCTTAGCGATAGGTAGTAATCCTCGGCAAGCTCCTGAACTTCGCTTACGGTCTTAGCGTGCTTGAACTTCAACACTCGTTTGGCGTGCTGAGGGCGACACTCTGCAGCCGAAGCATTAACTGTCATAACCATAGGAAGAGGACACTCAACAGTCTCTACACCACCCTCCAATCTGCGCTTAATGACAATACTCTTACCGTCGCACTTCTCAATATTCTCGCAGTACGTAACCTGAGGCAATCCCAACTTCTCTGCCACCTGTGGCCCAACTTGCGCAGTATCGCCATCGATCGCCTGACGACCTGCCACAATAACATCGGCACCTAACTTGCGCATAGCCGCTGCAAGGGTGTACGAAGTAGCAAGGGTGTCTGCTCCTGCAAATTTCCTGTCGGTTATCAAAACTCCACCATCTGCTCCGCGAAACATACTCTCTCGAATTACATCGGCGGCACGTGGAGGCCCCATTGTCACAACCGTAACGGTTGCATCCTCTACCAAGTCCTTCAGATATAGGGCTTGTTCCAGTGCGTTGAGATCCTCTGGATTGAAGATAGCGGGAAGAGCTGCTCGATTGACCGTTCCGTCCTCCTTCATTGCATCCTTGCCTACTGCACGAGTGTCAGGCACTTGCTTTGCCAGCACTACGATTTTTAATGTCTTACTCATAATTTTTCACTTTTATTATACAGCAAATTGATACAAAGATATACTATTTAACTTGACATTACAAATTTTCACACAAAAACTCAATACACCTCTCCATTAGTGCGTGCCTATCACCTCCCATCGAGTGGTTGCGATCGGGGTAGATTATCATCTCAAAGTCCTTGCCGGCATCGTTCAGAGCGCTGATCATATCGTAGGTGTTTTGTATGTGCACATTGTCATCTGCCGTACCGTGCACCAGTAGCAGTTTGCCTTGGAGAGCATCGGCGAAGTTTATCGGCGAGTTGTTGTCATAACCCTCTGGGTTCTCTTGCGGTGTACCGTTGTATAGCTCCGTGTATATCGTATCGTAGTATCTCCAGGTCGTTACCGGCGCAATGGAGATAGCCGCTGCAAAGACCTCGGGAGCTTTGAGTATGCAGTTCAGCGACATAAAACCGCCGTAGCTCCACCCATAAATCCCGATCCTACTCTTATCGACATAGGGTAACTCGCCAAGTTGTTTTGCCACTGCTATCTGATCCTGAACCTCTATGTTGCCGAGATCCTTATAGGTGCAACTCCTAAACTCGAAGCCTCTGTATCCTGTACCTCGACCATCGACACACACCACCAAAAAACCCTCCTTGATCAGCGCACTCTCCCACCCTATGCTCCATCTATCTGAGACGCTCTGAGACCCAGGGCCGCTGTACTGTGTCATAAGTAGCGGGTAGCTCTTCGACTCGTCGAAATCCTGTGGCAGGAGCATATAGCCGTTAAGCTGCGTGGAGTCGTCGGCTGCCATCACTGTGATGAACTTCTTGGTGGGCATCTCAAAGTTTGCAAGCTCTTCGACCATCTCGGAGTTATCCTCCAACGTGCGAACAGTGCCATTATCTCGTGTACTGTGTAGCGTAGTAATGGTTGGTGTGTCAGTGTCGGAGTACCTCTGAATGTAGTATTTACACCCTTTGGAGAAGTCCACCGAGTATGTACCTCGTGGGCTATCTGCCGACCGTAGAGCTTTAACACCTCCGCCTTTACCCCTTCTGCCAATACCCACAGAGTAGGGAGTGCGCTCAAGTGGAGAGTTTCTCGCGGCCGTGAAGTAGAGCTTCCCACTGCGAGTATCCACACCATCAACCGATGTCACCTCCCACTCTCCACTGGTCAACTGACGCTGAAACTTGCCAGACATATCATATAGGTAGAGGTGTCTATATCCGTCGGCTTCGGAAAGAATCACCACACGATTGAGCTCGGGCAAGAACGTAGCCTTGCTCTGATCAATGCGATCAATGTACCTGTGGCTACTCTCAACAAATATCGGAACTGCACTGTGCAGAGCCGTATTGTGTAGCGTCAGAGTATAGTGGTTCTGCTCGCGGTTTACCTTGTGAATGGCAAGCTCATCCTTGCGACCACTCCACTCTATGCGCGGAAAGTAACCCTCCTCAAGCGATGTGACTTCGTCGATGACATCAAAGGTACCACGTGCCAGGTTGTAGACTCTGATCTGCACATCTGAGTTACGCTCCCCTGCCTTTGGATACTTAAAGGCAACGTTGTCGGGGTAGAGCCTCGCATCGAAGATCGGCATATAGTATAGTGGAACCTCTCGCTCATCAAAACGATAGTAGGCAATAGCATCTGACGATCCGCTCCACTCATAAGCCCTATCGAAACCGTACTCCTCCTCATAGACCCAATCCGAGAGACCGTTGATAATTGTATTCTTTGCTCCATCCGAGGTGATTTGCCTCGTATTGTTACTTACAAGGTCGACCACAAAGATATTGCCTGCTCGCACAAAAGCTGCCTTTTTGCTATCGGGCGAAAAGGTTGCTACTTGCTGTGCTCCATCTTCGGAGAGCTTGCCAAAGCTGCCCGTGGTACGGTCATATATCCAGTTCTCGGCACTGTACGAATGGCGATATATGGGACTAATCTCGGTGGGTAGCATCACAAGGTTTTCGTCCTCGCTGAGCGTGTAGGTATAAACAGGAAATGAGGGGGTTAATCCCCGATTGCTAAAAATTGTGTCTACCGCAGCACCATCACTGTACCTATACTGCACAATCGAGCTACGATCGTCGCTAATGGCTGCAAAGTGCTCGCCATCTGCCATCGAACGAATACCATACACTCCGCGCGGTGTGAACGTACCCTGCGCAATATCGCTATAACTAATCTTTGTTTGCTGTGCGATTGACCCCAAAGAGGTAGACACCAAAAAAATAAAAAGGATTAAAATCTGTCGCATATTACTCTAAAAAAGTTATTGTGTGAATCACTATTTGTTGCTATTATCTCTTCTCCAAATACAAAGTTACTACCACCACTGTAATCAACCACCTTCCCTCCTGCTCTTTCCACCAAAAAGGCTCCAGCTGCCACATCCCACGCCGCAAGCCCTCGCTGAAAAAATGCCTCGGCACGACCTGCCGCAACGTATGCTAAATTCGCAGCTGCCGAACCGATCCTTCTCGTTCCATTACTCCTCTCATTGAAGTAATTAAAGGCACTGAAAAAGTCTCCCTTACCACCTCTACTACCGTACGACACACCTGTTATAACGAGTGAATCTTTGATTTGGTCTATCTGGCTCACACATATCTCACGCTCGTTTAGATAGCACCTCGAACCCTTGAATGCCCAAAAACACTCCCTTCGTGTGATCTCATAGATCACTCCAACCACCACCTCGTTTCCCTCCATCAGAGCGATGCTAACGCAGTATGGGGGCATATCGTGCACGAAGTTAGTTGTTCCATCGAGAGGGTCTATCACCCACAGGAGTTGTCCATCTGGATTGCTCGTGCGTGTCTCCGTGGAGCTCTCCTCGGCTAATACCGAGGCCTCGGGAAGTAACTCTGTAAGAGCTGCTATGATAATACTCTCGGCTTCTTTGTCCACATAACTCACCAAGTTCTGCTCACCCTTATGCTCCACGCTCTGGGGTTGGAAACTCTCGCGTTGCAGGGCTATGAACTCTGCTGCACGTTGAGCCACTTTTTGAACCTCGCGGCATATATCTTGATATTTTACATCCATTGCATACAAAGGTAGCGTTTTTTTTCGTTATATGCACTGTATAACAAATGTTAAAAAGATTAAACCCTAACCAAAAATGAAAAATTTCTTTGTAAATCTAATCGTGTCGATGATCATTAGTAGTGCTTTTGCCTATGGCGTGTATGTGGTACTGAGCAACGAGATGGTGGAAGCCGAGTATGTTGAGGCAAGTTATCAAACATCGCAGGAGGATGGCACTTTGCACTTTGTAAATCACAGAGTTAAGAAAGGTGAGACTCTTCCTGATCTGACCTATGCTGCGCAACGTGGAGTTGAGGCAGTGGTCAATGTCGAGACGCTGGCTCGCACTCGTACGATGAACATCTATGAGTATTTCTTTGGAGGAGGCAGGAGCAGTGATGATGAGCAGCAGGGCGAGTTGCGTCGCAGTGGAGGAGGTAGCGGAGTTGTGATTTCGGATGATGGATACATTGTTACAAATAATCACGTGATAGATAAAGCTCAGGAGGTTCGCGTAACGCTCAATTCGGGCGAAAGCTACACGGCACGACTTGTGGGTACTGACCCTGCAACCGATATTGCGCTGCTGAAGATTGACGCTGCCGAGGAGCTGAAGTTCATAACATTTGGGGATTCCGAGTCGTTGAAGCTTGGTGAGTGGGTGCTTGCCATTGGCAATCCCTATGGGTTAAACTCTACTGTTACGGCAGGGATTGTGAGTGCCAAGGGACGTTCACTGGGGGCGAGTCGTGGAGCGCAGATGGGGCTTGAGAGCTTCATACAGACAGATGCAGCGGTTAATCCTGGAAATTCTGGTGGTGCGCTTATAACTGCAACTGGACAACTTGTTGGTATCAACACGTTGATTAAATCACCTACTGGATCATTTGCCGGATATTCATTTGCTGTGCCAACGCAGATTGTAGAGGGAGTGGTGGGCGATCTATTGGAGTTTGGCGAGGTCAGACGAGCACTGCTTGGCATCTCGATGCAAACAACAGCCGATAACGAGGTGATAGTTGCACAAGTTGTGCAGAATGGTGCTGCAGACAGTGCCGGTATGAAACAGGGGGATATAATTGTGGCCATTAATGACCATTTAGTTCGCTCAGTGGGGGAGATACAGAAGAAGATCTTAGAGTATAAACCGCAACAAGAAATAGAAATTTTAGTAAAAAGAGGTGGTGAGTTGAAACATTTTGAGGTAACTCTACGTAATAGAGTTGACTAAAATAGTTAGGCAAGAGATAAAAACATTATTATGAGGCAATTAAAAATTACAAAGGCGATAACGAATCGCGAGAGTGCATCGCTCGACAAATACTTACAAGAGATAGGTCGTGAGGAACTCATAACAGTAGAGGAAGAGGTAGAGCTCGCGCAGCGAATACACAAAGGCGATCAAGAGGCGCTTGAAAAACTGACAAAGGCGAATTTACGTTTTGTTGTATCTGTGGCCAAGCAGTATCAGAACCAAGGGTTGACACTTCCCGATCTTATTAACGAGGGGAATTTGGGTCTTATCAAAGCTGCTGAGAAGTTTGATGAGACACGTGGATTTAAGTTTATTTCGTATGCAGTGTGGTGGATTAGGCAGTCGATATTGCAGGCTTTGGCAGAGCAGAGTCGTATTGTTAGGTTGCCTCTTAATCAGGTAGGCTCGCTTAATAAGATAAATAAGGCATCGGCAAAGTTCGAGCAAGAGAACGAGCGTACGCCCTCTCCCGAGGAGCTTGCTCGTGCGTTGGACCTGCCCAAGGAGAAGGTTCAGGACACGTTGCGAGTTAGCGGTAGACACATCTCGGTTGATGCTCCCTTTGCGGAGGGTGAGGACAATTCCCTTCTTGATGTGCTAATTAATTCGGACTCGCCCAATGCGGATAATAGTTTAATTAATGAGTCGTTGTCGGTTGAGATAGATCGTGCTTTGTCTACTCTTACGGATCGTGAGCGTGACATTGTGAAGTATTTTTTTGGTATAGGTTCGGCAGAGATGACATTGGAGGAGATCGGTGATGAGTTTGGTCTTACTCGAGAGCGAGTTCGTCAGATAAAGGAGAAGGCTATACGTCGTTTACGTAATGGGACACGAAGTAAGTTGTTAAAGACTTATTTGGGGTAGTTTTTACGCTGTTATATTTTAATATCAGAGGGTCTCTATCTATTGATGGCGGCCCTTTTTCATATTTGGTAGTTAGTTCTAATATGTTTTGGCTTATAGGTTATTAGAGTAGGTAGTCAAAAAATTTCACTTTTTCAAAAGTGAAGCCGCCGGCAGGCAGTGTTAGCTTTGTTAGGAATATAAAACGGAAAGAAGGACGCCAGTGGGATTCGCAAAATGAGCGAAGCGTGATTTTGCGGAGGCCACCGGGGGTGGCGGCCTTCCGCAATAGGTAGTTTACCCTAAAAGTCTCGCAGTCGAACGACGGAGTGTGGAAGCAAGAGAGCGTAAGCGAAGTTGCGGGTGTCCTCGTGGGGTGGGCGACCGTCCGCAATATGGTAGTTTGCACAATCGTACGTCAGACTATATATAGACCTACTCCTTACACCTTCCAACCTTACAGA
>CAYJMA010000054.1:0-11081 GCA_964371475.1 uncultured Rikenellaceae bacterium | reverse complement strand
ATTAAACTTGTGGTACTCTAATGGCTCGAAGCTCCTCTGAACTTCGGGCCTTTTTTTATACCCCAAAATTAATCAATTTTTTTATTACTCGTGTCGCATTTACAACTTTAATCTGCGGAAAAAGTGAAATCAAAATTTTTGACTACCTACTCTAATAACATAAAGCCACAAATCATACTAACAAAAAGATCGATAAAATATTAGCTTATACAAGAAATATTAATACCTTTGTGGTTTACTATGGCATAGTATATGGTAAGAATTTTAATAACGCTTTGTATTTCAACAAATTACCTGCGTAATTAAATTAGCTAAAACAACAGACAGATAAACTATAACAACGCACCAAGACACTAAAAAAAACGAAGCAAAACTTGGAGCACAAACAAAAAGAAACAAAATGTATAACGAAACAAAAAAAGAGATTTCACTGCCAAATGGCGCAGTTATAGAACTCTCAACAGGTAAACTCGCAAAGCAAGCAGACGGTTCAGTAATCCTAAAGCAAGGCAACACTATGCTACTTGCAACAGTTACTTGTGCTAAGGACGCAAAAGAAGATGTGGATTTTATGCCGCTTTCGGTTGAATATAAAGAAAAATATGCCGCCAATGGTCGTTTCCCAGGCGGATTTCTCAAACGCGAAGCACGACCATCCGACTATGAAATACTCGTATCACGTTTGATAGATAGAGCACTTCGACCACTATTTCCATCGGATTTCCACGCAGAAGTATTCGTTACGGTAAACCTCATATCTGCCGACCCAGACATACAACCCGATGCACTTGCAGGTTTGGCAGCATCCGCCGCACTTGCAGTAAGCGACATCCCGTTTCAGTGTCCAATTTCTGAGGTGCGCGTAGCAAGAATCAACGGAGAGTTGGTAATAAACCCTACTTTTTCGCAAATGGCAGAAGGCAATACAGACATTGATCTAATTGTTGCAGCAACACTCGACAATATTATGATGGTAGAGGGTGAGATGCACGAAGTTCAAGAAGAGGAGATGCTATCTGCTATACAATTTGCACACGAAGCAATCAAACCACAGTGCCAAGCTCAGTACGATATGGCAGATGCTCTGGGCAAGAATACAAAACGTGAGTATTGTCACGAGAAAAACGATTGGGAACTTCGCGATGCAGTAGTGGCAGCAACCTATGACAAGGTCTACGAGGTTGCTAAAGCACAGTTGCCAAAGCACGAACGTGCAGAGAGATTTGACACTATCGAAGAGGAGTACCTTGCAACATTTAGCGAAGAGGAACTCGCCGAGAAAAAATCTCTCATCAAGCGTTACTTCCACGACTATGCCCTGAAGCCAGCAATGCGTAATATGATTCTTCAAGAAGGAGTGCGTCTTGATGGTCGTACTACCGAGCAGATCAGACCTATATGGAGCGAGGTTGGATACCTTCCAGCACCTCACGGTTCAGCCCTTTTCACTCGTGGAGAGACTCAATCCCTAACCACAGTTACGCTCGGCACAAAACTCGACGAGAAGATGATAGATGATGTCCTTCGCGAAGGAACAGAGAAGTTCGTCCTTCACTACAACTTCCCACCCTTTTCAACTGGCGACGCACGTCCAGCACGTGGACTATCACGCCGCGAGGTGGGGCACGGTAACTTAGCATTCCGTGCACTCAAACCCATTGTTCCAAGTGGAGAGGAGTGCCCATACGCAATTCGCGTGGTAAGTGATATATTGGAAAGTAATGGCAGCTCATCTATGGCAACCGTATGTGCAGGAACTCTCGCACTTATGGACGCAGGGGTTAAGATCAAAAAACCTGTATCTGGTATCGCAATGGGACTTATCGCTGAAGGTGGAAAGGTTACCGATGGTAGCCGATTTGCTGTACTCTCTGATATTTTGGGTGATGAGGATCACCTCGGAGATATGGACTTCAAGGTTACAGGTACCAAAGATGGTATCACTGCAACTCAGATGGATATAAAGGTTGATGGACTGTCGTACGAAGTTCTTCACAAAGCACTAATGCAGGCAAAGGCAGGCAGGGAGCATATCTTAGGTAAGATGATGGAGGCAATGCCAGCGGTTCGTGAAGACTACAAAGCACACGTTCCTCGTATGGTTCAACTAACGATCGAGGGCGACTTCATCGGTGCTGTTATAGGCCCCGGTGGTAAAGTTATCCAAGAGATGCAAAAAACAACAGGAACAACAATCACTATTACCGAAGTTGACGGCAAGGGTGTTGTGGATATCTTCGGCGCAAACAAAGATGGTGTAGATGCAGCCATTGCACGCATCAAAGGAATTACAGCAGTACCAGAAGTCGGAGAAGTTTATACTGGAAAAATTCGCTCAATCGTAGAGTTTGGTGCATTTATTGAAATACTACCCGGAAAAGATGGACTACTACACATCTCAGAGATCTCTCACCAACGCCTAAACACTATGGAAGACAGTGGACTCAAAGAAGGAGAGATGTTAGAGGTTAAGCTACTGGCAGTTGATCCAAAAAACGGCAAACTAAAACTCTCGCGCAAGGCACTACTGCCAAAAGAGTAAATTTGACCGTAAAAGTATTTGCAGATAAAAAAAAATATAATATATTTGTGCAATAATTGCAGTATTAGAACAGGAAAAAACATAACATTTAATTAATCTACTTACAAAACAATGAAAAAAACTATGAAGTTAGCTCTTGCACTTGTTGCAACAGCAATTCTACTTCCATCTTGCGGATGCTATACCAAGATGATGAAAGATGCAAGCACTGCAATGACTGTTACTTGCGATCCAGAACTTGTGACTCTGAAGGGAGATAGCGCAATTACATCGGTAACAATTGATGTGCCTGCAAAACTATTCCATCAGTCAGCCCTTCTAAAAATAACTCCAGTTATCGTTACCGAAAGTGGCGAAGTTGCTGGAACTCCAGTATTTTTCCAAGGCGAAGATGTTGAGGACAACTACAAGGCTGTTGCCTACGGTACTGCATCGCAAATCACTATCGATGTAGCTATCCCATATAGCGCAGATATGCGTATGTCTGAGCTTGTCTTTAGAGCTGAGGCTAAGTGCCTAAAGAGCGGCAATAAAATCAAAGAGTTTACACAACTTCCTGAAGATATTTTCGTTACAAATGGCGTGAGCACACTCCAACTTATGGCAGATAACTATGCTCAAGTTGCAATCGCTCCTGACGCATTCCAACGCACAACCTATATCAACGAAGAGGCAAAGATTATGTTTACAATCGGTAGCCCAGTTGTTCGCAGTGCGCAGCTTAACTCTGAGGAGATCGAAGCCCTTGAAAAATTCATCATCGAAAACTCTGGTGATCCTAAGAAAACCGTAGGTGATGTTTATACTCAAGCATACGCTTCGCCTGATGGTCCTCTTAAACTCAACGATAAACTCTCTGAAAATCGTGGAACCAACACTCACAAAGCTGTTGAACGCAAATTCAAAAAAGGTGATGTTCCTGCTGACACTAAGTTCGACGTTAACGCAATGGGAGAAGACTGGGAAGGATTCAAAGAGTTGGTTGAAAAATCTGATATTAAAGACAAAAACCTTATCCTTCAAGTTCTTTCAATGTATAGCGACCCACAGGTTCGTGACCGCGAAATTACTAATATGACTGCTGCTTTCGACGTACTTGCAGAGAAGATCCTTCCTGAACTTCGTCGCTCGAAAATGACAGTGAACGTTAAAGTTGATGGACTCACTGACGATGAACTCAAAGCTGCTGTTGCATCTGATATCAATACACTCGATGTTGAAGAAATGCTATTTGCTGCGACTCTATACACTGACAACGAAACAAAAGCTACAATCTACAAAGCTGCTGCTGACAAATTTAACGACTTCCGTGCGTGGAACAACCTCGGCGTTGTAATGGCTAAGATGGGTAAATATGACGACGCTAAAGCTAACTTTATGAAAGCAGCGGCTATCGACAACACTAACCCTCAAGTGGTAAACAACCTTGGTGTTGTGGCTCTTGCTGAAGGCAAAAAAGATGAAGCAGCAAAATACTTCGCGTCGTCTAACACTCCTGAGGCTAAATACAACAAAGGACTTGTGGAGCTCGCTAAAGGTAACTACGCTGCAGCTATTGGATCACTTAGCGGATTCAACAAAGGTCTTGCTCAACTACTCAACGATGATATCGAAGGTGCTAAAGCTACCCTTGAGAACGAAACTTGCTGGAAATCTGACTATATCAAAGCAGTTATTGCTGGTAAAGAAGGTAACGGTGCAGAGCTTATCAAACTCGTAGAATCGGCTGTTGATAAAGGTGGTGTTGAGGTTGCTGAACTTGCAGCAACTGAGGTTAACTTCCTTGAGTACCTTGAAAACGTAGAGTTTATTGCAGTGCTTAATTAAGCTATTTAACACTGAAAGTTAAGATAAAACTAAAATGGAGAGCTCTGCCGCTAATAGTGGCGGAGCTCTTTTTATAAAATGGCAAAGGAATATAGCATCGAAAAGTTAGCTCAGTGGGTAATGCTTGGAGGGAGTGTTACAGTGGATGAGGCGCACTGGATTATGGAGTCTGCTCCAGAGGATGAGCTGTACGAGATGGCGCATAGGGTTACCCAAGGATGCGCTCCTCGAAAGTTTGATATGTGTTCGATCATTAATGCTCGATCGGGACTTTGTAGCGAAGATTGTGCGTGGTGTGCACAGTCTGCACACCATAGCACAGAGGTCGAAAAGTACTTGTTCGTTGGCAAAGAGAGGTGCCTGGCTGAGGCAAGATATAATGAGGAGCAGGGGGTGAATCGCTTTTCGGTGGTCACCAGCGGTAGGAGCTGTACGGGGAGTGAACTCAAGATGGTGTGCGAGGCGGTAAGGTATATGAACGAGGAGTGTGAAATAGAGTTATGCGCATCGCTTGGGTTGCTCGGAATAGAGGAGTTGGAACTTATTAAAAGGAGTGGTGTTGTTAGATACCACTGCAACTTGGAGAGTGCACCATCGTACTTCCCAACTCTGTGCACAACACATACCATAGAGGAGAAGCTTGCTACGCTTCGTGCAGCACGAGAGGTGGGATTAAAGTTGTGTAGTGGCGGAATTATTGGTATGGGAGAGAGTGCAGCGCAGAGAGTGGAACTGGCCTTGGCACTACGGGGACTGGGGGTTGACTCCATACCTATAAACATTCTACAACCGATTGTGGGGACTCCGTTGCAGGGAGCTCGTTGCCTTGGTGAGGAGGAGATATTACGCACTATTGCTCTCTTTCGCTTTGTGCACCCTACGGCGTACCTGCGCTTTGCAGGCGGTAGAGGTCAGCTCACCATTGGGGTTGTGAAAAAGGCAATGCATATAGGTGTAAACTCTGCCATTGTTGGTGATCTACTCACCACCATAGGGTCTAAGATTGAGGAAGATAAAGAGATTATTAGAGAAGTCGGTTATGAACTATAAGGAACTACTGAGCTTTGACAAAGAGCATCTTTGGCACCCGTACACGTCGATGAGTGCACCACTGAAGACATACGCCGTGCGAGATGCGAGTGGATGCACGATAAGTTTGATGAGTGGTGAGGAGCTAATCGATGGGATGTCTTCGTGGTGGTGCGCAGTGCACGGCTACAATGTAGCAGAGATTAACGCTGCCATTGAGCGTCAGAGCAAATCCCTCTCTCACGTAATGTTTGGGGGGCTTACGCACTCGCCGGCAGTTGAACTCGGCAAGGTACTACTCGATATTACTGCCGAAAAGCTAACCAAGATATTCTATGCCGATAGTGGTTCTGTGGCAGTTGAGGTCGCTATGAAGATGGCACTTCAGTATCACTATGCCAGGGGCAATCACACTCGCACAAACTTTATTACAACACGTTCGGGCTACCACGGCGATACTTTCAATGCAATGTCGGTGTGCGATCCCATAACGGGTATGCACTCCATATTTGCCGATTCATTGCCCAGACGACACTTTATTGCAGCTCCTCAGAGCTCGTTTCACGGCGATTACATAGAGGGAGAACTCGACGAACTGCGAGCACATCTGACCACGAACAGCGAAAAGTATGCAGCACTTATCATCGAGCCTATTGTTCAAGGTGCCGGAGGTATGAGATTCTATCACGCCCACTATCTCAAAGAGTTGGTGGAGTTGTGCCGAGAGTTTGGGATGGTTGTGATTTTTGACGAAATTGCCACAGGTTTTGGTCGCACCGGGAAGCTCTTTGCATACGAGCACGCTGGTATTACACCAGATATTATGACCATCGGCAAGGCTCTGACAGGTGGATATATGACGCTCTCGGCTACGCTTACAACCGATCACATTGCAGCTGCCATCTCAAGCGGCACTCCGGGGGTCTTTATGCACGGCCCTACCTTTATGGCAAATCCCTTGGCGTGTGCCGTAGCACTTGCCTCAACAAAACTGCTGATTAGCTCTCCGTGGGTTGAGCGCGTAGGTCGTATCGAGTGTCAACTCAGAGAGGAGCTTTCCCCTGCTATCAAACTCGACGTGGTACACGATGTTAGAGTGCTCGGAGCAATAGGAGTGGTTGAGCTAAAGCGTGAGGTTGATATGAGGTGGATCACGCAACGTTTTGTAGAGTATGGGGTGTGGGTTCGACCCTTCGGGAAACTTGTCTACCTTATGCCACCATATATTATCACCGCCGAAGAGTTGACGAAGTTGACCTCGGCAGTTGTAAAGATAATCGAAGAGATGCAATGACGCTACACGACAGATTACGCAAAGAGTTGAATGGTCTCAGTGCGAAGAGCAACCTTCGAATATTACGAGAGTTGCCAACAGCAGCAGCAATAAACCTTAGCTCGAACGACTACCTTGCCGTTGCCTGCGATACCCTACTTCAAGAGGAGTTCTATGCCACGACTCCCCCTGATGATCTATGCCTTGGAGCAACCTCCTCTCGGCTACTGGCAGGCACCCACCCTGCACACACCGCTCTTGAGAGTAGCCTTGAACAACTCTACGATCGCCCGACACTTACCTTTAGCACGGGGTATCAGATGAACTGCGGTATTCTACCTGCGCTCTCAACCCCAACAACGCTTATCATAGCCGACAAACTTGTCCACGCAAGCATCATAGATGGCATAAAACTCTCAAAGGGCAGGCTCCTTCGCTTTGCGCACAATGACCTGTGCAAGCTGGAAGAGGTTGTAGAGAAACACCATAGAGAATACTCCGAGATTATTGTAGTTGTCGAGAGCATATATAGTATGGACGGTGATTGTGCCGATCTGGTTAGATTGGTGGAGCTAAAGGAGAGATATGACAATGTTCTACTATATGTTGATGAGGCGCACGCCGTAGGAGTTCGAGGTGGCGGTGGACTTGGAGTGGCAGAAGAGTTGGGAGTCATAAATCGTATCGACTTTCTGTGCGGCACGTTTGGCAAAGCACTGGGCTCGATTGGCGGTTTTGTCGTATGCGACGAAGTGGCAAAGCAGTACCTTGTAAATCGTATGCGCACGCTCATATTCACCACGGCACTACCACCGATATGTGCGGCGTGGAGCAACTTTGTTGTAAATCACCTTGAGGAGTTTCGTTCGAGGCGCAAGCACCTCAATACCATTGCCACTGTTTTGCGCTCAGGTCTCAAGGACTTAGGTTATGAAATGCCATCGAGTAGCCACATAGTGCCCATCATAGAGGGGAGTAACGAACGTGCCGTTGCCCTCTCTCAAAGACTACAACAGGGCGGATTCTATGCTCTGCCTCTCAGACCTCCAACCGTTCCGCAGGGCAGGGCAAGGGTCAGAATATCGCTTAATTCAAAAGTCAATCTCGACGATATAGAACGATTATTACAATGGTGCAAGAATTCTTAATGCGTTGCAATTCCTCGAAACTGCTTATAGTATTCGGTGGTTGGGGCAGCGATGGCAACATACTGCGCGCAGTGATCAAACCACACAGGAGGGGGTGCGACATAATGGCGTGCTACAACTACACAGACCTGGAGTTTGACCACTCTGTACTCAAAGAGTACGAAGAAATCGAGGTCGTTGGGTGGAGCTTTGGCGTGTGGATTGCAAGTCAAATTATGGTGGGAGTGGAGAATATCTCGGCAAGCACAGCAATTAACGGAACACACTACCCGATAGACAATCTACGGGGAATTCCCACCGAAATCTTTGATGCCACGCTAAGTAACTTCTCGGCAGCAACACTATCGAAATTTCGCCGCCGAATGTGTGGAAGCAGCCAAGGGGTCAAATCATTTCTCGACCTCCAACCACTTCGCTCCGTGGAATCCCTACAATTAGAGCTCGCAGCTCTCCGAAATTTTGTGTTATACGAACCGCAAAAAAAATCAATCAAGTGGCACCGTGCCATTGTAGGTACAAAAGATATGATAATACCCACCGAAAATCAACTGCGCGCGTGGAGAGATACTGACACAGAGATCATACAGATCGAAGAGCCTCACTTCTACATATTTAATATATAGCCCTGATGTACATTCCGCTCGGTATCGACTTTATGTATCCGCGCGACTCCAAATCAACAAGCATCGATATGACCTGTCCTATGGGTTGACCACACAGCTCAACCACTTCCTCCAATGTAATAGGTTCGCTACGTGGCATATAACCCAACACCTCTTTTAGCTCTTCTGCAAGTGTACCTACCGCATCAAGACTTTCTGTGCCACACCTCTCACGCTCCCACTTCAACTCCACCGCTAAATCACCACAGTCCTGATACATAATTGCTCGATTGGTCTTGATCAATAAGTTTGTGCCGTAAGAATTGACATCGCCGCTCCTTCCAGGTAGTGCAAAGACTGCTCGATTGTAGCTCAAAGCCATAGTTGCTGTACTGATCGAACCACCTCTCTCGGGAGATTCTATCACGATGGTAGCGGGACTCATTGCTGCTATTATTCTATTGCGACTCAAGAAATTATTGCGACTAATAATAGTACCCGGTGGCATATCACTTACTATCGCACCCTTTGCTCTTATGATCTCTCGTGCAAGCTCCCTGTGGCTCGTTGGTGTAATGTCAAAGACCCAACCCGGAAGCACCGCCACGGTAGGCACTCCACAATTCAGCGCCCAGCGATGAGCCTCCTTGTCAATTCCAAGTGCAAGACCGCTAATAATACATATATCTGAATAACTCGTAGCCAGGCTCGACACTACACTCTGTGTGTTGGCTATTCCCTGCTCGCTCGCCCTTCGCGTACCAACAATACTCACACACCGTTGTTCATTGAGATCAGCATCCCCATATTTATATAGCACGTGAGGAGCATCTGGAGCCTCGGCAAGCAAAACTGGATAGTGCTGACTTACGCCTCTAACTAATACTTCTACTCCCTTCTCCTCACACAGATTGACAATCTCTGCCGCTCGCTCAACAGTCTCCCTCCCTGCCACCTGCCTCGCAATTAACGCACCAACACCTCCCTGAACAAGCTCTTCATAGCTCTTGCTATAAACCACCTCGGCATTACCGTACATCTCAAGCAGTGCAATAATGGTCTTCGGCCCCAAGCGCTCACACAACGTCAAAGCAATATCATATAATTTATCTCGTTTCATAATTGCAAATCTACTATTTATTTTTAACTTTGTGTTTACGAAATTACATATTAAACACTAAATTTAATAAAAAATTAAAGACCTATGAAACTAAAAAGATTAATCGTAGCACTACTTGTAGCTACAACCAGTATTGCTTCTTATGCACAAGAAGCTAATTGCACACCATATATTGAGGTTCGTGGCGAAGCAAGTGCAATGCTAAAGCCTAACAAAATAGAGGTACAAATTTCCCTTAGCGAAGAGCCATCAAAGGGCAAGGTGTCGTTGGCATCTCAGGAGTCAACTCTTGCAAAAGCACTCAAAGCTGCTGGTGTTGATATAAAAAAACAACTTACCGTTACGGGTCAATCCTCGGATGTTGCAAAGCGTAATGATACGTATCAGTACAAAACATTCTCGCTTATGCTAACCTCACCAGAGGAGGTGCAAGCAGTCTTTGATCAACTATCTGCTCATAGCATTGCAGATGCCCGTATCACAAAGCTCAGCAACGACGATACAGAAATGACAAGAAATAAATTAAGAGTAGAGGCGATGCAAGAGGCTCAAAAAATTGCGGCAACTCTTAGTGCCGGTGTTGGACAGAGCATAGGTGCTGCTATTCAGATCATAGATTATTCTGGTGGTGGAGATGCCACGACCTATGCCGATGGAATGATGTTGATGCGCTCCAACGCTAAAGCTATGACAGGAGGAATACCAGATGACCTTGGAGTAAAACAAATTGAGCTCAATCAAAGCGTAACAGTTCGTTTCTTACTGCTACCAGCTACCGCACCAGAAAGCGAGTAAACATAGTTAGCTAATACAGATTCCTTTAAGGAGAGCTCTTTGCAATCAGAGCTCTCCTTTTTTATACTCTCTCTCTCTCCCTCTGGCACGAGTAATAATGGGATAGATAGTGAGTTGTGATTTTTACAGGTATAGCATAGCAGTATGTAAGAGGTTAAAATTGGCTACCATCGTATCATCTGACTATTGTGTACACACTCTCTATCTCGGAAGGTCTCAACACTCTATGCCATCTGCTGCGTAAGTACTAATGCTCATTTGTGTAGATTACTGACTTTTTTTGTTCGTTATCTTATTATTTTTGACTTTAGAGCAAACTAATCATATGCGGGTGTCCGATGCCTTTAGAACAAACCACCAAATTGCGGACGGTCGCCACCCCGAGCGACCCCTTTAGCAAAATTCTTTTGCGTAGTTCACTGGCGACCGTTTTGGCATAACCAGCTAACACTGCCTGCCGGCGGCTTCACTTTTTCCGCAGATTAAAGTTGTAAATGCGACACAAGTAATAAAAAAATGATTAATTTTGGGGTATAAAAAAGGCCCGAAGTTCAGAGGAACTTCGAGCCATTAGAGTACCACAAGTTTAATCGACTAAAATTATTTGCGTATGGCACATCTAACTTTAGAGCAAAGGTATGGAATTTTTCTGTATTTACAAGAGGGGAGGAGTATAACAGAGATATCAAGAGCTATAAATAGACACAGGAGTGTAGTTTATAGGGAGATACGTCGCAACTCGTCG
>CAYJMA010000053.1:0-11087 GCA_964371475.1 uncultured Rikenellaceae bacterium | reverse complement strand
AAAGAATTTTGCTAAAGGTCGCTCGGGGTGGCGACCGTCCGCAATTGGTAGTTTGTTCAAAAGTTCTTGGCGTGGACGACGGAGGAGAACGGCAAAATGAGCGAATAGCGATTTTGCAGGTGTCCTCGTGGGGCGTCGGGCACCCGCATATGGTAGATTGCTCTAACTGATAGCCAAAAAAACTGGCGACAGTCAGCAATGCGCTTTCTTTTTTCCATCTCAGTGCTGGTTTTTTTACTGCTCTATGATAGACAGCTAACTACTAATTGTATAGGCAATGATTAGAGTAAGTAGTCAAAATTGTTGTCGCCTGATGCCCCCACAACACCCATATAAACATAATTTTACGAGAAAGACGCAAACAGTCTCAATAGCCTTTACTCAACTGTATTGTAGTATACTATCCCGGGATTCCATTTGTCTTTAACGGGGGTGCTGCCATCTGGATAACCCATTGGAATAACGTTCAGAGGGATTAAATTCTTAGGAAGACGTAGCTCTGTGCTAACTATTTCCATACGCTCCTGCATAGGATAAACCCCCGTCCATACAGCTCCAAGTCCTAGTGCGTGAGCAGCCAATAGTATGTTTTCGCTTACAGCCGAACAGTCCTGAATCCAATATTCACTCTCCTTGCCCTCAAAGCCCTTTGAGAGGTCGCCACAAACCACAAAAGCAATATCAGCACCGCTTGTCATCTTTGCATAAGGGAGCTGCTCGCCAAGCCTTGCCAATAACTCCTTGTCCTTTACCACAACTATTGCCCAGGGTTGCTTATTACCGGCCGATGGGGCTGCCATACCCGCGCGGAGTACCTTCTCGACTTTATCCTCCTCGATTGCTTTGTCAAGGTATTTGCGCACGCTGCTACGTGTCATAATATTATCAATGATGACTTCCTCTGCACTCTGAGCCTTGATAGCATCACCCTCGACTCCCTTTTTATCGACAAATACATCTTTATAAGCCATTATAAACAGAGCCACTGCAAGTAGCAGGGTCATAGTTTGCCAAAGATACTTTTTCATAGAGCGTTTTTACATTAAAATTATTACCACTTTTCAAAGTGCACCTTTTCAGGTCTCCACTTATTTTTTACAGCCTTAGGTTTGTCGGGATAACCCATCGAGACGATGCACAGTGGGGTCACATCTTGTGGAATGTTGAGCAACTTGCGCACATCCTCAATGGCGTGTTGGTGTGGATGGGTCGTTGTCCATACTGCGCCAACGCCGAAATACTCGGCAGCAAGCAGTATGTTTTGAGTAACAGCCGCAGCGTCAACATCCCAATAGATCGAACCCTTGCGATCATCCTTGTCTGTTGATGGGCGTGCGCAAACGATAATTGCGGCCGTGGCATCGTTGAGCTTTCCAGCAGCATAGGGCTGAGCCTCAGATAGATCATAAAGCATCTCTTTGTTGCGAACAACAATCAGCTCCCAAGGCTGAATGTTCTTACCGCTCGGGGCTGCCATACCTGCGCGGAGAATCTGCTCCATTATATCCTCAGAGATTATTTGATCGGTGTAGGAGCGCACACTCGTGCGGTTCATAATAATGTTTAGAGCATCCTTCTCTGCAGAGATACTCTCCTTCTCATCGCCTGACTCTAACATCTGCCCCACTTGAAGTAAGATTAGCGTTACAGCAAGAAGTAGTGTTACGATTTGCCAACTGTTTTTCATCTTGTTCTGCTTTGTTTTTAGTTCAACGTATGGTATTGTGGATACTCACCAACAAGAAAAATTACTACATCTTAGAGTCAAGCGAGCGACCCGTTTCAATGTGCTGGAAATTCTTTAGAAAATCACGCATAACCCCCACCACCTCCTCTTTGGTTGTCTCAGGCGAGTTGAAGATCGTGGTAAATCTCTCAAAAAGAGTATCAACATCCGCCAAAGTGCGAGGTATAACCTCGGTTACGACTCCAAGCGAAGAGTGGCGCACCAGATCTATCGTCTCGTCATCGGTGTAGAACTCCTCGTAGGGCTTTTCGCCCGAGGTATCCGATCCACTATAGAGCACAGGATATCGCTTCGACCCATCTGCAAGCCTTCGCGCCATATCTATCGCCTCTCTCTCCGATTCACACTGAACCACCTCATAGCCCAGCTCTTCGAGAAATTTGGTTGCCATATCCGAGAAGGTCATAACCTGCTCCTTGCCAAGTTTCGGAAAGTAAATCTCCCCACTGCGCCCCAACACACACGCCAACATACATATCTGCCCACTCTCCTCGGGCGATACAAAGTAGCGAGTAACGTCGTTTGGAGCAGATATTGGCTGTTGTTTATTTACTCGCTCGATGAAACCCGCCGGAAGAGACCCATTGGAGAATGCTACGTTTGCAAATCGAGCGGTTGTTACCGAAAACTCACCAGAGTATGACATTATCATATCTTCCATAATTTTTTTCGACCCACCCATAATATTTACAGGATTGGCGGCCTTGTCGGTCGATACGCAGAAGAAGTGCTCGGGCATAAACTCTTTTAGTAGTTCGAGGAGTTTGCGGGCATTCATAACGTTGTTTTCCAGTAGTGCTTGTATCGAGAAGATATCCTTTTCGGAGCGTACGTGTTTGTGTGCCGAGAAGTTTGCCACTATGTCGAATCCGCCACGACTGCGAAACATCTTCTCGAAGACACCATCGGCATAGTTCATCGGATAGGTCATATAGTCATCGGGTAGTACCACATCGGAGCTACTACGCAGATCACGAGTGAGCTCGGTTAGTCCATTTTCGTTGATGTCTACCACCACCATCGACTTTGGCATAAATGGCAAAACGGCACGTATGAACGAACTGCCAATAGTCCCCGCACCACCAATGACAACAACACTTTTGCCCTCGATCGAGTCCTTGAGCTTTTGGCAATTTGCCTCAATGTCTTGGGCAAACATAGATTCGGTGCGACCTGTCACATACCGAGATATAAAACTATTGATGTCTAACATTTCTTTTTCACGTTCAATTGATTACAAAATTAATCCTTTTTTTTTATCTTTGCAAAGATATTATGGTTGACTTATGTTTGCAAACGAAATAGATTTCATTCGATCGCTCTACGGCAATGAGGAGTTTATACCCCTCTATGCACCTACCTTTGCAGGCAATGAGAATAGATATCTTAAGGAGTGCATAGACTCTACCTTTGTGTCGAGTGTTGGGGAGTTTGTTAACCGTTTTGAGTGCGACGTGGCAAGGTTCACAGGAGCTCGAAGTGCAGTGGTGTGTGTCAATGGTACGAGTGCATTGCACATAGCCTTGATGATGTGTGGAGTGGAGCGAGGGGATGAGGTTATCACTCAAGCTCTTACCTTTATTGCCACGGCAAATGCTATTTCGTATTGCGGTGCAAGCCCCGTCTTTGTGGATGTAGATATGGAGACTATGGGGTTGTCGCCTCAGAGGGTGAGGGAGTGGCTGGAGGCTAATGCAGAGATGCGTCAGGGGGAGTGCTTCAACAAGATAACGGGGGCAAGAATCAAGGCGTGCGTGCCGATGCACACCTTTGGGCACCCGATGCGCATTGATGAGCTTGTGGAGGTTTGCCAGAGGTGGGGGTTGGAGCTGGTGGAGGATGCCGCAGAGAGCATAGGTTCGTACTACAAGGGACAGCATACCGGGACATTTGGAAGAGTTGGAGTACTTAGCTTCAATGGCAATAAGACTATAACTACTGGAGGAGGGGGGATGCTTCTGTTCAACGACGAGGAGCTGGCAGCACGGTGTAAACACCTTACAACGCAGGCCAAGGTGGCACATCGCTGGGAGTTTGTGCACGACCAGGTAGGGTATAACTACCGTATGCCAAATATTAATGCTGCGCTGGGGTGTGCTCAACTCGAACAGTTGCCGTCGTTCTTGCAATCGAAGAGGCAGACGGCTCAAATGTATAGAGATTTTTTTGAGGGGCATCCAACGATACGGTTTATGACCGAGCCAGTAGATAGTGTGTCGAACTATTGGTTGTGTGCAGTGTTGCTGCCCGACCGTGCAGCTCAGCAACGCTTTCTTGAGCAGACCAACAGTTGTGGAGTTATGACGCGCCCCGTTTGGGAGTTGATGAGCCGCCTTGATATGTTCAAGGACTGCCAAAATGATGGGCTAAGTAATAGTATCTATCTGGCCGATAGAGTAGTTAATATACCAAGTTCAGTAAGATGAAAGGAGCTATGAAAAATGTAATGTGTGTGTCGGTTCACCCCGACGACGAGACGTTGGGATGCGGAGGTACACTGCTAAGGCATATTGCCCACGGTGATATGGTCTACTGTATCTTTGTAACCGCTGGTAACAAGGAGCAAGAAGCACTCATCGAGAGAGTCTGTTCGAGCTATAATTTTAAGAACTACTGGTGCTTGAACCTCCCCGAGCTGGAGTTGCAAGATTTGTCGCTCAATGAGATTATTCCGAAATTCTCAAAGATATTTAGCGAAATTTCGCCCAATGTTTTGTATATTCCCAATCGTTCGGATGTCCACTCCGATCACAGGAAGATATATGAGGCTATTATTTCGTGTACAAAGAGTTTTAGATATCCCTTCATAGAGGAGGTCTATATGTGTGAGGTATTGTCCGAGACGGACTTTGCTCCTGCACTCATAGAAAATGCATTTATGGCGAACTATTTTGTTAATATTTCGGAGTATTTTGCCCAAAAGTTGGAGATACTCAGTGTCTATGAGGCAGAACTTTTGCCCTATCCGTTGACAAGAAACATCAGTGCAATGACAGCACTTAACAGATATCGAGGATCGCAGATCAATGAGGAGTATGCCGAGGCGTTTGTGATGCTCAAAACGATAATTAAATAGTAGAGAATAAAGATTATGAAGGTGATATTCATAGGAGGGTTGACCGACGGCAAGGTGGTTTTTGACTACCTGAAATCAAATAAATATGTTTCGGAATTACTGACCTTTACCTATCCCGATAATTACGCCAAGCCACGAGCTGTGAACTTTGCCGAGGGGCATAATATCATAAAGACAGAGTCGCTGCGTGATTATCAAGATATGATATGTAGCTATGGTGCAGACTATATCTTTGTGGCGGGTTGGTCGGAGCTAATCTCTGAGGATGTGATTCGTAGTTCGTCGGGTGGTGTCTTTGGGTTTCATCCATCGAGGTTGCCCTATGATCGAGGTCGGTCGGTGCTTGCGTGGCAGATAGAGGAGGGGTATAGAGAGACAGCACTCACTATGTTTCAGTATGCGGACTACCCCGACGGAGGAGATATCATAGCGCAGGAGAAGATAGCCATCGAGGAGAATGACTATATAGACGACATACTCGATAAGGTGGACAAGGCTACCTATAATATTATGCGCGCATACTTTCAACTCATACGTCAGGGCAAGGTCGTTGCTCGTAGTCAGGATCTATCAGAGGGTAACTTTAGGAGGTTGCGGGACAATGGCGACTCAGTGGTGAGTTGGGACGCAAATACGGCAACGATATACAACAAGATTCGAGCAATATCGAGACCCTACCCGGGGGCAGTAGCCACCATCGAGGGTAAGGACTATAAGGTGTGGAGAGCTGAACCCTTGCACGACTTTCCGTATGGGGGGGATCTGAGTAGTGGGGAGTTGGTTGCAAATGTATATAGCGAAGGTTTGGTTGTAAAGACCAGGGACTCCTTTTTGTTGATTACCGACTACGAGGAGTTGTAAAAAGAATATATATAGGTTAAGGGGAGGTTTATCTATGGTACGAATTCTATTTCTCGGAGGTGCAAAGCGAGTTTCGGTTGCAAGGCACTTTATCGAATATGGCAGGAGCATTGGGCACGATGTCAAGATCTACTCGTATGAGTTGGACGATTGTGTGCCAATTAGCGATGTGGGCGAGGTTATAGTTGGGCTGAAGTGGAGCGATCCCGATCTTTTTTCACATCTGAGTCAGGTAATAAGCGATAGAGATATTTCGATGGTTTTTCCCTTTGTCGATAGATCGATACCTGTTACATTGCAACTTAAAGGGGCCTTTCCAGAGCTATTCGTTCCGCTGTCGAGCGATGAGGTATGCAGCATTATGCTCGATAAGATAAGTTCGGCGAGGTGGTTCAGCGAAAATGGTATTGTGCAGCCTCGTTGCTACTCATCGTTGGAGGAGGTAGAGTATCCGGTGATTCTCAAGCCTACAAAGGGATTTGCGTCTCAGGGTATTATCGTGGCAGATTCTGTGGAGCATCTTCCTCCGCAGGGCAATATCTTTGAGGAGTATTTGGTGCAAGAGTACTTTGCACAAAGGACGGAGTACTCGGTGGATTGTTATGTGGGCTCAGGTGGTGAGGTGCTATCGGTAGTGCCTCGAATTCGGCTCGAAACGGCAGGTGGTGAAGCGATAAAGAGTGTTGTTGTCCGACACGAGAAGATCATTGAGCAGTGCAAAGAGATACTAAATAAGGGGGCGTTCAGAGGTCCTATTACGCTTCAGTTTATCGGCTCAGGCGATAAGCTCTATATAATGGAGATAAATCCAAGACTTGGCGGAGCGGTGGTTGCGAGCATTGGAGCAGGTAGTGGTCTGATGTCGTTAATTTTCAATGATTTTTATGGTATAGATTCTCACGAGATAACGAATTGGAGAGAAGGAACAATAATGACAAGATATTTTCAAGAAGTAATACATCAATGCAACTAATTATCGATATGGACGGAACGATATGTTCCGAGGAAAGGATGTACAGCAGATGCTTGGCAAGACCCAATGCAGATGCCGTAAGGACAGTAAATAGTCTCTATGACAAGGGGCACACAATTATCATCTATACGGCTCGAACGTGGATGGAGTATGAGATGACCAGCGATTGGTTGCAGAGTCACGGTGTGAAGTATCACCAACTCTTTATGGGGAAGCCTGTGGGCGATATGTGGATCGACGACAGAGCAGTTCGCTATGATAATAATTGGGCAGAGATAGAAAAGCAGATCGATGAAAAGAGCAAGAAGTAGAGTTTTTATAATAGCCGAGGCAGGGGTAAATCATAATGCTTCGTTTGAGTTGGCAAAGCGTATGATCGACGCTGCAAAGTATGCAGGTGCAGATTGCGTTAAGTTTCAGACGGCTATTCCCGAGCTTGTCATATCGAGGTATGCCGAGAAGGCCGAGTATCAGAAGAGTACTACGGGCGAGGAAGAGTCGCAGCTTGATATGTGCAAAAAGATTCACCTCCCGGTGAGTGATTACTTACCCCTTAGGGATTACTGCGAGGAGGTGGGCATAGAGTTTGCTTCGACACCCTTTGATAGTGTGTCGATAGATGTGCTCAAGGAGCTTGGTATGGGTTTTTGGAAGGTGCCTTCGGGGGAGATTACAAACTTGCCGTACTTGCGCAAGATTGCTCGCTATGGCGAGCCAGTGATTCTCTCTACCGGTATGGCAACGCTTGAGGAGGTTGGGGATGCTATGGATGTGTTGCTCGAAAATGGTGTGAGTAAGGATCAGATCACCCTGTTGCACTGCACCACGGAGTATCCTGCGCCAGTCGAGGGGGTGAATCTATGTGCTATGCAGACTCTTGGGGATCACTTTGGCGTGAGTGTAGGTTATTCAGACCATACGCAAGGCATTACAATACCGGTGGCGGCAGTTGCAATGGGTGCTACGGTTATCGAGAAGCACTTTACGTTGGACAAATCGATGGAGGGTCCCGATCACCTTGCATCGCTTACCCCCGATGAGCTTCAGGCTATGTGTGTTGCCATACGCGAGGTTGAGGCGGCTATGGGAGATGGGGTAAAGGTGCCGAGTGAGGCTGAGAAAAAGAATATAGATATTGTGCGTAAGTCTATAGTGGCGACGTGTGATATTGCACAGGGAGAGAGGTTGAGCGAGGAGAACCTGACGGTGAAGAGACCAGGTGGTGGGGTGAGTCCGATGCTTTGGGATAGTGTAGTAGGCGGTGTTGCGGTGCGAGACTTCAGCGAAGATGAATTAATCGAGATATAATGAGAAAGATATGTTTTCTGACAGGCACTCGTGCCGAATGGGGGCTCCTGAGTAGACTTGCAGGTATGGTGCGAGATGATAGTGAGCTAACGCTTCAGATCGTTGCGTGCAATATGCACCTCTCTGCCGAGTATGGCAATACGTACACCGAGATCGAGGCAGGAGGTTTTACCATTGACTATCGAGTTCCGATGGTGCAGGATGGGGATATGCCCATAGATACGGCACGGAGTGTGGGGATTGGTACAATAGGATTTGCTGAGGCATATGCTGAGCTCCGTCCCGACTTGCTTGTAATTCTGGGGGATCGCTACGAGATGCTCGCAGCTGCCTCTGCGGCACTCTTTTTTCGTATTCCTATTGCACATATCTCGGGTGGAGATATTACCGAGGGGGCGTATGATGACGCCATTCGCCACGCAATTACCAAACTATCGCACCTTCACTTTACTTCGACCGAGGAGTATCGAAACCGAGTTATTCAACTTGGCGAGACACCAAACAGAGTCTTCAACGTGGGAGCAATAGGCATAGACAATATTTCGGAGTTGCCGCTAATGGATCGAGCGACACTTGAGGCGACGCTTGACGCTTTTTCTGTGGATCGTAACACTCTACTTGTGACCTTTCATCCCGCTACGCTTGACGAGGGTTCTCCGGCAGATCAGATGCAAAGTCTTTTGGATGCCCTGGCGCGGCACCTTGAGACTAACCCCAAGGCAAAGGTGTTGTTTACGATGCCTAATTCCGACACCAATGGTCGCATTATAGCGGAGATGATACGACAGTGGTGCGCTAGTGAGGGTGATCGTGCGGTGTGGTACAACTCGCTTGGTGTGGTTCGCTACCTCAGTGCGCTGCGCTATGTGGGTGGTGTGGTAGGTAACTCATCGAGCGCAATTGTCGAAGTGCCCAGCTTTGGAATACCTACCATTAACATCGGCTCTCGGCAGAGGGGAAGAATCGCAGCGAGAAGTGTGATTAATGTAGAGCCAAACTGTGAGGAGATATATAGCACGTTGCAAAAAATTCGTACCTTTGGAGACCAAGAGTTTGAAAATCCCTACGAACAACCAAACACTGCAATGAATATCTTTACGAAGATAAAGTCATTGCCGCTCGATAACATTACAACTAAGGTGTTTTATGATCAGTGCAAATAGATACTCAATAGAGCAGAGTGCAACAATTGTTGAGGCTTTGAGGATGCTTGACTATACGAGCAACTATAAGGTCTTGACGCTACTTGTAGTGGATGAGAATCAATGTTTGGTTGGAACGCTAACCGATGGAGATATTCGCAGAGCGTTGCTATTGGGTGCAACCCTTCAGAGCAAGGTGTCTGAGGCTATGCAACGAGATTATAGTTTTTTGGAGCAGGGACAAGACGATGATAATATTGCGCGTATTGCAGAGTTGCGCAAAAAGGCTATCAAGTTTATTCCCATTGTTGATAAAAATCGCAGAGTGGTTAAAGTACTAAATCTTAATTCATATAGGAGTTGTTTGCCTGTGGATGCAGTACTGATGGCAGGGGGAAGGGGTGAGCGACTGCGCCCGATGACGCTTAGTGTGCCCAAACCGCTACTCAAGGTGGCAGGCAAATCTATTATTGATTACAATATTGAAAACCTGTTGAGAAACGGTGTGGAGAACATATCGGTGACGGTCAACTACCTCGGCGAGCAGATAGAGGAGCACTTTAAGAATCCCTACAATGGCATTCAGATTCAGTGCGTTCGCGAGCCCCAGTATCTCGGTACAATGGGCTCGGTGAAGTTTGTAAAGGAGTGGCATAATGATACTCTGTTGGTGATGAACTCGGATCTCTTTACCAACATAGATTTAGAGGATTTCTTTGTCCACTTTCAAAAGCACGACGCGATGATGAGTGTAGCTGCAGTTCCCTACACGGTATCAGTACCTCTTGGTATTTTTGAGATTGAGAACACACGAGATATTGTGGGGGTTCGCGAGAAGCCAAGTTATCACTACTATGCCAATGCAGGTATTTACTTAATTAGGCGTGAGGCCTTAGATCTTATTGCAGATGGCGAGTTTATGAACGCCACGGATCTAATAGAGATGCTCATTGAGCGGAACAAGAAAGTTGTGCGTTTTCCCCTCTCAGGGTATTGGATAGATATAGGAAAACCAGAGGATTTTCAGAAGGCACAGGAGTTTGCCAAACATATAAACAAGATTTGAGTAAAGAGAGAGATGAGAGTGTGGTAGGAGTAAAAACAACAAAGAGTATGAATATTCTAATTACGATATGTGCGCGCGGAGGCAGTAAAGGTATTCCGGGCAAGAACATCAGATCGCTGAACGGTAAGCCTCTTATAGGTTATACTATTGATACTGCAAAGAAATTTGCGGAACTTCACCCAGGGTGTGTAGTAGAGCTCTCTACGGACAGCCAAGAGATCCGCCACGTTGCGGCGAGTTGTGGGTTGCTCAGTGATTATATTCGCCCTGCAGAGTTTGCAACAGATGGAGCAGGGAAGTTAGATGTTATATATCACCTGAGGGACTATTGCCAAGAAAAACACGGCAAAGAGTTTGATTATGTTGTTGACCTTGATGTGACCTCACCGCTAAGGAATGTAGAGGATTTGACTCGCGCGCTTAGGCAAATTGAGGAGCATCCCGATGCGCTAAACCTACTTTCGGTTAGCCAGCCTGCTCGAAACCCATATTTTAATATACTTGAGCAGAAGGCCAATGGCTTTTTTGATGTGGTGAACAACGAGCAACTGTTTCTCTCTCGGCAAAGTGCACCAAAGGTGTATGATGTCAACGGGTCGTTTTATTTCTACAAGAGGGAGTTTTTTGAGCAAGGTTTCAGGGCGGCGATCTCTGATAAGACAATAATCTATGAGGTACCCCACATTTGCTTTGATATGGATCACCCGATAGACTTTGAATTTATGGAGTTTCTAATTAAGTCAGCTCGGTTAGATTTCGAGCTTTAAGCGATACTCGGGGAGGGGTGTGTATTGTAGTTGTAATTTTTGGATAGCTATGTGTATTATGGTGTTGGAGTAGATCTAAGAGGGGGCTGTAATATGTTAGAGTAGGTGATCAAAAGTTTTGATTTCACTTTTTCAAAAGTGAAGCCG
>CAYJMA010000052.1:0-11198 GCA_964371475.1 uncultured Rikenellaceae bacterium | reverse complement strand
AAAAAGTGAAATCAAAACTTTTGATCACCTACTCTAATAACCCCCCCCTATACCATACTGCGCTGACGAACAGCCTCAAACAATACAACTGCCGCAGCCGCCGATACATTCAACGACTCAATAGCACCTGACATCGGTATAGAACCACGACAATCACACATCTTCAACACCTCACTACTAACACCACGCTGCTCTGAACCCATAATCACAACACTAGGCTGAGTTAAATCAATGTCATATATAGACTCTTCGCTCTTCTCAGTAGCTGCAACAAGCCTCAAACCATTTAGTTGCAACGTCTTGAGCGTATTTCTCAACGACCCAACCTTGCAAACAGGAATTCTTGATAACGCTCCAGCAGCACTCTTCATAGCTTCACCATTGATTGGTGCGCTATTTTTACTCGGTATGATAAGAGCCTCTACTCCTGCGCACTCTGCAGAGCGAGCAATAGCACCAAAATTACGTACATCGGTTACTCCATCAAGCACCACAACAAGCGTTGGCTGTAGCTCCAATATCTCCTCAACGCTCTTATACTCAATCTCGGCAACCGTGGCAACAACGCCTTGGTGATTATTCTGCTTTGACAAATAGTCGAGCTTTGGTGTTGGCACAAACTGAACTGCGACTCCTGCCTCAGTAGCCATACGCTCTATCTCCTGCAAACTATCATTGCCTCGCTTGATCGTGTATAGCTTTTCGAGTTGCGTGCCCGCGAGCAAAGCCTCCTTAACGGTGTGGATACCAAAAATTAAATTCTCGGGAACAGCAAGAGGTTTTCTACCTCCTGATGAACTCTCTTTGCGCGGCTCTGCGCCACGCTCCCTACGCTGAGTATATACACCCTTGCGATCACCCCTACTCTCGCCCCTCATCTTCTCCTCAACCCTACGACGTGCAAAGTCCTTACCCCCCATCTCTCTAGCACCTCTACTTGGTCTATCGACCCTCTCCTTGCGCTCTGCTCGCTCTCTTCGATCGCTGCTGTCACGCACCACATACTCCTTGCGCTCTCTTCTTTCAGAGTCGCTGTCCTTGCGACCCTCACTATCCGAGGCTCGCTTAAAAAAATTTACTTTGTTTTCCATCTTATTCTGTTATGTAATTCTCCCACTCCTGCATCTTGCCATCCAACTCATCCTTAGCTCCTTGCCATTTCTGTAGAATCTCGGCACTGTATTTCTGAGGATCGGCAAGCTCTCCCTCAAACCCTAAAACCATCGCCTCAAGCTCCTCTATTCTACTCTCAAGCTCCTTTATCTTATACCTATTTTTGTTCTCTTTCTTTTTCTCTTCCTTGCGCACAACCTTCTTCTCGGGCCTCTTCTCAGTAACTCTTTGTGGAGTCTCCCTCCTCTCAATATCTCGAACATCCTCGATTTTACGTGCCTCAATAAAATCATATATGCCTCCCAAATACTGCTTCACTCTCCCTTCACGAAATTCATATACGGTATCTACCAACCCATCGAGAAATTCGCGGTCGTGGCTAATTACAACAACCGTCCCGTCGTACTTTTGTAGTGCGAGTTTGAGTATCTCTTTGCTGAGAATATCCATATGGTTTGTTGGTTCGTCGAGCACCAGCAGGTTGTAGGGTTCGAGCATCAGTCGAGCCATCGCAAGTCTGCTACGTTCCCCACCACTGAGAACACTCACTTTTTTATCCACATCCTCGCCCTTGAACAGAAATGCTCCGAGAATATCCCTCAGCTTTGTACGAATATCCCCTACGGCAACTCTGTCGAGGGTGTCAAAGACCGTGAAATCCCCATCGAGCAGGTCATCTTGATTTTGAGCAAAGTATCCAACATTTACATTATAGCCTGTTTTTATATACCCTTCACTTGCCGTTATCTCGCCGAGCATCGCCCTGACAAATGTTGTTTTACCCTCGCCATTACGCCCAACAAGAGCGACTTTTTCGCCCCGTTCTACCACGAGATCCACCTCCGAAAATATCTTACGCACACCGTCATAACTATGACCAGCACCTTTGGACTCCACCACAACTTGACCGGCGCGAGGTGCCGAAGGAAAACGAATGTTCATCTTCGCTACGTCTTGCTCTTCGATCTCAAGCCTATCGAGCTTTTCGAGTTGTTTCACTCGGGACTGAACCTGGTTGCTCTTCGAGGGCTTATACCTAAACCGCTCGATAAAATCTTCAGTTTTTTCGATAAGTTTTTGTTGATTCTCATAGGCGGCGAGTTGTTGCACTCTGCGTTCGGCACGAAGCACCACGTAGTGAGAATACGCAACCTTGTAATCGACTGCCTTTCCCAAGCTAAGTTCAATGGTACGAGTGGTCACATTGTCCAAAAAGGCCTTGTCGTGCGAGATCAATACCACTGCCCCGTTATAGCTCTTGAGATACTCCTCAAGCCACTGTATGCTTTCGATATCGAGGTGATTGGTAGGTTCGTCAAGGAGCAGCACGGTGGGAGCACTAAGAAGCAACTTTGCCAGTTCAATTCTCATTCGCCATCCGCCCGAAAACGTCGATGTTTGTTTCTCAAAGTCCGAACGCTTAAAGCCTAATCCAAGCAGCGCTCTTTCTATCTGTCCTTGTCGTTCATCACCGCCGTGTGTATGGTAATATTCGGTAGCTTCGTGAAGCCTTACAAGTAACTTTTCGTACTCCTCGCTCTGATAATCCTCGCGACTTGCAATCTCTTCGTTGAGCCTCTCGATGGTACGCTCCACCTCCAAGAACTCTGCAAAGGCTTTATTGCACTCCTCCATAAGAGTTGTATCGTCGGCTACCTTCATCACCTGAGGTAGGTACCCAACCCTACAACCACTATCCATACTCACTCCACCTTTAGTTGGAACATACTGCCCACAAATGATCTTTAGCATAGTGCTCTTCCCCGCACCGTTCTTCCCCACGAGCCCTATACGATCTCGGCCATTGACCAAAAACGACACACCCTCGAACAAATTCCACCCACCAAACGAAACCGTTACATTATCAATCGATACCATATACCCTTTGTTTATCTATGCTCCTAATATCTGTTCTACTGCTTGCAGTGGATCCGCTGCATTAAATACAGCACTGCCAGCTACCAAAGCATCTGCTCCTGCCTCAAAGAGCATTTGTGCGTTACCTACCGTCACACCACCATCTACCTCAATGAGTGTGCTGAGCCCTCTACTATCTATCATCTCTCGTAGTCTTTGAATCTTTTGTAGCGAGCTATCGATAAATCTTTGAGCGGCAAACCCAGGGTTCACCGACATAATGAGAACGAGATCCAACTCGGGTAATATCTCATCAAGGGTGCTCAACGATGTTGCAGGACAGAGCGATACTCCAGCCATTTTGCCCAGCGATTTGATATGACTCACCACACGGTGGAGGTGTACCGTTGACTCCTGGTGCACCGTAATGATATCTGCACCGCACCGTGCAAACTCCTCAATATATCTCTCAGGTCTTTCAATCATAAGGTGCACATCAAGCACCTTTGTTGTGCCCTGTCTAACGGCACTAACCACGGGCATTCCATACGAAATGTTTGGCACAAAGCTACCGTCCATAATGTCAAGATGCACCCACTGTGCAAGTGAGTTTTCCACCAAATTGCACGCCCCCCTCAAGTCCAAAAAGTCAGCACTAAGTAGCGACGGAGATAATATCCTTTTCATAAAATTTTTCTCAATAAAACAAACCTCTTAAAATCTCTGCAAAGATAGCGATTTTACCCCACATTCAAGCACCACACTAATAGATTATAAAAATAGTAGGGCGTTTCTCAATAGCTGGCGCGGAGGCTTTTCTCCACTGCCCCACGCTGCGACATACAATAAGTTCGTCTTGCCCGGTGATATCACACGCCACAGCCAACATCGTACCCTCTTTAAGTGTTCTTACCATTTCGTTAAAGAGCGAGGCGTTTCTATACGGTGTCTCTATAAAGATCTGAGTTTGTTTCTCCTCTTTTGCTCTATTTTCAAATCTCTTGATAGCACGACTCCTCTGTTCATTTTTAATTGGCAGGTAACCATTAAAGGCGAAGTTTTGCCCCCCTGCGCCCGATGCCATCAGTGCAAGTATGATTGAGCTTGGCCCGACAAGAGGTACAACTCTGATTCCAGCTCTGTGAGCAGCCTCCACGACCTTTGCCCCCGGGTCTGCAACGCACGGCACGCCAGCTTCACTCATAATCACCCCACTGCGCCCACCTTTGAGCACCTCGATTATACCCTCTACGTCAAAGTCGGAGGAGTGCTCCGAAAATTCAACTATCTCCAGCTCGTCGATAGTAATTCCCAACTTTAGCGACGCAATAAATCTCCGTGCCGTTCTAATGTTTTCCACCACAAAGAAGTCACACTTAGCTATAACCTCGATAATCTCTTTAGTGGAGCCTCCCCCCACGGCAATAGGCGTTGGAACTAAATACAACATCTATAATTGGTTCGAGGGACTGTGCGGAAATACGACCTTGGGTTCAAAGTCCTTAGCCTCTTCAAAGTCCATAAGCCCGTATGCAATAATAATCACGATATCGCCCACACTGACAAGTCTTGCAGCTGCGCCATTGATGCATATCGAACCACTGGCTCTCTCTCCCTTTATTACGTATGTTTCAAACCTTGCTCCATTGTTGTTGTTAACAATGGCAACCTTCTCGCCTTCGATAATACCTGCAGCGTCCATTAAATTCTCATCAATGGTCACACTCCCTACATACTGCAAGTTGGCTTCAGTAACGGTAGCTCGGTGAATCTTCGATTTTAAGCGTTCAATTAGCATCTCTATTTTTTTAGACTATTTATTTTCTAACAATTATCAATTAGCCTCACACTCTGGCCGCACCTAACTGCCACACATACTCTAACCTCGGCACCACTTTGCGGTTTTTGGAGCGTATCCCTATCGACAATCTCCAAATATTCGGCACAAAGGTAACTATTTTTATTGATATCCAAAAGTCCCCTGCTTGCCAACTCCTCATACTCACTGCTACCTTGTTCGATCTCATCTCTTATACCCTTTATCACTTTATAGATATTTGCCGCTGCGCTTCGTTCATTGTCGCTCAGCAGCGTATTTCGAGAGCTCATTGCGAGTCCCGACTCTTCTCTAACTGTTGGGCACGGCACGATCTCTATGGGCAACCCCCAGCTCCGCACCATTGCGCGTATTATTGCAAGTTGCTGAAAGTCCTTTTCGCCAAAGTATGCTCTGTGTGGTTTGACAATATCGAAGAGTTTGCTCACGACCTGCACCACACCATCGAAGTGCCCAGCGCGATGCTTGCCCTCCATTACAGAGACCAGAGGCAGTATGTTTTGATCGGTAATCGTATAGCTCATATCAACGTCGGGGTAAATCTCCTTGACCTCGGGTGCAAAGAGTATCGTAGCACCAGTTTTTTCGAGCATTTCGGCATCCTTTTGAAGCGTGCGAGGATACTTCTCCAAGTCAGCCGAATCGTTAAACTGCGTGGGGTTTACAAATACGCTAACGACCACCACTTTGTTTTGCTCGACGGCTCGCCTCACAAGGTCGATATGTCCGCTGTGAAGTGCTCCCATAGTGGGCACAAATCCAATAGACTTTGCACCACATAGACCTTTTTGTAGCTCTTCAATTTTTGAGATTATTTCCATATCAACGCCTCAAATGTACATCACAAAAAAATACTTTGCAAATTAGTTGCAATATTTTGTCTTTTTTGCCTACCTTTGCATCACTGGTAATTTATGGAAGCTGATCAAGACTTAAAATATATTATTAAAACATAAAATCATAATCAAAGTACACACACAAAATGAGTAATCTATTAAAATCTTCCATTGGCAAGAAGTTGGTAATGAGCATTAGTGGTTCGTTTCTGATCCTTTTCTTGCTTTTTCACGCGTCGATGAATGTCGTTGCAATTTTTTCGGGCGAGGCTTACAACGCCATTTGTGAGTTTTTGGGTGCCAACTGGTATGCGCTTGTAGGCACAGCAATACTAGCATTTGGATTCGTGGTTCACATCTTTATGTCTATTGTGATCACTATGGGCAACCGTAAAAGTCGTGGAAATCAACACTATGCCAAGGTAACTCGCCCAAAGGAGGTTACTTGGGCAAGTAAGAATATGTTTGTGCTGGGTGTCATTGTAGTAGGCTTTATAGGGTTGCATTTGGCTCAGTTTTGGGCAAAGATGCAGCTTGTAGAGATAATGGGCGGTCATACCGTAATGCTCGGAGGGCAAGAGGTTTCGGTCACCGACGGTACAGCCTTTATAGAGTACTACTTTAGCTTTTGGTGGGTAGCCCTTGGCTACGTTATCTGGCTTGTGGCTCTATGGTTTCACCTCAATCACGGATTTTGGAGCGCACTGCAAACAGTGGGTTGGAACAACGAAAAGTGGTTACCACGCCTTCAGTGCATTGGCAAGATGATCTCTACACTCACGGTGTTAATGTTCCTTGCCGTGGTAGTTGTCTTCTACCTCCGTTCGGTGTTGTGTTAAACCAAGAGTAGTAATGTAAAAACAGTTAAAACATAATATTTTTAAGATGAAATTAGAATCGAAAATACCAGTAGAAGGCAAAGTTGCCGAGAAGTGGTCAAAGCATAAGGCTTCGATAAAGGTCGTATCTCCTGCCAATAAACGTAAACTTGATATCATCGTAGTTGGAACAGGTCTCGGAGGAGCATCGGCTGCAGCCTCACTTGGCGAGCTGGGCTATAATGTAAAGATATTTTGTATTTCGGACTCTCCACGTCGTGCTCACTCGATCGCGGCTCAGGGAGGTATCAACGCAGCGAAGAACTACCAAAATGATAATGACTCAGTGTATCGTCTATTCTATGATACTGTAAAGGGAGGTGATTACCGTGCGCGCGAGGCAAATGTTTATCGCCTTGCAGAGGTTTCGAATCTGATCATCGATCAGTGTGTTGCCCAAGGAGTGCCCTTTGCGCGGGACTATGGTGGACTGCTTGACAACCGTTCGTTTGGGGGTGCTCAGGTTAGTCGCACGTTTTACGCTCGTGGTCAGACTGGTCAGCAGCTGCTGCTTGGAGCCTACGCCGCGCTAAACCGCTCGATACACAAAAAACAGGTCGAGAGCTATACTCGCCACGAGATGCTTGATTTGGTGATGGTGGATGGTAAGGCACGAGGCATTATTGCTCGTGATTTGGTTACCGGTGAGATTAAAAAATTTGGAGCACACGCCGTTGTAATTGCAACGGGAGGGTATGGCAACGTCTTTTTCTTGAGCTCAAATGCTATGAACTGTAATGGTTCGGCAGCTTGGCAGTGCTACAAGAAGGGTGCAGGTTTTGCAAATCCGTGCTTTACTCAAATTCACCCTACGTGCATACCAGTACACGGCGATCAACAGAGTAAACTCACACTGATGTCAGAGTCTCTTCGTAACGATGGTCGTATTTGGGTGCCAAAGAATATGAAGGATGTTGAGGCACTTCGAGCAGGTACTCTCAAGGCGTCACAAATCAAGGAAGAGGATAGGGATTACTACTTGGAGCGTCGCTATCCGGCTTTTGGTAATTTGGTTCCACGTGATGTTGCATCGAGAGCGGCGAAGGAGCGTTGCGATGCTGGCTATGGTGTGAACAATACTGGTCTTGCAGTTTTCCTCGATTTTTCGACAGCAATTGCTCGCCTTGGTCAGAGTGTAATTGAGGCAAGGTACGGCAACCTGTTTCAGATGTACGAGAAGATTGTTGACGTAAATCCATACGAAGAGCCAATGATGATCTACCCAGCTATCCACTATACGATGGGTGGTATATGGGTCGATTATAACCTTCAGACTACTATCCCTGGGTTATATGCAATTGGCGAGGCGAACTTCTCAGATCACGGAGCCAACCGCCTCGGAGCATCAGCCCTTATGCAAGGCCTCGCAGATGGATACTTTATATTGCCATACACAATTGGTGATTACCTAAGTGCAGAGATTCAGTCTCCTAAGGTAGACACCTCTCACCCTGCCTTTGATGAAGCGGTGAAGGCTATCAACGAAAAGATAGCGACTCTTTTTGCCGTTAAGGGAAAGCGATCGGTAGATGATTTTCATAAGTCGCTGGGTCGTATAATGTGGGATAATGTAGGTATGGGTCGTACGAAGGAGGGTTTGGAGCGCGCCATAGCAGAGATTCCGAAGCTTCGTGAGGAGTTTTACAAGGATGTTTTTGTGCCGGGCAAGGCAGGCGATTTTAACCAAGAGATAGAAAAGGCGCTACGTGTTGCAGATTTCTTTGAGATGGGCGAGTTGATGGCTCGTGATGCGCTGAATCGTGAGGAGTCTTGTGGAGGGCACTTCCGCGAGGAGTTCCAAACCCCTGAGGGAGAGGCACTTCGTAACGACGACGCCTTTACATATGTTGCAGTGTGGGAGCACAAAGGCGATGGAGTAGCACCAGAGCTGCACAAAGAGCCACTTGCATTTGAAGAGGTTAAACTCGCACAGCGTAACTATAAGGAGTAATTTATTTAGAGAAACAGCAAAGACAGCAAAAAAATAGCTAAAAAGATGAATTTCAAATTAAAGATATGGCGTCAAGATTCGCCAAAGTCGAAGGGTCGTTTCGAGAACTACGAGATAGGTGATGTATCTCCCGACACTTCATTTCTTGAGATGGTCGATATGGTCAACAATGAGCTTATTCACAAAGGTGAGGAGCCGATAGCCTTTGATCACGACTGTCGTGAGGGTATATGTGGTATGTGTTCTCTGTATATCGATGGCAGGGCTCACGGTCCAGACGATGATATAACGACTTGTCAGTTACATATGCGTAAGTTTCGTGATGGTCAGACCATTACCATTGAGCCGTGGCGTTCGGCAGCCTTTCCTGTGATTAAGGACTTGGTGGTTAATCGCAATGCCTTTGATGAGATATTGCAGGCCGGAGGATATGTATCTGTCAATACTGGCGGTGTGCCCGATGCCAATGCAATTCCTATTGCCAAGGATAAGGCAGATAAGAGTATGGATGCGGCGAGTTGTATTGGATGCGGAGCTTGTGTTGCAACGTGTAAGAATGGTTCGGCGATGTTGTTTGTCGGGGCGAGGGTTTCGAGCCTTGCGAATCTACCTCAGGGTAGAGTTGAGGGTGCGCGTCGTGCAAAGGCAATGGTAGCAAAGATGGATGAGCTTGGTTTTGGTGGGTGTACGAACACTCGTGCGTGTGAGGCGGAGTGCCCTAAGGGGATCTCAGTGGCGCACATTGCCAGACTAAATCGCGAGTTTCTTGCAGCTAAGTTTAAGGACTAGACCAAAGAGATAGAGATTAACAATAATATTATATAACAGATTGTTTGTGGTGGTATGCTCCTTTTTTTTGAAGGAGCGTACCACTGCGACTTTATAACAAATTGAATAGACAATGGCAACGGTAGACGACAAGAAGATTATTTTTTCGATGGTGGGAGTTTCAAAGATTCTTCCTCACAACAACAAGCACATTCTCAACAACATATACCTCTCGTTTTACTATGGAGCGAAGATAGGTATTATCGGTCTCAACGGATCTGGCAAGAGCACACTGATGAAGATTATAGCCGGTATTGATAGTGCGCATACAGGCGAGGTGGTTTTTTCTGCGGGGTACACGGTTGGATATTTGGAGCAGGAGCCTCAGCTCGATAACACGAAGACAGTTCGCGAGATTGTAGAGGAGGGTTGTTCGGAGGTGGTAGGGTATTTGAAGGAGTATGAGGCGGTAAATATGCGCTTTATGGAGGAGATGACAGACGATGAGATGGCACGTCTTATAGAGCGTCAGGGGGAGTTGACCGAGCTTATAGACAATGCTGGTGGTTGGGAGATCGATCAGAAGTTGAATCGAGCGATGGATGCACTTAGGTGTCCGCCAGCAGATCAGAGGATAGATGTTCTCAGTGGTGGTGAGCGACGTCGAGTTGCTCTATGTAGGTTGTTGCTCAGTGAGCCCGACGTGTTACTGCTCGACGAGCCGACGAACCACCTCGATGCAGAGAGCATTGATTGGCTTGAGATGCACCTTCAGCAGTACAAGGGTACTGTTATTGCTGTGACTCACGACCGTTATTTTTTGGACAACGTCGCTGGTTGGATTTTGGAGCTTGACCGTGGCGAGGGCATTCCTTGGGAGGGTAATTACAGCAGTTGGCTCGATCAGAAGACGACTCGATTGGCTCAGGAGGAGAAGCAGGAGAGTAAGCGTAAGAAGACGTTGGAGCGTGAGTTGGAGTGGGTTCGTATGGCACCTAAGGCTCGTAGGGCAAAGAGCAAGGCGAGGCTTGCGGCGTATGATAAGATGCTTAGCGAGGATAGTCGGAGTAAGGATGAGAAGTTGGAGATCTTCATTCCCAATGGTCCACGTTTGGGTGATATGGTCATTGAGGCTCGTGGTGTAAGCAAGTCGTTTGATGACAGGGTGTTGTACGAGGGTCTTGATTTTCGACTTCCGCCTGCAGGGATTGTGGGTGTGATAGGCCCTAATGGAGCGGGTAAGACGACTCTCTTTAGGTTGATTATGGGGCTTGATACTCCTACCTCTGGGGATTTTAAGGTAGGAGAGACAGTAAAGCTGGCGTATGTTGATCAGCAGCACCGATCGATAGATCCCGATAAGAGTGTATATGAGGTGATTTCGGAGAATTCGGAGTTGATCGACCTTGGCGGCAAGCAGGTCAATGCACGTGGGTACTGTTCTCGTTTTAATTTCACGGGTGGTGATCAGGAGAAGAAGTGTGGCATACTATCTGGGGGGGAGCGCAATAGGCTGCACCTTGCCATTGCGCTCAAGGAGGGTGGCAATGTATTGTTGCTTGATGAGCCGACCAATGACATTGATGTAAACACTCTTCGGGCACTTGAGGAGGGGTTGGAGAACTTTGCAGGTTGTGCGGTTGTAATTAGCCACGACAGGTGGTTTCTCGACAGGATTGCAACTCACATTCTTGCCTTTGATGGCAATGGTGGTGTTACCTACTTTGAGGGGGGGTACTCCGACTATGAGGCACATAAGTTGCAACAAAGTGGCCAGAGTGAGCCATCGAAGTCGAGGTATCGCAAGTTGATGGAGGATTAGAGTAAACTAAAGTGACGAAGTGCTATTTTATATACAATGATGACTATGTTCAATTGAATTTGTATATTTGCGCCTTGAAACTTATTAACTTTTAAGAACATATAAAACAAAGAGAGAAAAAGATGAAAAGATTATT
>CAYJMA010000051.1:0-11656 GCA_964371475.1 uncultured Rikenellaceae bacterium | reverse complement strand
CGGCGGCTTCACTTTTGAAAAAGTGAAATCAAAACTTTTGACTACCTACTCTAACTCTAAAGCTAATACCACAGCAAAAACCTGCACTATACCCTGATCCAATATATCCTAAAAAGGAACCTCGGCAACTACTCGCACCTCCTTCAATGGCGCTCTTGGATCGTTTAGAATAAACTTCACACGCCGAGAATCATAGCCACCCTGTAAAGGTGAGTATGTGAGTGTCAAAACAGTTGAGCTCTGCGGTTCTATGGTCATCGTAGGTAAATGCACGCCTATGGTAGCAGTTGAGGGCGAATGCCAACGAATTAGAAGCGGCGCATTGCCATTATTGCTAATAACAACTTGCTGCGCCACACTATCACCAATAGCCACCCTACCCATACGTACGTAATGCGTCGAGAACTCAGCCCAGGGCAACAACTCATCATCTGCGAGCACAGAAAAATCATCGACCACAACCCCACTAATCATAATACTCTCCGCCACAATAGCTCCGTTGACTCTGAGCCCAACCACACGCTGAAACTTACCATAGTCATCCCCCCTCACTTCAACTACCACATCCCTCGATTCGCGCGCCGGAATCTCAACACTCTCACCAATCTGACCATCCACAGTAACCAGTATGGGTAACGTGAAATTTGAATTTGCCACTGAAATAACCACCTCCTTCATACCTCGCTTTGGCACCTGAACATTCGTTCGAGATAACTCCGCAAGACGACCCCCGCCAATTATCGAAAATGGAAACAACTCCTCCAAAGTGCGATGACGTGGCGTAACATCTGCAACAATACGCAACACGATCTGACCCTGATTCGAGTGTATCCTAATCTGCTTGGCGTTGCGACCCGGCCTATCCATAGGATCAAAGGAAATAACAAGCTCCCCGCTCTGACCGCTCAGCAATGGTTTGGTAGAAAACTCAGGCTTCGTACACCCACAAGAAGTCACAATGTCGGTTATAACAAAGGGCTCCGAACTCTGGTTCGTATAAGAAAAGGTGTGTGAAACCACTCCACCCTCCTCGGCAATAGCACCAAAGTCATAGATCAACGTGCTAAAACGTATGTCTTGCTGCCCGTATAACCCAATCGAAGTGATCATAAGAAGCATCACGGTTACTACTCTACGCATAACTCTTTCATTGCTTGATAAAAAAAAACGTCGCACTCTGAGCACATCCACCCCCAAAGCTACAAAAAAAATGCAGTAAACCAAAAAAAGGATGTCAATTATGAGACAAAGTATGGCAAAAACTCGCAATTAAAGCGTATCTTTGTGGGTTACAAATTTTGCCAAAGCAAAACAACTACAAGAATTATGATTCGTTTTATAGCAACAATATTACTTCTTATTGCTCCACTTGTGGCACATTGCCAACAAAAACCCCGCCTGGTGGTAAACATCACCGTGGCAGGACTACGTTATGACTACCTACTAAAGTTCTCAAAGGCATTTAACAACTGGGGCATCAAACGACTGATGCAAGAGGGACACCTATGCACGCAAACATCCATTGACTACTTCGGCTCCACTACACCGGTTAGCGTCGCTACGATTGCCTGCGGCTCAACACCAAGCTCGCACGGCATAATCGGTACCCACTGGTTTGACTACACCACCGAGCAAATCGTACGAACACTCTATGACCGAGACGTACTAACCCTTGGCGAAGGCACGCTCGATGCTCAAGTCTCGCCTCGAAACCTCACAGCCTCAACAATCGGAGACTGCATCAAAGACCTCTCGCCAACATCCAAAGTAATATCAATTGCCACAACACCAACCTCTGCCGTGATCGCAGGAGGACACCTCGCAGATGGATGCTACTGGATCAGCCCCCGAAACGGAGAGATCGTAACCTCTACGTACTATACCAGCAAACTACCCCAATGGGTAGATACCTTTAACTCGAAAGACCTCGCCACGGCATACTGCTCCCAAAAGTGGATACAAAGCAGACGAGCCGACCAATACTATAACGTGCTACGCAAAGATATTGAAAACAATAAAGCTGCCGCCTCAGAGTACTCCTACCAACGACTAAACACAACCCCTGCTGGCGCATCCCTGCTCAAGGACTTCGCCGTGCAAACGATCATTGCAGAGAACCTCGGCAAGGATGCCTCGACCGACTACCTAACAATCACAATCGAGTCGCCAGCTACCACAGCCGCAATGTATGGACCCTCGACAATGGAAACCGAAGATGTGATATACCGCCTCGACGATGAAATATCAACGCTTCTCTCATTCTTGGAAAACAACATCGGAAAACAACACGTACTGGTCATCTTCAATGGCGCTAATGGAACATCGGAGATGGTCAATCCAAATGGTAAGATCCCCGGAGGGTTGTTCAACCCCGATCAGTTCGAAATACTTATAAATGGCTTCCTCGGTGCGCAACTAACCACCAGACTATCCGAAGAACAACGCAAACGAATCGAAGGTGATACAAGATGGGTGCTCGACTTTACCGATAGACAACTATATCTAAATCGTAAGAAGATTTTCGACGCCGGACTCTCGCTTGGCGAGGTGCAAAATATGGTTGCCGACTTCGCCATCCAATTCCGCGGCGTGGCATCTGCGATAACCTCTACGTCGCTTAGCAGTGGAGACTTTAGCTGGGGAATTAACGGTATGATACAAAAGAGCTACTTTGCTCGACACAGCGGAGATGTCGTAATTAACCTGCTGCCGGGGTGGATCGTCGAAGAACCAGGCGTGGTGAGCAACACGGGATCACCCTATATCTACGACACCCACGTACCGCTTATCTTCTGGGGAGGCGTCATCTCACCAAAATCAGACAACAGACCCTCAACCCTACAAGACATAGCACCCACAATCACAAACATACTGGGAGTTACCTCACCTAATACAACAACAGGAAAATCAATAATTGTGCAATGAAAGCTGAACTGCAAACAATCCTCTCGGATCTCGAATACCTAACCGAATGGCTCGATAAGTATAACTACCTCATAGAACTTGCCGATACTCTACCTCCGCTTGCAGAGAACCTCAAAACTCCCGAAAACCTTATCAAAGGCTGCCAAAGTAGAGTGTGGATAGTAACCGAGCTGAATGAAGATGGCAAAATGCATATTGCCGCAGATAGCGATGCTATAATCGTACGTGGAATTATTGCCCTGCTCGTCGCAGCACTCAGTGGACTCTCGCCCCAGGAAATCATCGAGAATAACTTCGAATTCTTGAAAACAACAGGACTCAAAGAGAACCTCTCGCCAACTCGCGCCGGTGGACTCGAAGCAATGGTGAGTAGAATAAACGAAAAAGCTCAACAATACCTAAGACAATGACGGCACAGGAAATATTGGAAAAAGAAAAAGAGATAGTCTCAGCCCTAAAAGAGGTGTTTGACCCCGAGATTCCGGTGAATATCTATGACCTCGGACTAATCTACGATATCAATTACGAGCCATCGGGCGAGGCAATCGTTACAATGACCCTTACTGCTCCGAACTGCCCACTCGCAGACCAACTCCTCGACGATACGAAACGTGCTGTTGAAGGAGTCGAGGGAGTAAGCTCCGCCGAGATAGTACTGACCTTCGACCCGCCGTGGGATAGAAATAAAATGAGCGAGGAAGCACTACTCGAACTCGGACTTTTATAGATTTTTGGCAAAAAATTAAGACTAAACAACGTTTTTTTACTACCTTTGCTCCTTGTAGAAATTAAACCTTTTTGGCAATGAATACAGAACAACCAGAGTTGGAAATCTCGGCTGAGAAAGAGACACCAAAACAAACAACTGAAAACCAAGAAATTACCACCACCGAAGGCGAGACAGAAAACCTAACACTGTTAAGTCCCGCAGAACTGTGCGCTACCCTTGCAAGCGATATCGAAAATAGAGATATTGCCGAGCTCAAAGGGCGAGTTGAAGAGCTAAAGGTAATATTCTACAAAAAAATTAAGGCAGACGACGAATCTGCACGAGCTCAATTCGTAGCTCAGGGCAATGCCGCCGAAGAGTTTACAGCAACCACCTCGCCCGAGGAGATAAGATTCAAAGAACTACTTAGCATCTATCGAGATAACCGCAATAAACACACCGCGCAAAGCGAAGAACAGAAAGAGGCAAACTATAAAGAAAAACTTAAGATTATTGAGGAGCTAAAGGCGTTGGTGGACTCTACCGAGACAATGGGAGTTACCTTTGCGTCGTTTCGCGAATTGCAGGGTCGTTGGCGTGAGATCGGTGCCGTGCCCCTCGGTGTCACCAAAGACCTGTGGGAAACCTACCACCACCATACAGAAAATTTCTATAACTTTGTAAAAATAAACAAAGAACTCAGAGACCTGGATCTCAAACGCAATACCGAAATCAAACTCGATATTTGCGCACGTGCCGAGAAACTTGCCGAGCTTAGCTCGCCTATAACCGCCTTTGGTGAACTCCAAAAACTACACGACGAGTATCGTGAAGCTGGACCAGTACCTGCCGAAGAACGTGAACCGCTCTGGGAGAGATTCAAAGCCGCAAGCGCAGTTATAAACAAAAAACATCAGGAACACTACGACAAAATTCGAGAGGAACAAGAAAAAAACCTTGCCCTCAAAGAAGAAATTTGCCAAAAAACCGAAGAACTACTCACAGTGGAGGCACACAACATTAAGGAGTGGAACGACATACAGGCTCAGATCACCGAGATGCAGGGCGAATGGAAGAAAATTGGATTTGCTCCAAAAAAAGATAACTCGGCAATCTACGATAGGTTTAGAGCTGCGTGCGACAAGTTTTTTAGTGCCAAACGTGAGTTTTTCGGTGAGCTCAAAAGCGAAATGCAAAGCAACCTTGAGAGCAAAACCGCACTGTGCATAAAAGCGGAAGAGCTCTCAGAATCTGAGGAGTGGAAGGCAACAACAGATAAACTCATCGAACTGCAAAAAGAGTGGAAAGCAATTGGCGCAGTACCACGTAAGAATTCCGACGCACTGTGGAAAAGATTTAGAGCTGCGTGCGATAAATTCTTTGAACGCAAAAACGAACACTTCAAAGAAGGAGACAACAAACACAACGAAAACCTCGAAGCTAAACGTAAGGTGCTCGATGAACTACGAGCACTCGAAGGTAGCGATGACCTCTCGTTCGATAGACTCAAAGAGTTGATGAGCAAGTTTGGCGCAGCCGGATTTGTACCAATCAAGAAAAAGGAGGAAATCAACAAAGAGTTCAAAGAAGTGTGCGATAAACTCTTCGATACTCTTCGCTCAAAAGAGGGAGGCGAACGAATCGAAAAATTCCGCAAAAAAATAAACGAAGCTAAAACAAGTGGTACAGGTAGTGTTGTTGGTGGCGAAGCAGATAAACTAAACGGAAAGTTGCGCGCACTGCAAAACGAACTCAAACTGCTGGAAAACAATATCGGATTCTTCTCTATGAGCAAAGGCGCGGAAAGCCTCATTGCCGAGGTTGAACGAAAGATAGACAAAACCAAAAAAGAGATAGCCGAAGTCAAAGAGAAGATTAAAATATTGGGGGAATAAAAGATATGACAAAGTACATTTTTGTAACCGGAGGAGTTGCCTCATCACTTGGTAAGGGTATAATATCGTCGTCGCTGGCAAGACTACTACAAGCAAGAGGATACTCGGTTACCATTCAGAAACTCGACCCATATATCAACATCGACCCCGGAACACTCAACCCCTATGAACACGGCGAGTGCTACGTTACAGAAGATGGCGCAGAGACTGACCTCGACCTTGGGCACTACGAACGATTTACTAATCAACCAACCTCGCAGGCAAATAACGTCACAACGGGACGCATATACCAAAACGTTATAAACAGAGAGCGAAAGGGAGAATACCTCGGAAAGACTGTGCAAATCATACCGCACATCACCGACGAAATTAAACGCTCGATTATGGTGCTGGGAAGTAACGGTGAGTATGATGTGGTGATTACTGAGATCGGAGGTACGGTGGGAGATATCGAAAGCCTACCATATATCGAAGCAGTGAGACAACTACGATATGAACTCGGCGTGGAAAATACACTGATACTTCACCTAACGCTCATACCATATATGAGAGCAAGCGGTGAGCTAAAGACAAAACCTACGCAACACTCCGTAAAACAGATGCTCGAAAATGGTCTGCAACCAGACATCCTCGTACTTAGAACCGAGCAAACACTCACACAAGAGGTTAAAAATAAAGTTGCGCTCTTCTGTAACGTTGATGCAGATGCTGTGATAGAATCTATTGATGTTAGTACTATATATGAGGTGCCGCTCAAGATGCTCGACCAGAAACTCGACCTTGTGGCACTCAGAAAATTGCACCTTACACCGAGCAACGACTTTGACCTTACAAGCTGGTGCGACTTCGTCGAGAGAGTCAAACACCCTAAGGGTGAGGTAAAAATCGCACTGGTGGGAAAATACACAGAGCTGCCCGATGCTTATAAATCTATCTCTGAGGCATTTGTACACAGCGGCGGTGTGCTAAACACTAAAGTGATACTTCAGTACGTAAACTCCGAAAACATTACAAAGGAAAACGTATCGGAGGTGCTCGCCGGTATGAACGGCATATTGGTTGCACCCGGCTTTGGACATCGGGGACTCGAAGGCAAAATCGTGGCGGTAAACTACGCTCGTACAAACGGAGTTCCATTTCTTGGTATCTGCCTCGGTATGCAGTGCTCAGTTATAGAATTTTCACGCAGCGTGCTCGGACTCCCTCTTGCCAACACTTCGGAATGTGGACAAACTCCTGACCCAGTTATCGACATAATGGAGAATCAAAAAAATGTGACCGATATGGGAGGCACTATGAGACTCGGGGCTTATAGGTGCGTGCTTAGCGAAGGGTCTACAACGCAAAAGGCGTACGGAGAGAATGAAATATTTGAAAGACACCGACATCGCTACGAATTTAACAACAACTATAAAGAGGTGCTCGACAGTGCAGGACTAAAGGCTGTCGGAATTAACCCTGAGACAGGACTCGTTGAGATTGTAGAGGCTGAGGGACACCCTTGGTTCGTGGGAGTGCAGTTCCACCCTGAGTATAAAAGCACGGTGGAGAATCCACACCCACTGTTTGTAGACTTTACAAAGGCTGCTATTAATTTTTCAAAACTAAATTAAAAAAATACGATGAATAAAAATACGATTATAGGTATTATCCTCATAGGAGGTATACTCTTTGGGTTTAGCGCGTGGAACAACTCCAAAATGGAGGATCAACGAGCCGCCGCCCTCAAAGAACAAGCAGCTATGGACTCAATAGCGCGCGCGAATGCTCCCGTGATAAGTGCCGAAGAGCAAATCAAGCAAAAGGCAGTAGAGGATAGCATCGCTAAAGCTACAAAAGAGGCCACGCTTGGCAACTTTGCTAAAAGTGCCGATGGCAAAGAAGAGTTTATGGTGCTCGAAAACGACCTCGCTGTATATACATTCTCAAATCGTGGTGGTAAAATAGCAAGCGTTGAACTAAAAGAGTATGAAAGACTCAACGAAGCAAATAAAGGTCAGAGACTAAAACTCTTTGGTAGTCAAGGCAATGAGTTTGGCTTTGAGATATTCGCCCCCGAGAAGATCTCTACCGCGTCGCTCTTCTTCAAAGCAAACAAAATATCGGATAGTCAAATCTCATACCGACTCTACACCGATAGTGTAACCTACGTGGAGTACCTTTACACACTGCCCAAGGATAACTATATGATAGAGTTCACGGCAGACTTCTCACACTTTCGCTCAGCGATGCTCGCCACGCAACCAGATATTTCACTAAAATGGGACATAACATCACCGCAGGAAGAAAAGGGATTCGACAATGAAAACAACCACACCACAATAGCATATAAGTACCCAGGGGCTAATAGCGATGTGGAGGAGATCGGTATATCTAAAGAGTCGCTCAGCGAGGATGTGACAACCAAGGTGCAGTGGGTTGCATTCAAACAACAGTACTTTAGCTCGGTTATCATCTCGGAGGAAAACTTCAACTCCGCAAGCGTAGGATTCAACACCTACGCACCAAATGGAGAAAACCTGAAGGACTTCTATGCGAACCTTACACTACCATACTCGTCGACCGAGGATAAGTATGACTTTAAGCTATACCTCGGGCCTAATAAATTCTCGACACTCGAAAGCTACGGCGAGGAGTATAGCCTCGAAGAACTCGTGCCGCTCGGTTGGGGAATTATTGGCTGGGTCAACGAGTGGATAGTAATACCTGTCTTTGACTTCCTTAGCGCACACATTGCATCGTACGGTATTATAATACTACTGCTTACAATATTTATAAAGATTCTAATCTTCCCGCTTACCTACCGCTCATACCTCAGTACTGCTAAGATGAGACTACTTAGCCCTGAGATTAAAAAAATTAGCGAAAGGTTCCCAAAGCGCGAAGACGCTATGAAAAAACAGCAAGCAACAATGGCACTATACAGAAGTGCCGGAGTCTCACCACTGGGAGGTTGTATACCGATTCTAATACAATTCCCAATACTTATTGCTATGTTTAGCTTCTTCCCCTCGTCGATTGAACTTCGCGGAGAATCGTTCCTCTGGGCAACAGACCTCTCAAGCTATGACTCAATATTAAACCTGCCATTCAATATCCCATTCTATGGCAACCACGTATCACTCTTTACACTACTTATGGCTGTATCACTATTTATCACTCAAAAGATAAATATGGCACAACAAGGCTCTATGCAAACAAATGGTATGCCCGGTATGCGATTTATGATGCTATATCTTATGCCTATTATGTTGCTATTCATCTTTAATAGCTACTCTTCGGGACTCTCATACTACTACCTTTTGAGCAATATCATAACAATCGGACAGACCTATGCTGTAAGAGCCTTTGTTAGCGACGAAAAACTCCACCAACGTATGCAAGATAATGCTAAAAAACCTGCCAAAAAATCGAAGTGGAGCGAACGACTCGAAGATATGCAACGCAAACAACAAGCAATGAAAGAACAACAAAAAAAACAAGGTAAAAAGTAGAATCGTAGAGGATACACTATCAATGAGAAAATGAAAGGACTGCTGTCAAACATCCTCTTCCCAGTACTCTTCCTTACGCTATTTTGGTGGAGTGGAACATTGGTCGTTGAGGTTGAACCGATAGGTGAGCAGATATTCGGGCAAAGGTGGGACTTCTTTCAAGGTGCGATGAGTGAAAACACCGCACGCACAGTGGCAGCGGCGCTAATCCTGATAGGTGCAGTACTAATGCTCAACCTTACAATTAAAGAGGAGATATACCCCGAAAAAAACTATATGCCCTCTGCATTATTTACGATAATTGCAACCACTCTATACCTCGGCGAGATTAGCCTCAGCCCGCTTTTGGCAACAGTGCTTATAATCATTGCACTACACTATGGACTCGGTAGATTCAGGGTGCAAACCCCAGCCCTCAGAGATACATTCACTATGGGGGTATATCTCGGAGGAGCAGTGTTGGTTTACCCCCCTGCACTATACCTATTGCCGATTATGGCACTCATACTTCTACTAACGCTCTCGAACATAAGATTCTGGATTACCCTAATCGGTGCACTACTCATACCTATGAGTATGTACTTTTTTACTCTATGGGTGGTAAACCAATGGGACTTTAATGTCGTGATTGATAAATTAGATATATACCATAGAGCATTTACTCTCAACGACCGTACAATAGGGGAGCTTGAACACATAAAACTCCAAGATGTAATACCTACTGTTGCGCTTGTGGCACTTACTCTGTTAGTGTCGATGCTCAGCGTTATAACATTTCTCTTTAGACGAACAGCACAAAAAAGGTATAGCCAAGTAAGCTATACCCTATTTGTATATCTTGCTATATGGGTTGCCGGTGTAGCTATAATCTCACCGGTGCGTACGCTCTATATGGCAATTATCATAGCTATGCCACTGTGCGTGGTTGCACCCTACTTCTTTTCAGTGGCGACTAAAAGAAAATTACTATCAAAGACCCTCTACTGGCTGCTTATTGTCAGTGGTATAGGGGTTCAGCTGTGGGATGTTATAGAAAACGGCTGATCTCTTCGACACTCTTTCGTGGTGTAGGTTCGGGGTGAGCTCCCTCTGGATAACCATAAGTGATGACCGCTGCTACTGTTTGATCCGATGGAAGATCCACAAGTCGTGCAATAATCGCATCATCGAAAACTCCGAAAATACACGTACCAACACCCTTTGCGTGAGCAGCCAAACAGAAGGTTTGACACGCAATGCCGGCGTCAAAAACTTCCCATCCACTGCCCTTGCTCGTTGCATACCCTTTTTCGTATAACTTTCCACTCTTGCCCTGAACATAACTTAGAACCACTACCCCGGGCGTGTTTTTCAAAGTGTTTATATTGTACGAAAAATCGAGCATTGCGGCTTCTGCCATCTGTGCTATAAGCTCGGGATCGTCTACAATCGTGTAGCGTGCAACCTGAAAATTTGCCCACGACGGTGCAAAGGAACTAAGTTCGATAATCTCACGCATTAAGTCGTGGTCTACCTTCTCGCTCTTGTATCTACGAATACTTCTCCTTTGTTTAATAAGCTCTAATGCATCCATTGTTTTTGTAATTTTATTTTATTGTTTTTTTAATTGCAAGTAACGAGCCAAAATGCCCTATGGTTGACTCAATTTCCACAAATGTAGTAATAATATTTTGTTCTTTCAATAGATATTGCAAAATTGTCGATATATGATTTTCGTTACTGTCTTGTAAACGAAGCCTCTCTCTCTTTCACTGGTCAACAGTGGTGGCGTGCGCCAAATTTCTCTGATAGTGGCGATCGCTCTTGTGAGTTAAAAGGGACTCAACATCCTTCTGATTCTCCGCTGGGTAAAGTGCTTAAAATTTCAACTCGTTTTGTATAACAATCACCATATCTACTGCATTGTATCGTAGATAGGTGGCATCTAAAATTTCTGGTATGTGCGACTCTGCTCTACTATTTCAATATATAATTTCATCTTTTTCAATATAAAATTTCGGTATTATTATTAGATTTGCAATCTAAACACTGTGTTTTTTATTAAATTAATTCTGAAAAAAAGTGGTACTTGAAATTAAAAACAAGGATAAATCACCGACCAAAAGAAGTATTGATATACTAACCTATTTATTGATAATACTTTATGTGTTGGCTACATCTACCATTATCCCAGATGAATGCAACTCCCTAAAGAATATTTTATTATGGAGTTCAATGGCAGTTTTGGTTGCTGTTATTTGCGCGAGCTCTTCTCTTGCTATAAAGATTTATAAGAGAGAGAAAAAAATCTATATATTTACGGTAATATACTTACTTTTACAGATTATGGCTCTAATCTTTATCTTGATTAGAACTCTAAGTGCTTAACTACAATCCTACACTTAAAAAAGCAAAAAGGTCGCCACCCCAAGCGACCGTTTTAGAGTAAAATACCAAATGCGGGTGTCCGACGCCCCACGAGGACACCTGCAAACATCGCTGCTCGCTCCTTTGCCTGTGCCCTCCGTCGTCCACTCCGAAACCATTAGAGCAACCCAACCCAAAGCGAACGTACGACTCCCCCCTAAGGTCGACAGTAGTGGAGTCCGCCAACTTACGTTGCCTCTTTGGACTCCCTCAGTCGTACGTCTCTG
>CAYJMA010000050.1:4530-11734 GCA_964371475.1 uncultured Rikenellaceae bacterium | reverse complement strand
AGTTTGCACTAATGATAGCCAAAAAAGTGGCGACCGTCCGCAATATGGTAGTTTGAACGTGGAGACGTACGACTGAGAGAGTCCACAGAGGCAATGCAAGTTGGCGGAATCCACTACTCTCGACCATAGGAGGAGTCGTACGTCCGCATTGGGTTGGTTGTGCTAAAAGATAACAGTATGTGAGTTGGGAAGAGTATAATAGAGAGAGGAAAGTGTTGTATGGGCGAAAAAATGTAGTAACTTTGTGCATTAAATTTATAAGAAAATAAGTACAATAAAAAATGTTTAGCGGAATTGTTGAGGCTATTGCCAAAGTAGAAAAAATCGAGACAGAGGGCACAAACGTCCACCTAACCCTTAGCTGTCCATTTGTCGAGGAGTTGCACGTCGACCAAAGCATAGCACATAATGGAGTGTGCCTTACGGTGGTCGCCATAGATGGTGGATGTTATACCGTTACTGCCATCTTAGAAACACTGCAGAAGAGCAACCTCGGTGAGTTTAGAGTCGGCGATGAGGTAAACCTTGAGAGATCGATGCGACCCGATAAACTCCTCGATGGACACATAGTTCAAGGACACGTAGACACTACGGCACGTTGCATCTTGGTCAAAGAGATGGAGGGTAGCTGGTACTATACCTTTAGGTATGAGCCGCAAGATAAGGGCGGTTATGTTACGGTGGAGAAAGGCTCGGTGACAGTAAATGGAGTTAGTCTAACGGTTTGCGACTCGAAGCTCGATGAGTTTAGCGTTGCCATCATACCCTATACCTATGAGCATACGAATTTTCACAATTTCAAGGTGGGAACAACCGTCAACATAGAGTTTGATATCATAGGCAAATACATTGCACGATTTATGGAGGTACGGCAGTAGTGGATAGTGTATTCTCTTTACATAGCGCGTACGACCCGACAGGAGATCAACCCCAGGCAATTGAGAAATTGCTGGAGCTGATAAGAGGTGGAAGTCGGCATAATGTTCTTTTGGGAGTTACTGGTTCTGGCAAGACATTCACTATGGCAAACGTCATAGAGGGACTCGGAAGACCTACTCTGGTGCTAAGCCACAACAAAACACTCGCAGCGCAACTCTACGGTGAATTCAAAGCATTCTTTCCTGATAATGCTGTCGAGTACTTCGTCTCATACTACGACTACTACCAACCAGAGGCATACCTTCCAAACTCAGATACATACATCGAAAAGGATCTTGCCATCAACGATGAGATCGAAAAGATGAGACTCTCCACCACAGCAACACTGCTTAGTGGACGACAAGATGTAATTGTGGTTAGCTCGGTATCGTGTTTGTACGGTATTGGCAACCCCGCGGACTTTCACGAAAATATCATAACACTCAGACGAGGCGAGAAGATCCCGAGGCAGAAGATTCTACATCAGTTGGTCAATGCACTCTATGCACGCTCCGATAGAGACTTTCGTAGAGGAACGTTTAGAGTGAACGGTGATACGATAGATGTCTTTGTAGCCTATGGTGATATTGCCTACCGAATAGTGCAGTGGGGAGACGAAATCGAAGCACTACATACAATAGATACCATTAGCGGTGCCAGACTCTCAACTCTCGATGAGGTGGTCATAAACCCTGCTACAATTTTTGTGACAACCAAGGAGAGAACCAAACAAGCAGTTAAAGAGATACAACTCGATCTCGGTGAGCAAATCGCACACTTTGAGAGTATGGGCGAACACCTCTATGCCAAGAGGATAAAGGGTAGAGTGGAGTATGATCTTGAGATGATAAAGGAGATCGGGTATTGCTCGGGGATTGAAAACTATTCGAGGTACTTCGATGGTAGGGAACCCGGGAGTCGACCCTTTTGCCTGCTGGATTATTTTCCCAAAGACTATTTGATGATCATTGACGAGAGCCACGTGACAATCCCTCAGATACACGGAATGTATGGTGGAGACTACTCGCGCAAGAAGAATCTGGTGGAGTTTGGATTTAGATTGCCGGCAGCTATTGACAACAGACCGTTAAAGTTTGAGGAGTTTGTCGAACTCCAAGACAAGGTGATATATGTCAGCGCAACGCCAGCTAACTACGAAATGCAACATAGCGAGGAGGCTATTGTCGAACAGATTATTCGTCCTACGGGGTTGCTCGATCCAGAGATCGAGGTGCGTCCAACACTCGGACAGATCGATGACCTACTGCTGGAGATCGAGAAGCGAGTGGCTAAGGATCAACGTATCCTTGTTACGACCATTACGAAGCGTATGGCAGAGGAGTTTTCAGCCTTTTTGGACAAAAAAGGAGTCAGAACTCGATACATCCACTCCGATGTTGATACTATGGAGCGAGTGCAGATTATGGATGATCTGCGAGGTGGGTTGTTTGACGTGCTGGTGGGCGTAAACCTCCTGCGAGAGGGGTTGGATCTACCCGAGGTTTCGCTTGTGGCTATTATGGATGCCGATAAGGAGGGTTTTTTGCGCAACAGTAGATCGCTTACGCAGACCGCTGGTCGTGCAGCTCGACACCTCGAAGGGCACGTCATAATGTATGCCGATAAGATTACCCCCTCGATGCGAACCACCATTGAAGAGAGTGAACGAAGGCGTGAAAAGCAGATGAACTATAATATCGAACACGGTTTAGAACCCAAGGCTGTTAACAAAGCGCTTCGAGGTACACTCGGCGGTGGGCTTGACCGAGGTGGTGCGCGAGACGAACAGAACCTCTATGGTATATATGATAGTATGACCACCGAGGAAAAGAAACAAGAGGCAGAAAAAGAGCGCAAGGCAATGGAGCGTGCCGCTGCCGAACTCGACTTCGCGGCAGCAGCCAAACACCGTGATGCTATGCTATATCTGCTGCGAGGTGAGAAGTAAAGAGAAATTTGTGTAGCTGAAAAAAATGTTGTAACTTGCGCAGTTGTTTAACAAAATAAGCGATTGACAGTGGATTACAACTTCAAAGAAATTGAGCAAAAGTGGCAAAAAAAGTGGAGCGAAGAGAAGCTCTACAAAGTGGAAATAGACCACAGCAAACCTAAGTACTATGTCCTTGATATGTTCCCATATCCATCTGGAGCAGGTCTACACGTCGGACACCCACTGGGATATATAGCCTCAGATATTTATAGTAGATATAAACGTTCCAAAGGATTTAATGTTCTGCACCCGATGGGTTACGATGCATTTGGACTGCCTGCCGAGCAGTATGCTATTCAGACGGGGCAGCATCCAGCAATCACAACCTCGAAAAACATTGCTAAATATCGCGAACAGATGGACAAAATTGGCTTTAGCTATGACTGGAGCCGAGAGGTGCGTACCTGCTCGCCGGAGTACTACAAGTGGACGCAGTGGGCATTTCTCAAGATGTATGAACATTACTATGATGTCGAAAAGAACGAAGCGAGACCAATCGCTGAGCTACTTGATAAGCACCCCGAATGGAAATCGTTGAGTAAGAAAGAGCTCGAAGAGATCCTACACAAGGAGTACCGCTTGGCGTATCAAGCGACAACTATGGTGAATTGGTGTGAGGCTCTCGGTACAGTACTCGCCAATGATGAGGTGAAGGATGGATTGTCGGTACGTGGAGGGCACCCCGTCGAGCAGAAGCCAATGAAACAGTGGCTACTACGAGTTACCGCCTATGCCGATAGATTGCAAAGGGGGCTCGATGACCTGAAGTGGAGCGAATCGTTAAAGGAAATTCAACGCGGGTGGATCGGTCGTAGCGAGGGAGCGTCTATGCACTTCAAGACAACTCAAGGCGATGATATAGAGGTCTTTACAACTCGCCCTGATACTATCTTCGGAGCTACATTTATGGTGCTCGCACCAGAACACCACCTCGTTTCAAAACTTACAACCGCTGAGCAAAATCAACAAATCGAAGCCTATATCCTCGCTACCAAAAAGCGTAGCGAAAGGGAGAGAATTGCAGATACAAAGCGAGTGAGTGGTTGCTTTACTGGCTCGTATGCACTCAATCCGTTCAATGGCGAGCGAATACCAATATACATAAGTGATTATGTTTTGGCAGGGTATGGCACAGGAGCTATTATGGCAGTGCCCGCTCACGATAGTCGTGATTATGCCTTTGCCAAGCACTTTGAACTCCCTATGGTGCCAATCATTGAGTGTGATATTACGCACGAAAGCTATGATGCTAAGAGCGGAAAACTCATAAACTCAGACTTTTTGAGCGGACTCGAAGTTAAAGATGCTATTGTCCGTGCGCTCGATGAGATCGAGAGTAGAGGCATTGGGCACAGACGTGTGAACTTTCGCTTGCGAGATGCTATATTTAGCCGACAGAGATACTGGGGTGAACCATTCCCCGTGCGCTTCGATAGCGATGGAGTGCCAAGCCCTGCCAAATACTGTGAACTGCCAATAGAGCTGCCACAGATTGAAAACTTTTCGCCAACTGCAGATGGACAACCACCGCTGGCAAGAGTGGATGGATGGGAGTTTGAGACCTCTACGATGCCTGGTTTTGCCGGCTCGTCGGCGTACTACCTGCGATATATGGATCCAAATAATAGCGAAGCGTTGGTAGGCAAAGAGGCAAATGAATATTGGCGCTCGGTTGATCTATACCTCGGAGGTATTGAACACGCAACGGGGCACCTTATATATTCGAGATTCTGGAACTTCTTTCTATACGACATAGGAGCAGTGTGCGACCCAGAGCCATTCAAGCAGCTTGTAAATCAAGGAATGATACAGGGACGCTCGAACTTCGTGTATCGAGTAAAGGGAACTAATCAATATGTTAGCTGTGGTCTAAAGGAGGAGTATGACACGCAGGAGTTGCACGTAGATGTGAACATCGTAAAGGGTGATGTTCTCGATACGGAAGCCTTCAGGAGTTGGTTGCCAGAGTATAAAGATGCAGAGTTTGTGCTCGAAGATGGAAAGTATATGTGTGGGTGGGCAGTCGAGAAGATGAGCAAGTCGATGTATAATGTGGTTAATCCAGATACAATAATCGAGGTCTACGGAGCGGACACACTTCGTATGTATGAGATGTTCCTCGGCCCATTGGAGCAAAGCAAACCGTGGGATACAAAAGGTATCGATGGAGTACATAAATTTTTGCGAAGAGTCTGGAGACTCGTGCAAGGAGCTGCCGATGTTAAACCCTCCGATGAGGAACTAAAAGTACTGCATAAAGCCATTAAAAAAGTTACACAAGATATCGAAAACTTTTCGTTCAATACCGCAGTGAGTGCATTTATGATTGCGCTTAATGATTTTTCTGCGCTGGGAACTACCTCTAAAGAAGTGCTTGTAGAGTATGTCGTACTACTAAGCCCATTTGCACCGCACATATGCGAGGAGATGTACTCTATGGTCGGTGGAAGCCACTCGGTGTGCTTGGCTGAGTATCCCACTCACAACGAAAAATATCTCGTGGAGAGCGAAATAGAGTACCCAATCTCAATCAACGGCAAGATGAGATTTACCAGACTACTACCCGCAGATGCCTCGGCAGAAGACGTTAAGAAGAGTGTGCTCGATGACCCTCAAACACTGAAATATACAGAAGGAAAAGAACCTAAAAAAGTAATATTTGTACCAGGTAAAATCGTTAACATAGTAATCTAAAGAACCATCTATGGCTACGCAATTTAAGAAATCAGCCCTAATTACACTCAAAGAGTATGTGCTCATAACCATTGGTTTGATAATATACTCGTTTGCTTTTACTACGCTTACGGTAAAGGCTAACACTGTTCCAGGAGGTGCAGGAGGTATTTCATCCCTGATATACTATGCACTTGGTGAACCTACCTCAAGCCTGCTGACGCTCGGTAATATATACTTCGTGGTCAATGCAATATTTCTGCTCGTGGGGGTCATAATCATAGGGCCGAGATTTGGCATAAAGACGATCTATGCAGTGGTCGTTAACTCGATTTTGATGAACGTCTTTGCGATGATCATTCCAGCCGACTTTACGGGGCTCAGTGTCGCCGAAGGAGACCAACTCCTGATGGTGATCCTTGGCGGTGTGCTCTGTGGTGCAGGTATCGGACTATGCTTCACCCAAGGTGGAACTACGGGAGGAACGGACATCGTGGCTATGATCGTTGGAAAGTATCGAAACGTCTCGTTCGGAAGGGTTCTGATGATGTGCGATATAATAATAGTATCCTGCTCGGTGATCGTCTTTAGCGGAGACCTCAAACCGGCAATATACGGCGTAGTTACAATTGCTTGTATCGGATTTACAATCGATATGGTGCTGTCGGGTAGCAGGCAATCTGCTCAACTTATGGTCTTCTCGCCAAAGTATAAAGAGATCGGAGATCGAATCATAACGGAGGCTAATCGTGGAGTTACCTACCTTCACGGTGAGGGAGGGTATACCGGTGCAGAGCAAAAAATTATCTCGGTGGTCTGTCGCAAAACGCAGCAAGCCGACATATACAGAATTATTAAGGAGGTAGACCCAAATGCGTTCATTACTTCGGCTTCGGTTACAAGCGTGTATGGACGAGGGTTTGACTCACTAAAGATTAAAAAGAAGTAAATGGCGAGACGAAAATTATCACGATCAGGAAAACTATTTGTTGTATTATGCGGATTGATTATTATAATCATATCGCTTACAATTACTATGTTGTGTGTGGGCTCTACCACATCAAGTGAACCAAAACCTGTTGCACTGACTCAGTATGAAGAGGATTCGGATATGGCACAAAATGCTCCGAAGTCAAACTATCTCGATGAGCTAATCACGGGCAATTCAAACACACTGCTCTATGGGTTATCCACAACAGGGTGTGAAATTGTTAGCGGTGAGGTGAAATCTGGGCAAACTTTTAGCAAATTGCTCAACGATGAATTTGACGTAAACATCGCAATTATAAACCAACTGATTACGCAAAGCGAAGGAGTGTTTGACCTTAGAGACCTACGAGTTGGAAATAGGTACACGGCGTTCTTGATGCAGAACCAAGACTCGACTGAAACGTTGAAATACTTGGTATATGAGAAAAATAGCTCAGAGTACATAGTCTTTGGAGCAGAACCAGAGGTCTTTGTAGAGACCGGAAAAAAGGATGTCCTGACAGAAGAAAAATACGCTGAAGGTACCATCGAATCTTCACTATATGCCACGATATATAAAGAGGGACTTAGTCCGATGCTTGCCGAGAGGCTTAGCGAAATATTTAAGTGGAGCGTGGATTTTTTCTATATTCA
>CAYJMA010000050.1:0-4520 GCA_964371475.1 uncultured Rikenellaceae bacterium | reverse complement strand
AGAAGGGGGATAGCTTTAGGGTTATATACGAGGAGCAGTATATTGATACGGTTAGTGTTGGTATTGGGAGGATCTACGGTGCGGAGTTTACGCACCGAGGAGTCCCGTATCTGGCTGTTCGATTTACACAAGGAGAGGAAACAGGGTATTGGGATGGTGAGGGGCAGAACCTCAGAAAGAATTTTTTGCAAGTTCCGCTTAAATTTTCGGCACGAATTAGCTCTCGATTCGGTAGCCGTATCCACCCGATTCAGGGCTACCGCAAACAGCACAACGGCATTGACTATGCCGCTCCAACGGGCACGCGAGTCTATGCAGTTGCCGATGGAACAGTAACAGCTCGATATTATGAGCGCGGGGGTGGCAATGTTCTGAGGCTGAAGCATTCGCACGGCTACGAAACACTATACTTGCATCTAAGCCGTTTTGCTGATGTGCGGGTAGGAGATCGTGTCAAACAGGGACAATTAATAGCCTATGTCGGGAATACAGGTATGAGCACGGGTCCTCACCTTCACTATGGGGTCAAAAAGGATGGTAGGTATATCAATCCTCAGAGCATTCCTTCGATGCCCACAACGCCTATTAAGAGTGAGAATAAGGCGGAATTTGAGGTGATGAAAAATGATGTCATAGAGGTTTTAGAATCTTATCAATAGGTATTTATTCGTCTTTGACCACTGTATATTAGTATATGTATAGAAAGGCTGTTTGCGGGAGACCTTTTTGCTTTTTTTACCAGTGGTCTTGAGAAGTTAATCAAATGCGGGTGTCCGACGCCCCACGAGGACACCTGCAAAATCGCTATTCGCTCCCTTTGCAGAGTGCCCTCCGTCGTCCACTCCGAAACCTTTAGAACAAACTATCAAATTGCGGACAGTCGCCACCTTTTTTAGCTGGTTTATTATCAATCATTTTAGGGCAACCAATCAAATGCGGCCGAACGACGCCCCTCGAGGGCGGCCGCAATCTCGCTTACGCTCTATTGCATCCACCCTCCGTCGTTCGACTCTGAGACTTTTAGAGCAACTACCCCAAGGCGGACGTACGACTCCCCGCAATTGTCAACAGTAGTGGAGTCCGCCAACTTCGTTGTCATCCTCCCTCAGTCGTACGTATGTGTGCACTTAACATTGCTCGCACTGCCTGCCGGCAGCTTCACTTTTTGGAAAAAGTGAAATCAAAAACTCTTAATCACCTACTCTAACTCTATAGTGCGCTCTCCACCTCTTCAACTAAAAATCCTCTGCATACAGACCTCCGAAACTATACTTTGCCCCTCGTTTCTCTCCCCTACCCACTCTAATCTACGCACAAACGCCCAAAGAGATCACTGAACCACTCCATCTGCTGATCAAGTGTCATATTGCTATTGTCCAGAACAACGGCATCTGCCGCCTTGCGCAGTGGACTCTCCTCACGATTTTCGTCAGCGTAGTCCCTATCTGCAATGTTCTTGGCAACTTGCTCAAGAGTAACAGCTCCCCTTAGCTCGTTGTACCTACGCTTAGCGCGAACCTCCACACCGGCAGTCATAAATATCTTAAGATCTGCCTCAGGAAAAACAACTGTCCCTATATCTCTGCCATCCATCACAACCCCACCTCTTAATCCTATTTTTCTCTGGCTATCTACAAGCTTTTGCCTAACTTGTGCTATTTTCGCCACTTGACTAACCAACTCATTGACCTCCAACGAGCGTATCGCCGAATCTACGTTTTGATCGTTAAGATAGATTTCGCTCCTTTCAAGTTTTTCGTTATATCTAAACTCAATATTAAGATCACCAAGCACCATCGGCAGTTCATCAACGGGCACGCTATTTTGTATTGCAAATAGTGTGACGGCACGATACATAGCTCCGGTATCTATAAATACATATCCAAGTTTTTGTGCAATGAGCCTTGCAAATGTGCTCTTGCCACACGATGAGTATCCATCAATTGCAATAATTTTACCCTTTTCTGCCTTGTTGCCTATCATAGAATCATTACAGTGCATCTGCCTCAATTAGTTTTCTAATTAGTTTATAGACCACGGCAAGTGTTGCGTATGCTCCGAGTAGAATTATTATAGCCCCACTAATTTTATTGAGCCACCATAGCGATCGAATAGTGAACTTTTTTCTAAACATATCCACAAGCCACGTAAGTAATAACCACCAAGCCGATGCTCCGATCATAACACCAAAAACAACCAAGCACTTCTGCGTCAGGTTTGGCTCAAATACTCCGATTCCCATTGCTGCAAAGATCGTTACAAAGACAAAGAAGTATGCCGGGTTTGGCAGTGTAAGGAATAGTACCGATATGTAATTTGCAAGTTGCCTTCCACTGGTTTTGGCACCCTGCATAGGGGTATTTCTTTTGACTTTTTTGTAGAAAATAGATACTCCGAACCCCATAATTAATAGTCCGCCGAGTGCCTCTACCCACAGTTCGTATTTTGTAATAAAACCTGTAATCCACGTAATAGCAAATATGGCGAGAGCTGCAAATATACTATCAGCCGTTGCCGCACCAAGTCCTGAGATAAATCCCGAGTGTCGAGAGCTACTCAACGTTCGTTGAATACACAAAACACCAATAGGACCAAGGGGTATCGATGCCAAAAGTCCTGCAATAATGCCGTAAAGTGGTAAGATTAGATAGTCTAATATCATTGCTAACGGTTAATTTCCACCACAAAGATAGCGAAAATTCAGTTAAAAAATTATGGTTCTTTGACGAAAATTGCGCAAATTTGTACTATGAAAGCTATCTTTACAAAAAGCAGTCCACTTTTTCTATCTGTGCTCAGCGCACTGTTACTCTCAACTCCGTGGTTTGGTATGGGCGGTTTCACCATATTTGTCGGTTGGATTCCTATGTTATATCTGAGCCAGAGGTTGCGCTGTGAGGGCAGAAAGGGGTTTTTGTGGTGGGTGTTTCTCACTCTCGCACTGTGGCATATATTTACCTGTTTTTGGGTTTCGTGGGCAACGATACTGGCTGCGCCTGCCGTGCCACTGGTATGTGGTTCTACACTTTGGCTTGCGTGGGCGGTATTCAACTATGTGGTTAAGCGAGGTAGCAAAATCGTGGCATACTCAGTTTTGGTGAGTGGGTGGATTGTTGCTGAGTGGTGGCTGGGATATGGCGAGTTTGGATTTGCGTGGTTACGACTCGGAGCGGCGTGGGCAAACAACCCGATGCTTGTTCAGTGGTACTCGCTTTTTGGCACATATGGCGGAACACTATGGGTGATTCTTGCCAACATCCTGCTCTACGAAGCAATAAAGAGTTGGCGACGCTATATCATCCCATCGGCAGTGGTCGTAATCCTACCAATGGTAGCATCGATCATAATGTATTACAATCACTCAGATGACAGTTCAAAAGTTTTGGAGGTAGCAGTGATTCAGCCCAATATAGACGCCTATGAGAAGTACAGTTCGATTAGCGCAGATGCTCAAACACAGAACATCATACGATTGGCAAGCGATGCGCCTCGCTCAACAATGCTTTATGTTGCTCCCGAGACTGCTCTGACGCGAACGGTCGACCTGCGCCAACTCAAAAACAATCGAGATATAATCGCCATACAGGATTTTCTCAAGCATCGAGGGCAGAGCTCAGTTTTTATCGTAGGTGCATCGAGTTATGACGGAGAGAAGTTCTACAACTCTGCACTATACATAGACACTTCGGGGGTTACGGTATACCATAAGCGCAAGTTGGTTTATGGAGTGGAGTACGTACCAAAATGGTTACGCGATGTTATCGGTATGATAGATCTGGGGGGGTATGTTGGTTCGCTCGGACGTAGCGATGCGCCTGTTGTTTGCCAGATGGGGGATTCCACGCGGGTTGGAGCTGTGGTTTGTTATGAGAGTATTTATGGTGAATTTTTTGCTGAGTGGGTGCTAAATGGTGCCCAAATGATGGCAATTATCACAAATGATGGTTGGTGGGGCGATACACCGGGTTACAAACAACACTTTAGCTATGCAAGACTGCGTGCAATTGAGACCAATCGTTGGGTGGTTCGCTCGGCAAATACCGGCATTTCGGGTATCATTGACAGTCGGGGCGATGTACTCCAAACGCTCGGTTGGGACAGACGTGGCACACTAAGCACCGTAGTACCTCTTAACTCCTCACAAACCATCTATACGCTCTGGGGGGACATTGTCCTACGCCTCTCGTTCTACACCCTGGCACTATGTCTGCTATATACCATAGCTATGCTATACAGAAAGAGGGAGAACGTATAATTTCGCTGGGGCTGTATAGTCAAAGACATAAGAATACGGTAATACTACGGAGTGGGTATATAATGCGAAGGTTTCTATGCGAGTGGCACTGACCTGGTGGAGAGCGCAATAGAAATTGGAGTAGGTAGTCAAAAGTTTTTGGTTTCGCCTTTTCAAAAGTGAAGTTGCTGGCAGGCAGTGCGAGCTGGTTATGCAATAACAAAAAAGCAAAAAGGTCGCTTGGGGTGGCGACCGTCCGCAATATGGTTTTTTTGGCTCTACAATT
>CAYJMA010000049.1:0-12159 GCA_964371475.1 uncultured Rikenellaceae bacterium | reverse complement strand
ATGGATTTGCAGGACTTAATTTTATTGCGTTAATTTGCAGTAGGAGTTGGGCTATATTCTTTTCCATAGTTTTACTTCACATTATATAAAGGACAAAGGTATAAAAAATATAGTTATGGGCAAAACAATAATTTCCGCCGGTGGCGGTCTGGTGGTGAACTCCCGTGGGGAGATACTTCTGATCTTTAGGCGTGGGGTGTGGGATCTTCCCAAAGGTAAGCAAGACAAGGGCGAGACTATCGAGCAGTGTGCCGTAAGAGAGGTTCGGGAGGAGTGTGGCTTGGGGGAGATAGCCGTTGTCAAGGAGTTGATCACCACGGTGCACAATTACGACGAGGTAGAGAAACACACCACGTGGTTCCATATGCGAGTGGATGGAGCCCCTGAGTTGCACCCACAACGGGCAGAAGATATAGAGCGTGCGGAGTGGAAAAATCCAAGCGAGGCAAAAAAATTGTTAGAGAATAGTTTTAACACAATACAAGAGGTGCTTAAATCATACAATGGATAACACAATAAAGATTGAGGGTGCAAGGGTTCACAACCTTAAGAATGTAGATGTCGAGATACCTCGAAGAAAACTTACCGTGATTACAGGACTGTCGGGGTCGGGCAAAAGCTCCCTGGCATTTGACACCATCTATGCCGAAGGGCAGAGACGCTACCTTGAGACGCTTAGCTCATACTCACGACAGTTTATGGGAGTGCTCGAACGTCCCGATGTTGACAAAATTACGGGACTCTCGCCCGTAATTGCGATTGAGCAGAAGACAACTACGAAGAATCCTCGATCTACGGTCGGAACAATCACCGAGGTCTATGACTACCTTCGGCTACTCTTTGCAAAGGCTGCCGATGCTTACTCAACGGCAACGGGCGAAAAGATGGTAAGCTACACCCACGAACAGATTGTGGCACAAATCGAGAAGAACTACCAAGGGCAAAAAATAGCCATCCTCGCACCAATTGTCAAGGGTCGCAAGGGACACTATCGAGAAACATTTGAACAGTTACGAAGTCGCGGTTTCCTCTATGCAAGAATCGATGGCGAGATAAGAGAGATGACACCTGGGCTACAGCTCGACCGATATGTGAGACACAATGTAGAACTTGTCATTGATCGACTGGTGGCAAACCAACCAAGCGCACAGCGACTTGAAAAGAGCATAAAAGATGCCTTTGACTATGGCAAAGGCACGATAGCTGTCTCACCTCTCAGCGGTGAGGCGGAACTAAAACACTACTCACGATCATTGATGTGCCCAACCACAGGTATTGCATACGCCGAGCCTCAACCCGCAACCTTCTCGTTTAACTCGCCCTTTGGAGCGTGTCCAACCTGCTCGGGATTGGGGTGGAGACGTGTGTTCGACAACTCTAAGATCATCCCAAATACAAAACTCTCGATAGATAGCGGAGCTATCGAACCGCTAAAGAAGATGGGCAAAAGCTCACTTATCTACGCCAAGATTGAAGCCGTTGCTCATAAATACGGCTATACGACCTCAACATCGCTTGCCGAGTGGGAGGACGATGCCATCGATGCTCTTTTGAATGGAATGAGCGAAACAATACAGGTTAAGTCGCAAAGTGGTGCGCTATATCTGACCTCGTGGGAAGGAGTACTGGCACACCTCGAAAAGACTCAGGATGAGGATAGTGGGGCAAGAAGAGGACAAAAGTGGAGAGAGCAGTTCATCGAAAAGAGAGTCTGTGCTGAGTGCGGTGGCACAAGGCTTCGCAAGGAGAGTCTTGCATTCAAGATCGACGAGCATAACATTGCAGAGCTCGCGGCTATGAGCATCGAAGAGCTTAGACAGTGGGCTATGAGTGTTGAGAGTAAGATGGCAAAGAAGCAAACAATGGTAGCGCACGAGATCTTACGAGAGATTGCCTCGCGCCTCGGTTTTTTGGTCAATGTGGGACTTGGATACCTCTCACTCAGTCGTGCGTCGGGGACTCTCAGTGGTGGTGAGAGTCAACGAATAAGACTCGCAACACAGGTCGGCAGCAAACTTGTCAATGTGCTATATATCCTCGATGAACCAAGCATTGGTCTACATCCAAGAGATAACGTAAAGCTAATAGAGTCGCTCAAGGAGCTCAGAGATGTCGGCAACTCGGTCATTGTGGTGGAGCACGACGAGCTTATGATTCGCTCGGCTGACTATATCGTCGATGTTGGACCACTTGCTGGACGAAAAGGTGGAGAGATTACCTCGGCCGGGGGATTGCAAACGCTTCTGAAATCTGGCTCGCTCACCGCACAATTTCTAAACGGAGAACGAAAAATTGAGGTGCCAGAGGTGAGACGAAAAGGCAACGGAGATAAACTGGTGCTCAGAGGGTGTACGGGGAATAACCTAAAGAATGTTACTTTAGAGTTGCCGCTCGGAACACTTGTAGCAGTTGCCGGAGTCAGCGGATCGGGCAAAAGCACGCTTATCAACCAAACCCTCAGACCGATACTTGCCAAGGAGTACTTCCGCAGCTTTGACGTACCGCTGCAATACAACAAAATCGAAGGAGTGGAGCACCTCGACAAAGTTATTGTAGTTGATCAGTCTCAGATCAATCGTTCGCCTCGCTCAAACCCGGCTACATATAGTGGAGTGTTTACCGATATTCGCAACCTCTTTGAGCAAACCATCGATGCACAAACCCGGGGATTCAAGGCTCGAAGATTTAGCTTCAACGTCAAGGGCGGAAGATGCGAGCAGTGTAAGGGTGCGGGAGTTGAAACCATCGAAATGAACTTCCTGCCCGATGTTTATGTAACCTGCAAGGTGTGTGATGGACATAGGTACAACCCCGACACGCTTGAGGTTAAGTTTAGAGGAAAGGCCATAGATGAGGTACTAAATATGACAGTCAATCAGAGTGTGGAGTTTTTCGCAGCACACCCAGCGATATCTACAAAACTCAAAGCGATGCAAGACGTTGGACTCGGTTATCTGGGGCTTGGGCAACCCTGCACAACGCTCAGTGGGGGGGAGAGACAAAGACTAAAACTATCGACAGAACTTGCACGTCGAGACACCGGAAAAACACTCTACATACTCGATGAACCAACCACTGGGCTACACTTCGAGGATGTAAGGGTGTTACTCTCTGCGCTTCAAAAATTAGTTGACAGAGGTAACACCGTTGTGGTAATTGAGCATAACAGCGATGTGGTGAGGAGTGCCGACTATGTAATAGATATGGGACCTGAGGGTGGTAATAGGGGTGGTAAGATTGTAGCGAGTGGCACACCTGAGGAGTTGAAGAAGAATAAAAGAAGCGTTACGGCTCCATATCTTTAAGCGCTCATTGTAAATTTCTGGAGGACTGATCTATTTGATTCCTGTACGAGGGGGTGTACGATAGAACTTACCCTCACAATAAAAAATTTAGAGTAGGTAGCCAAAAGTTTTGATTTCACTTTTTCAAAAGTGAAGCCGCCGGCAGGCAGTGTTATCAATGTCAAAAAATAAATAAGGTCAAGACGGTCGCCAGTGAGCTACGCAAAAGAATTTTGCAAAAGCTTGCTTGGGGTGGCGACCGTCCGCAATCTGGTAGTTTGCTCTAAAGCTCTCGGAGTGGACGACGGAGGGCACTCCGCAAAAGGAGCGATCAGCGATTTTGCAGGTGTCCTCGTGGGGCGTCGGACACCCGCATTTGGGTAGTTTGCTCGATAATTTTAAATCACAACAGTAAAAAGGTCGAACAAGAAGAGTCGTACGTCCGCCTTGGGTTAGTTGCTCTAAAGTAGTCAGTGATAAAAAAAACAGTCAAAAAAGTGGCGACCCTCCGCAATCTGGTAGTCCACTCAGAGTCTAACGATGAAATGTACCTATGTACACAGAAAGGCACAAAGCAGAAAGGGAGAACATTTAACCGAATCGCCATACTCCCAACACCCAGCACTACCCCTCTAAAGAGGTGTCTCACCCATCCAAAATCTTACGGCAACCCCCTATAAACTATACCTCAAACATCCTATCAAAACGCAACATCCCCCAATAGTGATACAATAAAATCCCTATTGCCAATCTCTGGATGGGGTAAAATAAGGCGAGAACTATCCATCTCAACGCTTACTCCATCTCGATAATAGTATAGAATATCTATGTCTATGGTGCGATCCGTGTAGGGTTCATCGCGCGTGCTACGACCTCTGCGACCCATTTCCACCTCAATTGACTGTAAAGTATCAAGAAGCTCAACGGGGGAAAGAGTCGTTGATACAAGTAACACTTGATTGCAGTAATAATTATCGCTGTGATAACCAACCGCTGAACTCCGAGTAACCCGACTTCGCAAAAGAACCTCGCCAACGCGCTCAGATATCAACAACCGAGCAGTGTGTAGGTAAGCCTCCCGATCGTGAAGATTACTACCCAGAGACAAGTGAGCGTTTGGCATTGGTGAGAATTTTACTAATCATAAGAGATGCGTGCGTAAATATAATCATCGGCGAGCCGTTTGCACGTATCTGACGACCTATCAACTCAAACTCGCTAACCAACAACTCTATCGTTAGCTCATTCACAAATGGTGCAAAGTTCTTCGCAAAGCTAAGAACCTCCTCTTTGCCAATACTCACCAAACCCTCCGCTCCTACACCTATAACATAACAATCCCTAAGCAAGGATACTGAATACTCTACAAAAGCCTTATGACGCTCCCTACCCAAATCACCTACGCTCTCCGCCCATCTCAAAAGCTCCACGTATCTCCCCCCATAGGCCGAACGCATAAGAGATGAAAACAACTCAAAATACTCCTCACTCCTTCGATCATCTATACCTAACTCTGTAACAGGTGCCAATATGATCTCTTGAACCCGAGAGCGAATAGTCGTTATAATCCTGTCAGGGGTCTCGCTCACAAACAAAAATAGTGTCGACAATGGCGGCTCCTCAATGAGCTTCAATAGAGTGTTGGCTGAGGCATCGTTCATACGCTCTGGCAAATAGATAATAACTATCTTATAGCCCCCCTCAAAACTCTTAAAGGACATCTTACGCAAAATCTCATTGGCCTCCTGCTTGGCAATTAACCCCTGTTGATTCTCAATATCTATGTAACTGTACCACTCCTTTTCGGTAAACACACCGTTGTTTTGCTCCAAAAACTCTCTCCATAGATGAATAAATTGATCTGATATTGGTTTTTCGTCTTGCCGACCCGTAGTGATTGCTTTTTTTGATTTATTCACGGGGTAGACAAAGTGTAGGTCTGGGTGCTCCATTCGAGCTGTTCGATAACACGTAGGGCACTCCTCACACGGATCACTATCTGTACGGTTGGGGCACAAAACATAACGCGCATATGCCACTGCAAGAGGCAAAGCAAAAGTCCTGCAGTCGCCACTGAAAAGCTGAGCGTGGGCAATCCTACCCTCCGAGACTGAGTGCCTAAGACGATTTTTTGTGTGGCTGTGTCCAGTAATTTGTGAAAAATTCATAACTTTGTGGAGCGTAAAGATAACAAATATATAAAAGCTATGCAAGAAATTAAACGAGAAAAAATAGCAGAACTACTTGACTCTGCACCCGTTGCACGACAAGTCGTGGCAAAGGGTTGGGTGCGCACAAAGCGTGTGGGGAAGAGCGTCTCATTTATCGCCATAAATGATGGCTCAACCATAGATAATATCCAAGTGGTGGTGGATGGCGAGAAATTTAATGAAGCTATATTAAAGGAGATCACAACTGGGTCTTGCGTACGTATTGCTGGAGAGTTGGTTGCATCGCAAGGCGCGGGTCAGGGGGTGGAGATTGTAGCGAATGAAATTGAGCTATATGGCACGGCAGATTCTGAGAAATATCCCCTTCAGAAAAAGGGACATACCCTTGAGTTCCTACGCGAAATTGCACACCTAAGACCACGCACAAATACATTCGGTGCCGTCTTCCGTGTGCGGCACGCAATGGCATACGCCATCCATAAGTTCTTCAACGACAGAGGATTCTACTACTGGCACTCGCCGATTATCACTGCAAGCGATGCTGAGGGTGCTGGCGCTATGTTTCAGGTAACAACACTTCCTGTCGGATCTGTGCCTAAAGACGAAAATGGCGAGATTAACTACTCTGAGGACTTCTTCGGCAGCCCTACAAATCTTACCGTCTCTGGGCAACTCGAAGGAGAGCTCGGTGCACTCGCCCTGGGAGAGATCTATACCTTTGGCCCAACATTCAGAGCAGAAAACTCCAACACTCCAAGGCACCTTGCAGAGTTCTGGATGATAGAACCTGAGATGGCATTCTATGAAATTGCCGAAAATATGGATCTCGCAGAAGATATGCTAAAGTATCTTATTGACTACGCACTGGAGCATTGCCAAAAAGATCTTGAGTTCCTCGAAAAGATGTACGACAAAGAACTTATCCAAAGACTCGAAAGTGTCAAAAATAGCACCTTTGTGCGTCTGACCTATACCGAAGCTGTGGAAATACTTGAGGCAGCTGTGCAAAACAAAAGCAAAAAATTTGAGTTCAAGGTAGGCTGGGGGCTCGACCTGCAAAGCGAACACGAAAGATTCCTCGTCGAGGAGCACTTCAACCGCCCTGTAATCATAACTGACTATCCAAAGGATATTAAGTCGTTCTATATGAAGCTCAATGACGATGGCAAAACCGTACGGGGTATGGATGTGCTCTTTCCAAAGATTGGAGAGATCATTGGTGGGTCGCAACGCGAGGAGAGGTTAGATGTGTTGCTTGCTCGTATGGACGAAATAGGGGTGCCACAAAAAGAAATGGAGTGGTACTTAGATACCAGAAGGTTTGGAACTGCTCCGCACAGTGGATTTGGACTCGGCTTCGAAAGACTAATACTATTTATTACTGGTATGGCAAACATTCGCGACGTAATACCATTTCCTCGAACGCCTGGTAGTGCTACATTTTAGAGGGGTTAACTCTTTTTATTATAAAATAGGTACAATTATTGCAAGATGATTTACACTATTCTTATATATATAGTTAAAAAGTAATACGAGTAACAATGGCACTAAGTCAAACCCTATCACAGAGCCAACTCCAGAAGTTATCTCCACAGCAGATTCAAGGCATAAAGCTACTTGAACTCCCTACGCTAATGCTTGAACAGAGAATAGCACGTGAGATTGAAGACAACTTGGTACTCGAAGAGGAGGAGAACCAAGACAAAGAAAGTACAACGCCTACAAATACATCACTGGAGGAGTATATCAAGGCTGAGCAAAGCAACTCATCGTACAAGCTTCGCACCAACAACTATTCCGCCGATGATGAGAGTAAACCAAGGCATATCACCGGTGGGAAATCGCTGCTTGATTTCCTCACCGAACAACTCTCGTATCAGAATCTAACGCATCGACAAACGAGTATTGCAAACTTTGTGATAGGTTCTATCGATGATGATGGATACCTTCATAGAGAATCTGAGGCAATTGCCGATGATCTGGCATTCAAACTCGCACTCGATGTCTCGATAGAAGAAGTCGATGAGGTGATTGCCACGGTTCAACGACTTGAACCAGCGGGAATTGCTGCTCGCTCGCTTGCCGAGTGCTTGCTCATTCAGCTCAAGAACCTCAAAGAGCAGAACCGAGCTTGTAGATTGGCGCAAAAAATTGTGGGCAAATACTTCGAAGAGTTTTCGAAAAGACACTATACGCAGATTATGACAAAAACAGGGGCGACAGAGGAGGAGCTTCGTGATGCAATAGATGTGGTGGTGTCTCTAAACCCAAAGCCTGCTAATGGATACTCCGATGATGGATATTCAGCAATCTCGCCATCTGTTGTTCCAGACTTTACGCTAAACTACAATGTTGCAACCGATGACTTCGAGCTCGAAATGGGAGGAAGACCTCTGCCTGAACTGCGCATTAATCGAGACTACCTGAAAATGGCAGAGAAGGCACTGATGCTACAAAGAAAAACCGAGGAAGATAAAGAAGCAATAGAGTTTGTGCGAGGAAAGGTAGAGTCTGCAAAGTGGTTTATATCGGCTATCAAACAACGACAACAAACTCTACTTACAACTGTTAGGGCAATACTCGAATTTCAGCGAGATTTTTTCAAAGAGGGAGATCAATCACTGCTAAAGCCAATGATTCTAAAGGACATTGCAAATGCCACGGGTTTTGACATATCGACAATCTCAAGAGTTGTCAACTCTAAGTATATTGAGACACACTTTGGCACCTACCTACTAAAGTACTTCTTCTCAGAGGGAATTGCAACAGAGGATGGAGGAGAGGTGTCGACTCGAGAAATCAAACGGCTCATTGTCGAAAAAATTGAGAACGAAAGCAAACACGACCCACTAACCGATGAAGCGCTAATGGATATGCTACACAGCAAGGGTTTCAAAATAGCCAGACGAACGGTAGCAAAGTACAGAGAGATGATGCAAATTCCTGTGGCACGTCTACGAAGGGAGTTGTAGAGAAAAATAAGTTGCATAATTTTATTAAAAGAATAAAAAAATATTATCTTTGTAGAGAATTAGGCTCATCAATAGATAAAAGAGATAAGAATGGAAAATACGGATAGAATGCGCTACTCAGACGCAGAACTTGCTGAATTTAAGGAAATTATCTTAGCAAAACTTGAAAAAGCGAGAGCAGACTACGAGCTCCTTCGCTCAACTATTACGCACAGCGAAAGTAACGGAACTGACGATACATCACCAACATTTAAGATTCTTGAAGAGGGTGCGGCTACGCTCTCGAAAGAGGAGAGTGGAAGGCTTGCTCAGCGCCAATACAAGTTTATCCAAAATCTCGAAGCTGCGCTTGTACGAATTGAGAATAAGACGTATGGAATTTGTCGTCAAACGGACAAGTTGATACCAGCCGAGAGACTCAAACTCGTTCCCCACGCTACTCTTTCGATCGAAGCAAAAGAAGGAGGAGCTAAATAGGGGGGGTAGGTAGTGAACAGGAGGTACAATAGCTACCGTTCATACCTGCAAAACATTGTAGGGCAAAGGGTTCAAAAGGTTGCAATTAATGCTGGTCTTGGGTGTCCAAATCGAGATGGAACGCTCGGCTCTTCGGGATGCACGTTCTGTGTCAATGAAGCATTTACGCCCTCATATTGTTCGCCAGAACTGTCCGTGAGTAAACAAATCGAAAACGGCATTGAATTTCACAAAAGGAGGTATGCAAAATCATCAAAATATCTTGCATACTTTCAGAGTTTTTCTAATACTTATGCTTCGTTGGAGCATCTTAGGGCGTTGTATGGTGAGGCTGTTAAGCACCCCGATGTCGTTGGACTCGTTGTTGGTACCAGGCCCGATTGTATAGATGAAGAGAAGTTGGACTACTTGGTTGAGCTTGCAGCAACGTTGCAGTATGTGATTGTGGAGTATGGTGTTGAGAGTGTCTATGACACGACCCTGCGTCGTATAAATCGAGGGCACGACTTCAAGACAGCTCGCCAAGCAATAGAGATGACAGCAAAGAGGGGGTTACACACCGGAGCGCACTTTATTGTTGGGCTGCCGGGTGAAAGCAACGAGATGATTATGGAGAGTGTAAAGGTGATAAACTCTCTGCCTCTAAAAACCGTAAAGTTCCATCAGTTGCAACTCTTTGCGGGTACTGCAATGGTGGACGACTATGAGCAAAACCCCAAGGATTTTCATTTCTATGAACTGGAGGAGTATTTGGATCTCTTTTGCGATATTTTATCTAACCTACGCTCTGATATAGTTGTCGAGAGGTTTGCGAGCGAGGCACCGCCTCGATTCCACTACGGGCAAAGACCTTGGGGAGATCTTCGCTATGAGCAGTTGGTGCAGCTGCTTGACAAGAAGCTTGAAGAGAGAGGTATTACTCAGGGTTGCAATTTTGTCTAAATTATAGTACTTTTGTGGGTGGTAAGGTGTAAAGACTTTGCGCGCTAAGAACTAAACTATCTAAATATGAAGAGACTATTACTACTATTTTTACTTGCTCTTTGCCCACTCACCTACGCAGTAGCTCAGAGCACTACAAAGACAACAGACGACGCTGCGCAACAGCCAATGGAGGAGATGACCGTCAGCGAAAAGGTTGCCGAGATTGAACACTCTACCGAGCAAGGCCGCTACCTTGGGCTAAAGACCAACTTGGTGGCTTGGGCTGGTGTTATAATGAACTTTGCGGTGGATTACGAGGTAGCAGATAGGCTATCGGTGGAGCTACCTGTGCTATACTCCCCTTGGTATGTGGGTGAGCAGCACGCCGTCAAGACATTTACTGTTCAACCCGAAGTGCGGTATTGGCTACGTGGTGCTGGCGAAGGGCACTTCTTTGGGGCACACCTCACGGCAAGTTGGTACAGCGTAAAATGGGACCAAAACAGATACCAAGACACCGATCGCCCACTATTAGGGGTGGGCATAAGCTACGGATATCTGTTGCCTATTGCTAAGAATTGGATGGCGGAGTTTACCATCGGAGCAGGATATGCAAACACCAAGTACGATACATTCTATAATATTGACAATGGTGCACGTATCGACACACAGACAAAGAACTATTGGGGGATTACCAGAGTAGGCGCCTCTTTGGTCTATCGTTTTAACATAAAAAAATAAGCAATTATGAGAAAGTTACTATATATACTACTGTTAGCCGTTGGTTGTACTATGGCCTCTTGTGTTCACGACACTCCCGAGGATGGGGGCGTTGATCCAACACTTATAAATGTAACAACTACCTTAAAATTTGATTTAGAACTTCTGCCCATAGATATAGATGTAACTCGCACCAGCGCGCAGAGCGATATGCAGCCTCGCATTATTGTTGAGGCCTATATAGATGGTAGTAGGGAGCTGCGAGAGGTAGTACTCTACGATATGCAGCCTGAGCAGACATCTATTGAGCTACCTTTAGAGCTCAAGTTAAATGCCTTGGACTACGATCTAATGGTATGGGTGGACTATGTGGAGCGAGGTAGCGATGAGGATTACTTCTATAATACGAGTGATCTAAGTGAGGTTACCATCCTTGAGCCATATAGAGGTAGCACCGACTATAGAGACTGTATATATGGCAAAGCAAATCTCGATCTAAGAGATTATAGAGATCAATGGAGCGTTAATCTTGACCTGCATATCGATATGGTGCGACCACTAGCAAAGTATCAAATCATCGCAACCGATGTCGATGAGTTTTTGACCACGACAGGCAGTGAGGGTGGAGAGTACACCGCACGATTTAGCTATGGTTTCTACATACCAATGGGCTACTATCTTATAGGTGATGTTCCTATTAACTCTAAGGAAGGGGTTTCTTTTACAGCCCCTGTAACCATAGAGCGTAATGAGGCTAATGAGGTTCTCTTGGGTAGTGATTTTATCTTTGCAGGTGGTATAGGATCATTCACAATACTCAATATTGATATTATGGACAGTAGTGGTAAAGTTATCTCTCGTGCATACGGCATAGAGATTCCCTACGAATACAAACACCTCACAACTCTAAGAGCGAGGATTCTGACAAACGAAATAGCAGATAGCGGCGTTGGCTTCGACCCTGATTGGGAGGGCGATCTTGATTTCGATTTGGATAAATTTATGTAATGAAATAGTGGGCAACCGTTTTTTAAGAAATAAAGAGATGAAAAGAAAATTAATTATATGTTTTGCATCACTCTCGACGCTCTTTACCGCTTGTCAAAAGAGTGAAATGCCACAATCCGTAGAGCAGAGCTCTGATCTTGTCACAATGGGAGTTCAGCTACTCCCAGAGATGACGCAAACAAAGTCGCTGCCAAGTGTACCCGAAGGACACTACCTTCGCTGCATTATGGCAATAGAGGATGTGAACAACCCCGGAGTGGAGGTTGTTCGTCAAGAGGTACTGGTAAACACAGACGGCGTTATGTTTTCATTCCAACTACCATCGCAGGGTGAGTATAGAGCTCTACTATGGGCAGACTATATTACAAGTTCAGTTGCAACAGATGGCAAATATAGCGATACTTACTATACAGCCCGCGACCTTAACGCTGTTATGCTAACTGATGTAGTGCCCGCTTATGCTGAGTACAGAGAGTCCTTTTATGCTTCTCTCACCTTTACCAAAGAGATAGGTGCCGTTGAGCTCAATGCACGCCTTGACCAATCTGTAATGGTGCTTGCTATCTGGGATAAGTATGAAGATGACAACCTAGATGTTGAGCA
>CAYJMA010000048.1:0-12411 GCA_964371475.1 uncultured Rikenellaceae bacterium | reverse complement strand
AAACTACCATATTGCGGACGGTCGCCACTTTTTTGGCTATCATTAGTGCAAACTATCAAATGCGGGTGTCCGACGCCCCCCAATAGTCGACAGTGGTGGAGTCCGCCAACTTGCGTTGCCTCTCTGTACTCCCTCAGTCGTACGTCTATGTGCACTTGACACAGCTAACACTGCCTGCCGGCGGCTTCACTTTTGAAAAAGTGAAATCAAAACTTTTGACTACCTACTCTAATAGAACATCACCATTGAGCCTAACGTAAATCTCACGGCATACCCAAGCATCCATTGCCGCATAATCTACCTGCGAAGGAGTTAACTTTGTTGCATCCCAATTGCTCAATCGCTGAGCCTTACTAATACGAATTGCCAAAACAATGGCCGCCATCTTTCGAACACTCTTCTCGGCAATACCCCACTGCTCAATGATACTCTGCAAATCAATAAAACCTGAGGGCGTGAAATCTTGAAATGAACGAAGTGCCTTAATATCATCTCGTATTGCAGCACCTACCTTGAGAACCTTATCGCTCGACATAATATCGAGTATCGTGGGCGACAATGCACACCGCTTCAATCGAAACAACACTGCAACACTCTGAGTTGAGAGCTGAAGCAACGACACTGTATGGTGTACGTGCTTGCTAAATGATGGGCGAGTCTCGGTATCAAAACCCAATAGCGACTGACCTATGAGTAACTCCTCGGCTCGACGCATCGAACGCTCATCGTCAACCACCAGTATCTCACCCTCAAAACCTCGGAGATCCAAAGATGCAACATCCTCATTGCTAATATTTGACATATACCCCATAAAAACACAATACCCTAATCTATGCCAACTCCTCAAAGTGACGAGCTACCTTCTCCTTGTACAAATCACCAATGGTGATTAAAATTCCGGTCTCCTCGACATCTCCAAAATCGTGATTCACTGCCGTGTCAAACACCTTCATTGTGGGCGACAAGCTCATATAGGCATTAATAAGTGGCGGAATGACCTCCCCAAAGTTGCGCACCGAACGTGACAATATCTTGTAGTTCTCCATATAGTCTCTACCGCAAAATATTTCGCTCATCTCCTGTTGATCGATGCAAAACTCGGCTGGGTATTTCGTGGTCATAAGGTTGTCACGATCGGGGAAGTACTTCTGAAGAAAATATATAAGTTTATTTCTCGCCTCAACATTATAGTTTGCATACATTGTAACCTTACCAAAAAGGTATTTAATGTCGGCATTACGACTTACAATCGTACCGAGTCCATCCCACAAATTATCCAATGCAAAGAGTGCCTTTAGTGCTCCTTTCTGTTGATACTTGGTCTGCACAAACGAACGACCAAGCTCCATTGTATAGGGCAGGTATTTTTGTCTAAATTTCTCTGAAAAATTAAAATAGTGCTCCGTTGAAAGGCACTTAGGATTAGTGCTACGTGGAATTGTGTATCGATATCCGCCAAGGATCTCCTCCTCCACAGGATCCCAAACTATCAACTGAGTATATCCATCTGGATCAGTATCATAGTCATCAATATCGACTTCGCTACCCGTGCCACCGCCTGCCTCGCGAAAAGCCTCCTCTCTCAACCTTCCTATTTCCATCATTAGATGAGGGGCTTGCGATGCGTGGAATATGTATATTAAATTCCCTGCCTTGTTTGTCTTGCGCAGTAGCAAATCGTCTGTTAACTCGCTCTTTAGTATATCGCGAGATATGGGATCTATGATTGGTTTCATACTCTTTCTTTTAGTTTGTACACACGCTGGCGGATATGTTCGCACCACTGCTTTGAGTTCATTGTTTGATCGAGCGATATAGCATCGCCAAAATATATCTTTACGGTCTTACCTCGCTGAAAAAAAACTTGGCGTGGGAGTAACATCATCTCAAGATTTGACTTTATGCCGAGCCACTTGCGTAGATTAGCAAAAAAGTAGAAAAACTTTGAATTACGTGCCTCAACATAGGTCGGAACTATTACTCGTTCGCTGCGTTGAGAGCGCACCACAAAATTGCTCCTCCACGGAGGATCTACAATCTTGCCTTTGATCTTACGGCTGCATAATCCTGCAGCAAAGTTAATGATCGGGTGGTCTGAATTGTAGAGATCATCAAGCTCGCTGTGGAGCTCCGAGCGTTGGGCTCCGTGTTTGTTTACACCCACGAAAACTCCACGAAGAGGCTCTAAGTTAAGCAGTATATCGTTTACTATCAACCTCACCCCCGGCCTATACCTTTCGATAGCAGTTGCCAATATCATACCATCTACTCCTCCAAGTGGGTGGTTGGCTGCAAAGAGCATTTTGGAGTGCTCGGGCAGGTTTTCAACACCATAGAGTTCATACCTCACTCCGATATAATCCAGCGCTCCGTCGATAAACCCGATAGGCGAGAGGTGAGAGTATCGCTCAAGTATTTCGTTGTGCCTTTTGAGCATAAGCAAAGACTCGATACTGCGCACCACAAAACGGGGTGTGTAGCGAGCCAACTTTGGGTTCTTTGCTCTTAAGATTTTCGTTAAATCTATCTTCTCCACTTATCTATTTTTGACTGTTTCTTTATGGAAAGTTAGGCACAAAGTTAATATTTTTTTTGTAACTTTGCCACTATGTATCACCTATCCGTACTTTTGAAGCAGAGCATCGACCTTCTCGATATTAACCCATCAGGGGTTTATATCGATGTGACATTTGGCGGTGGCGGGCACAGTAGAGAAATTTTGAGTAGACTTGGCAAAGGTGGAAAACTTATTGCCTTTGACCAAGACGCTGACGCTCTATGCAACGCACCAGACGATAAAAGATTTACGTTGATTCACAACAACTTCCGGTTTTTGGCTCCTTGTTTACGAGCTGCTGGAATAGATAGTGTAGATGGTATTATTGCCGATCTCGGGGTTAGTTCACACCACTTTGACACTCCGCAGCGTGGATTCTCGTTCCGCTTTGAGAACCAGCCGCTCGATATGCGGATGAATCAACAAGCTAAATTAACGGCACAGGACATTGTCAACGGATATGACATTGAGAGACTCGCAGTGGTACTTGGCAGGTATGGGGAGGTTGAGGGGCCGTTTCGTGTGGCGAAGCTAATAGAGGCCGCTCGACCTATTAACACCACTGACGAGCTAATATCAGCGGTGGAAAGAGCTGTACCCCAAAAAAGCAGAACCAAGATACTCTCGAAAATATTTCAAGCACTGAGAATTGAAGTGAATGGCGAGATGCTCGCTTTGGAGATGATGCTGGACGGAGCTCTCAGTGTACTTAAAGAGGGGGGGAGGTTGTCGGTTATTTCGTACCACTCGCTCGAAGATAGAATGATTAAAAACTTTATGCGTACGGGGAATTTCGAGGGAGTTCTAAACAAAGACTTTTTTGGTAAGGTGATTACACCGTTTGAGCTTGTTGGTAGAAAGGTTATTGAGCCGACTGCTGAGGAGGTTGAACAAAATCCTCGAAGCCGTAGTGCGAAACTTAGAGCAGCAATAAAAATATAGTGGAACAAAGAAAGAAAGAATCAAGAGGAGTGGTATGGCGGACGGTCTTTACCGGCAGTGTACTGACCAACGCACACCTTACAAAGCGTCTGCCAGTATTCATCGTACTTGGACTACTTATGATAGTCTACATCTATGTAGGGTTCTCCGTACAGCGAAGGCACAACCACCTTGAGAACTTAAACAATGAACTAATGGAGCTTAGAACAGTTGCTGTTACGACCTCTGCGTTGAGACAGCAATTGACTCGGAGACAAAATATCGAAGAGCTGCTAAAGAAGTATAACATTAAAATTAGCCAGGGCACAACACCTCCAAAGGTTATTGCTCATCAATAGATCATCAAATAACCACAGAAAGCTAATATGGCAACACCTCGCGACTATGTAGAATTTGTAATGGAGCAGCTATCTCACATTGAGTTTGAGATGTGGTACCGACCTATGTTTGGCGAGTATTGTATCTATGCCAACGACAAACCGGTGTTGTTTGTAGCAGACAGCACAGTGTTTGTTAAACGTGTGGAATCTATCGAGCATTTAATGGAGGGGGCGAAGGTTGGGGAGATGTACCCTGGTTCGAAGCCATACTATCTCCTTGACATTGACAACAGAGAGCTAACCGAAGCAGTGGTCATCGTTATGGAGAGGCATACCCCAGTACCGAAACCTCGAAAATCACGAAAAAAGAGAGTGTTGCAAGGTTGATTTACGATTTTGTTTTACTTAATCATTTTGGGTGTACTGCCATAGTGGAGATGGCATGGGGAGTATATGGTGCGGATGCGGAATTGGGCGCGTGGTATAGCACATAAAGAGGGGCAACATAGTTGCCCCTCTTTATAGCTATGAGATACTCGAAGAGCGTGAGCTCTACGATGCAAGTGTAAAGGGTTAGTTTTCAGTTGGTAGCACAAGCACAGGAGGATCCACGGACGGATTCGAGCTTGGTGCAAATATGACAGTCATACTAGCATCAATTTTGTTCGAGAACCTGCCTGCGTCAACCGCTGAATTGTACGCTTCGATAAAGGCTGCAACACCTTCGTTGAGGTCGGCGATTACATCTGTGCCGTTTAGCTCTGCAAGGCTCTTATCTGATGTGATATTAAAAGAACTACTTGATGATAGATCGTTAAGACCTATTGCATCTGTTGCTGTGTTATCATCACTGGCTTTAATCCAGTAGGTATAGTCGATAGGAGAAGAACTGGATAACTTTCCTACAATGCCACCTGCTTGAAGTGTGGCACTCACTCCACCAGTGCTGTACAATCCATACATAACAGAAGTTGAGCTAGAATAATTTGCGACTAATCCGCCTGCGTGTCCTAATGCTTGTCCTGCTGCTGTAATTACACCTGTATTATAGCTCGCTCCAATATAGGTTATAGAAGGAGTAAGTGCGATAATCCCACCAACATTAGTTTTTCCACTCACAGTACCAGAATTTACACAACTATAAACAGCTACGGGACTAGTATTATTATAAGCACCTCCAACAATGCCTGCAGCATTATTGAAATCATCTTCTTCTGTTCCTTCTACATCACCACTATTCTCGCAGAAAAATACAGTCATACTACTATAACCCCCAACAATGCCTCCTACAGCATTAGTACCCGTAATAGCCGCACTATTCTTACTGCTAAGTATTGAAGCAGTAGCACCAGATCCTACAATCCCCCCAACTCTTGCAGCGTCTGTGGCTGTAACCGCCCCACTATTCTCGCAACTCTCTATCTCGCCCCCTCCAATAAAACCACAGATACCGCCTGCATTAGCAATATTTGATGTTTCTAAACTCTTAATTTCTGCTTCGTTTTTGCAACCTGTAATCTTTGTATTTCCCCCATCCCCAACAATGCCACCTACTGATCCTTTGCTTGTAATAGTCGCACTCGCACTATTCGTGCAGTTAGATATTAAAACAGTACCAGTAGTATATCCTACAATCCCCCCAACTCTGATAACCTCTGTTGCTGTAACCGCTCCACTATTCTCGCAACTAACTATCTCGCCAATATCAATAGAACCACAGATACCGCCTATTTGACTAATATCAGATTCTGTCGACACACTCTTAATCTCTGCAGAGTTTGAGCAACCTGTAATATCAATAGATTCCCCCGACCCGACAATACCGCCAAAATAGTGATTTGCCTCCACGCTACCACCTTCAACATCGCAGTTATCAATATCTACCCCCTTTGCATAAGCAACAACTGCTGATACGTACCGATACCCCGTAATGGCAGGTGCCTCTATCGTAAGGTTGCTTATTGTGGTACGTTTAGTAACGACCGCTCCTACATCTGAAATCTCACCCTTCATATAGCCAATAAGTCCTCTGTAGTTGTTCTCGCCAATTCCACCTTGCGAATCGGTCTCTCCAGTTATCTTCAACCCACGAATGGTCTTGTAGTTACCGTCAAAGTAGCCCTCGAACGTAACATATGAGCTTGTACCTATCGGCTCCCAATTATCATCTATAAGATCAATATCCGCCATAAGCTTTGCATTAAGCGTTGGTTGTGCCGTGCCATTTTCCCCATTCACAGCATCCCTAAACGCTCCCAGACCATCCGCATTATAGATCTCCCAAGTGCCCTCTTTATCAACATAACCCGACAATGGATATACCTCTAAATATACTGTGTCACTTAGCCCATTAGATGTTGCAATAATCATCGTCTTGCCCTGCATTATGGCAGTTAATGTGCTACCCTCAATGCTCGCCACAGTAGGCTCGCTCGACGTCCACGTAACTGTTGGCGCAACCTCATCTGCGCTAATAACTTCCGCTGTAAGCTCTTCAGTGGTTCCCTCCTTTAGTAGAAACTCCTCGCTTGCCGGATTGGTAATAATAACTCCCTCTGCCAACACCTCAATATCTACCATTGCTGTAATTCCGTTCGAGGCAGTTGCGGTAAGAGTTGCAGTACCAACCTCGTGCGCAGTTACAGTGTTTTCCTTGAAAGACGCTACCACATCGTTGCTTGAAGTCCACATAACAGCTTGATCTGTCGCATCGGCTGGCGTAAAGGTAACGGTCATCACTTGGCTTTTACCGACTCCAAGCTTAAAGTCCGTACCCGTACTCTGATCAATGGTAATACTCTCCACCGGTATATCCAACTCCGGATCCTCACAAGAGGTCATCACAAATAGCGCAACAACAGCTACGCAAATTGGCATAAAAAGAAACTTTTTCATACTCATTTATTAAAAATATATTAATTTAACTATGGTAAAATGCACCTTTATATTTCTTTAGACGCATATCCCCACCGTACAAAAGTACATACAAATCGTAACATATACAAAAAATGTACAAAAAATCGCACATTAATCAAAACTACTGAAGAAAATTCACTAGTGTCCAAAAAAACACAACTCCTGAATTAGGTGAGTTGTGGGCAGTCCCACAACATTACTATATGATCCCTTGTATTCTAAAATTCCAACAAGGCCGATCCACTCCTGAGCACCGTACGCACCTGCCTTGTCGTAGGGCGAGAAGTTATCTACGTAGTACTCTATTTGATGGAGGCTAAGCTCTGTAAAGGTTACCTCGGTGGAGACCGAAATGGTCCTCTCTGTGCTATGTCCACGCAGGGTCATAGCCGTCATCACTCTATGCGTTTTTCCGCTAAGGGATCTTAGCATCTCTACTGCTTGCTCTCTATCGGTGGGCTTACCCAGTACTCTATCACCGAGAATAACCACCGTATCGCACGTCAGTAGAACTTCGTGGTGGGCGATAGGCTCGGTGTATGCCCTACTCTTACGCTCCGATAGGTGTGCCGCGACACTCTGCGCTGGAATCTCGTCGCTATATGTTTCATCTACCTCTGCTGTTGACACTACCCTAAAATCAATGTCAAGCCTAGCGAGTAGATCGGCACGACGTGGCGATCCGCTGGCAAGTAGCACTGTTGGCAAAACTCCTCTACTATTCATTATTTTCAACCACTTTATATAACTTATCTCCCCGCCTGACAAGAGTTGGAACCGCTATGGAGCAAAGCTCACCTTTTTCTGCTCGCACCACACTTTGAAGCTCTACACGCACCTCCTCAAGTACCATTTCCATCGCCCCTGTCGTTGCGCCGATAAACAACAACTCATCCCCAACGGAAACACCTTCAGCTTCGAGCTTAATCTCCGCCACTCCAATATTGCCAAAATAGTTAGTCACCTTTCCGGCATAGACCTTACGATGAGTTGCAGAACTACCATAGGAGTTTGTCCACTCGCCAAGTCGCCCACCGAGATAGTACCCACCCCAAAACTCTCTGTTAAAAACCCTCTTGAGCTTTTCACTAAGCGTGCTTGTCATCTCCACACTAAAGCCCCCACTGCAGATTGCCTCAATAGCTGCGCTATATGCACCTGCCACTGCACTGACATACTCCGCACCACGTGCCCGACCCTCAACCTTTAGAACTCTAACTCCTGCACCGAGCACTTCATCAAGAAACTCAATCGTTGAGAGATCCTTCGGAGACATTATATACTGATTATCCACCACAAGCTCAGCCCCTGTCTCAACGTCTCGCACCTGATACTTCCTACGACATATCTGCCTACACTCACCACGGTTTGCAGACTTCCACGCCTCGTGCAAACTCAAATAACACTTCCCACTAACAGCCATACAGAGTGCACCGTGCACAAACATCTCTATCTTTATAAGCTCGCCTCGTGGGCCACGAATATCCCTACGTGCAATCTCCTGAGAGATCCTCGCAACCTTATCGAGCGACAGCTCACGAGCAAGCACTACAACATCTGCATACGACGAATAGAACTCCACTGCCTCAATATTGCTAATGTTTAGCTGCGTTGAGAGGTGTATCTCCACACCTTGCCTGTGCGCCTCGAGTAGCGCAGCTTGATCCGATACTATTACCGCAGATATGCCACTTTCCTTTGCCGCTGCTACAACTTGTCGCATATATGGCAAGTCTTCATCATAGAGCACAGTGTTGATCGTAAGGTAGCTCTTAACATTTGCGCCATTACACCTATTCACTATTTCTGCGAGATCCTCCAACGAAAAGTTTACACTCGATGCCGAGCGCATATTGAGCCCCTGCACACCGAAGTATATGGCATCAGCCCCACTCTGCAATGCTGCCGAAAGAGACTCCCAACTTCCGACAGGGAGCATCAACTCGATATCCCCGCGATTAAAACTCATCTACCTTTTCTATTCTACGTTGGTGGCGTCCACCGCTAAAGGTATTACCCAGAAAACTATCTACTATTTTTGCACACTCTACCTCATCAACAAATCTACCCGGTATAGAGCACACATTGGCATCGTTGTGAGTTCGTCCGAGCATTGCAATTTCTTCGTTCCAACACACCACCGCACGTATCCCCTTATGTCTATTCAAGGTAATGGTAATTCCATTGGCGGTACCGCAAAATGCAAATCCGAGATCTGCCTCACCATCAAGTATGGCTTGCGCGAGTTTATGACCATAGTCAGGGTAGTCAACCGATTCTGCTGAGTTGCACCCAAGATCTTTGATTGCATAGCCGAGCGACAGAAGATATCCGGCTACAAATTCCTTGAGTTCGTAGCCACCGTGGTCTGCCGCAAGTGCTACAATCTTATGTTGTTCCATATCACAAATTTATGAAATTTATTACATCACACAAAAAAAAGGAGAGCCTGCAAAATCTTATGGACTGTGCAAGCTCCTCTTCTTTGTATTAGCTTTTTATTGGCTCTATTACTTCACCCTTTTGTAGCCATATACCGCCGTATCGCCAAGCTCCTCTTCGATGCGAAGAAGTTGGTTGTATTTAGCCATACGGTCAGAGCGGCTAAGCGAACCTGTCTTGATTTGACCCGAATTAGTAGCCACTGCAATGTCTGCAATAGTAGCATCTTCGGTCTCTCCCGAGCGGTGAGAGGTTACCGAGGTATATCCGTGACGGTGAGCCATCTCAATTGCATCAAGAGTTTCAGAGAGTGAACCAATCTGATTTACTTTGATCAATATAGAGTTTGCACAACCCTTTTCGATTCCTTGAGAAAGGAACTCAACGTTTGTAACAAATAGGTCATCACCAACAAGTTGACAGCGATCACCAATACGGTCAGTTAGTTTCTTCCAACCATCCCAATCGCTCTCACCCATACCGTCCTCGATCGAGTCGATAGGGTATTTGTTTACAAGTTCCTCAAGGAAGTCAACTTGTTGATCAACGTTAAGTTTTTTTCCGTTAGCGCCCTCGAATTTCGAGTAGTCATAGATTCCATCTTTGAAGAACTCCGAAGCTGCACAGTCCATACCGATTGTGATATCCTCACCAATCTTGTAGCCAGCATTTTTCACAGCCTCGATGATAGATTCAATAGCATCTTCTGTACCATTAAGTGCTGGTGCAAATCCACCTTCATCACCTACTGCAGTCGAGAGTCCACGTTTGTGGAGAACATCTTTTAGAGCGTGGAATACTTCAGCACCCATACGTAGAGCTTCGCGGAACGATGGAGCTCCAACCGGGCGAATCATAAACTCTTGGAATGCGATAGTTGCATCAGAGTGCGATCCACCGTTGATGATATTCATCATCGGCACAGGGAGTGTAACGGTGTTTGTACCGCCAATATAGCGATATAGTGGCATACCGAGGTATTCGGCAGCGGCTTTGGCAACAGCAAGAGAAACACCGAGAATAGCATTTGCACCGAGTTTTGCTTTAGTTTTTGTACCGTCAAGAGCAAGCATCATCTCATCGATTTTACGTTGCTCAAGTACAGATACTCCCATAAGTGCTGGTGCGATTACGTTGTTTACGTTCTCAACAGCTTTGAGCGTACCTTTTCCGAGATAGCGACCTTTGTCACCGTCACGAAGCTCCAATGCTTCATTCTCGCCAGTAGATGCGCCAGATGGAACAGATGCGCGACCCATAACTCCACACTCCAAGGTTACATCTACCTCAACTGTTGGATTTCCACGAGAGTCTAAGACTTCACGTGCTACGATTTTTTCAATTCTCATAATTTTTTTTTATTTTTAATTAGTTGTTTTTTCGCACCGCAAAAGTAGTAATTTTTTTTATCACATACAAGGAAAAATCGTCGAATATTATACAAACCAAAAAGGGCTTGCACTCTTCATTGTTAGTGCAAGCCCTATTCCATTATGATAGGAAAAGAAGTGATTGAAAATTATTACTTTTCTTCTTTTGTTTGTTCAGCCTCTGGAGTCTCAGCAACTTCTGCTTCCTCAACTGCTACAGGAGTCTCCTCTTCAGTTGCAAATACTTCCTCAACCCCAGGTATCTCAACTAATACATCAGTTTGCTCAACTTCTGGAGTCTCAGCTACTTCTGCTACTTCAACAGCAGGAGTCTCAGCTACTGGAGCAACAACCTCTGCTTTCTTCGCTGTACCAGCACGACGTGTCTTCTTCTTAGGAGCTGCATCCTTTGCTTGAGAATATGTAGAGAAGTCTACAAGTTCGATAATACACATTTCAGCAGCATCGCCTTTTCTAAATCCTGTCTTAAGGATGCGTGTATATCCACCAGGACGGTCAGCAATCTTAGGCGCTATTTCACGAAAGAGTTCGGTTACTGCTTCTTTGCGTTTTAGGTACGAAAAAACTGTACGTCTTGAGTGTGTAGAATCATCTTTAGACTTTGTAATAAGAGGTTCAACATATCCTCTTAGTGCCTTAGCCTTAGCAAGTGTAGTTTCTATTCTTTTGTGCAGTATTAGCGACGATGCCATATTTGACATCATTGCTTTTCTGTGTGAGGAGGTTCTCCCCAGGTGGTTTATTTTTTTTCCGTGTCTCATTTTTGTTGTCTTTTATTTTAGGTAGGTTTTTACTCCTTATCTAACTTATACTTTGCAACATCCATACTGAAGTGTAGGTCTTTGCTTGCGAGTAGTTCGTCGAGCTCTGTGAGCGATTTCTTGCCAAAGTTTCTGAACTTAAGTAGTTCACTTCTATGAAATTTCACAAGGTCGCCAAGTGTTTCCACCTCTGCTGCCTTAAGGCAGTTTAGCGCACGTACAGAGAGGTCGTGCTCGGTGAGTCTTGTTTTGAGAAGCTGACGCATATGTAATACATCTTCATCAAACTCCTCGGTGACTGTTTTAATTTCAGCCTCGGGCGTAATCTTCTCGTCCGAGAATAGTTGGAAGTGAAAGATAAGAATCTTTGCAGCCTCTTTGAGAGCATCTTTAGGAGTGATCGATCCGTCGGTTGTAATCTCAAGAAGTAGTTTTTCGTAGTCAGTTTTTTGTTCCACACGAAAATCTTCTCTTGAGTATTTAACATTCTTTATTGGCGTAAAGATTGAATCTATTGGTAGCAGTCCTATTGGTGCATCAACCGGGCGATTTTCCTCAGCTGGCACGTATCCACGACCTTTATCAATTGTTAGCTCCATTTGGAACTTAACGTCTTTATCCAAACGACATATGACCAGTTCAGGGTTAAGAACCTTGAATCCTGTCATAAATTGCGATAGGTAACCAGCCGTAAGCTCGGTAAGATCAGTAACGTTTACTTTAACCTTTTCGCTGTGTTGGTTTTCCACCGTGCGTATAAGTCTAACTTGCTTAAGGTTGAGTATGATTTCAATCATCTCTTCCATCACACCGTCAATAGTTGAGAATTCGTGATCGACTCCATCTATTTTAACAGAAGTAAAAGCGTAACCTTCGAGCGAGCCAAGTAGGATACGACGTAGCGCATTACCTATTGTGATGGCATAGCCCGGTTCAAGAGGACGGAATTCAAAGCGGCCGGAGGTCGCTGTACCGTCAAGCATAATTACTTTATCGGGTTTTTGAAATGCTAATATAGCCATTTTTTTCTATTAATTTCGTAAAACAAAGGATAATAACTTATCTAATTTATAGTAAGGGGG
>CAYJMA010000047.1:0-12433 GCA_964371475.1 uncultured Rikenellaceae bacterium | reverse complement strand
TGCCGGCGGCTTCACTTTTGAAAAAGTGAAATCAAAACTTTTGATCACCTACTCTGACAACTATCTATATTTGTAACTGCTGGATGTCAACCATATCTCCCCCACCGCACGCAAATCTACTCTCAAAAATAAATCATCCTACCGAAAATATCTCAATGATCAATCAGAGCATCTAACAAAGAGCATTGAGGATTACCTGAGAAGGTGTACGACCCTGCAGAACTGGCTCGCACCATCACAACGACCCGCTTTAATGCTTGGGCAAGATAGTGTGAGCTACCTTACCGTGGTCAACTATACGTATAGGACAGTCATAGTGACTCAATATTTCGGGAGTAAGCTCCGCATTGGGGTGATAGTGCAAAGTGCCATTGATGCAAGCAATTGAACGAACGTGACTACATATTGTACCAAGATCGTGAGATACAAGAACTATTGCCATACGTTCGTTGAGTTGGCGTAGCAACTCATAAAAATTATGCTCAAAGCGACTATCAACATACGTAGTCGGCTCATCGAGAATCAATAACTCTGGCCGAGAGATAATTGAACGACACAGCAAAACTCGTTGCAACTGCCCACCGCTCAACTCACCAATCTGATCACTGGCAACATCCTCAAGACCTGTAAGGGCCAACAACTCCTGAAGGTATAGCCTATGTTCCTCCCTGCCGCGCAACTTCAATCCCTTACTCTTAAGACCTGTAAGGATGACCTCGGCGACGCTAATAGGGAAAGCAGTATCCACGGTACGATGTTGTGGCATATAGCCGATTGTGAGCCCCTGCCTACGTGTGATTGTTCCCGAACTCAAAGGAATTAGCCCTAACAACCCCTTTATAAAGGTTGTTTTACCACCTCCATTCGGACCAATCACGCCTATAAAATCACTTGCACCTACACTAAGACTTGCCTCACGCAGCACATCGCCACGCCCATATCCAATACCGATGTTATCTACTCTGAGAAGTTCCATAAATATCCTCCGCTACTTTTGTCATTACCGCTACCCAGTCATAGGAGAGTGGCTCAAACGGTATCATCTTTAGTGACATCTGCTCGCTAACAACTTGTGCAACGGCATCCGAATCGTGCGAGCTATATAAAATAGAGTTTAACCCTCTACCGATTAGCTCGTCAAGACTCGCCTTTATCGAGCGCATACTTGGCTCTTTGCCCTCGAACTCAAGAGCTATTTGATGGAGCGAATAGTCTGTTGCAAAATAGGTTAGCGACGGATGAACTATTGCAAAAGCCTCAACCGTGGAGCGACCTTTCAGAGTTCGAATATAATTGTCCACACTATCCACAACGCGCAACAAAGAATCGAGCTTCCCGTTGCCAAGCATCCCCTTATCTTCTAATGCCTTTGCACAATTAGCGATGATTCCTCTCATCGTCGTGGTAGACAACCAAATATGAGGATCGACGCTATGATTATGGTTGTGATGGTCGTGATTGCATACGCCCTCAAGTAGTTGTAGTCCACCACTAACATCCACTACATCGCACCCTGTCGAGGCAATTCTATCTTGAAGCTCTTGTTCGAACCCCAATAGTCCAGTACAAATATATAGTGTAGCGTGTTCGAGCTCTGTTGTTTGACGTGCGGTTGGTTCATAGGTCTCTGGAGAGGTGGCTCCTGGCACCAAAACATTAACACTAATCGTGCTATCTGTCAACGAATTGACAACCCATCGCAGGGGCTCAATAGAAACAAAAACACTTGATTGATTATGACTCACCTTCCCACACCCACACGATATAACCATCAAAATAAAGAGTAAAATTTTTTGCATATGATTTTCTAAAAAATGGTTGCTAAATATTCACACACCTTTTCGAGTCCATCTCGGTCGGTGTCATCAAAGTTTGCTATCTTCTCGCTGTCAACATCCAAAAGTGCAACCATTTGCCCCTGAGATATTATGGGTACGACGATTTCGCTCCTCGAACGACTACTACAAGCAATATGTCCTTCGAATTTCTCGACATCATCAACAATAATCGTGCTTCTATCTTGCCAAGCTTTACCACATACGCCCCTGCCAAATGGTATGCGGCTACACGCCACACTGCCCTGAAATGGACCAAGCACGAGCTCTTCGCCTTCCACAAGGTAGAACCCCACCCAGAACCACTCAAAGACTTCTTTGAGCAGTGCGCTGACGTTTGCAAGGTTTGCGACTATGTTGTTCTCCGTACTACACATTGCCTCTATTTGAGAAACTATCAGTTGATATGTAGCCTCTTGGTTTGTGTTTTTCGGTATGTTTATTTCGTGTGCCATAGTTGCACAAAGTTAATAATTTTAATTGTTTTTATATCAGGCAGTTGAGTTTTTATTGACAATGGCAGATAGTTTAGCAGTAGTTTTACGTTGGCTATAAATAATTTATCTATACAAATTTGTCCGCAGATTAAAGTTGTAAATGCGACACTTTGTTCTTTTGTTTGTTTATTACGGTTTTGTCGTGAAATCTCGCATAAAAAACTTCGATCGGTGTTAAATATCCGTGCCTCTTTCTTGGTCTATTATTTAATCTATCCTCTAAACGCGCAATGTACTCTGCGCTAAGAGATTCTATCTTTGTGCTTTTTGGCGCAGATTAAAGTTGTAAAAATTGCCTGACTCATTTTGTTAAATCAAAATATAGTAGTAAATTCTCAAGGACTGACTACCTACTCTAATAGCATATCTCAATAGTTGTTAGCTGTCTACCATACATAGAGCAACAAAATCAAGCACCTCAACAAAATTTTTGGTGCTTTGAGCCTCTATAACATCGTGAATGATATTTGTGTAAACAACCACACTCATCTTAAGAGACACTATGCCGTATCCCCGGTGCGAACGAACCTTCTAAACCACTCGACTCTGTAAAAACTAACATAATGCGGATGACCATATCCACATAAAACCTCACGAACCCAATACCGGAGGTAGTTGAAGAGCCTTAAAAGAATTTGATTTACGTAGTGCCACAATAGTCTCAACATCAGACCTTTGGTAGCCTCGTGCAATGATCTGCTCAACACTCAACCGATTATCTACCAACAACCTCAACACACCATCCAAAATCTTATAGTCGGGCAACGAATCTGAGTCAAGTTGACCTGGATGCAACTCTGCACTTGGTGCCTTACGTATTATATTATTCGGAATGACATCTCTTTGTACTGCATTGATGTATCTGGCAAGTGCATAGACCTGATCCTTGTAGAGATCACCTATTACTGCCACCGCTCCACTTGTATCTCCATAAAGTGTGCCATATCCTACAAGTATTTCCGAACGGTTAGATGTGTTTAGCATCAATGCTCCCGTTGCATTACACAGAGCCATTGTTACCATACAGCGAATACGTGCTTGAATATTATCTGCTGCAAGTTGCTCATTTTCGAGATCAGACATCTCGCCCATTGACCGAAGAGACTCGTCAAATATTCTGTCGATATTGACCACCTCACCCTTAACGTGAAGTCTGTCAATCATATCAAGAGAGTCTTGCACCGAGTGATCCGACGAGTACCTCGACGGCAACATCAACACTCTGATGTTCTCTCTGCCAAGAGCTGACACTGCCAAAGCAAGCACAACTGCCGAGTCGATTCCACCCGACATTGCTACCACGGCTCGTCTCATTCCACATCTCTCAAAAAACTCTCTAAGCTGTCTCAACTTTGATTCGTAGACCAGCATAACATTCTTCTTTTCAACAAACATTATTCAATCGAATTAAAAATTCTACTCCAACGTATCTCTCCGTCCGGTATCTTGGAGAACCAAATAAACGATGCTTTACCCTCAATATGATCTTCGGGAACAAATCCCCAAAAGCGACTATCGGCAGAATTATCTCTGTTATCACCCATCATAAAAAAGTAGTCCATCTCAAAGGTATAGCTCTTGGCCTCCTTACCATTAACATATATAATGCTATCTTTTACATCTAACGTATTACCCTCATAGTTTTTGATAATTCGTTGGTACAGCGGCAAGTTTTCGAGCGTTAGCTCTACCGTCACACCAGCTTTAGGAATCCATAAAGGTCCAAAATTATCTTTTGTCCAAGGGTAGTTCTTCGGGTCGTGAGGAAAGGTAGATAGGGGGCTTATCGAGTATTTTGCCTGCTGGACTATTGCACCACCATAGCGTAACTTTGCTACTTGCTCACTGCTGAGCGTTGCAACTCGCGGAGCTTCGCCTATCTTTTGCTGTACTGCGTAGTCATAGAGCACGCCACTTGGTTCCTCAACCTCTTTGCCATTTACATAGAGTTTTTGGCCTGCAAAATATAGTGTATCGCCTGCCACTGCAACACAACGCTTCACATAGTTCTCTCTCTTATCAACTGGTCTGTACACAACCTTAGAGTTATCATACACATATTTTCTATCCTCTGCCGTGCGCACCAGGTCGTAATATGTTCGATCTTGCCACTCAAGGGCAACTGTATCGCCGGCTGGGAAGGTAAAGACAACGACGTCCATATTTTCAACCTCACCAAATCCGCGCAACCTCTTGTACTCAGACTGCCACCAATCGAGCCACGATTGAGTACCATCGGTAAATGGCATAGTGTGTTGCACGAATGGAAATGAGAGTGGTGTCATCGGCATCTTCGGACCATAGCTAAGTCTGCTGACCACTATATAATCGCCCGGAAGAAGTGTATTTTCCATCGACCCTGTTGGGATAACATACATCCCAAAGAAATAGAGCTTGAGGGGGATGATCACAACCACGCCATAGAGTAGAGCTTCGACCCACTCCAAAACAACCTTCAATGCTTTGCTACGTTGCTTGAGATCTCTGTACTTATTGAGAAATATTTTGTCTATATACCGTGTAAAGTAGTAGTCATAGATCAGCGGCACTCCGAGCAACCACCACAGGTTCATTGTCCACACCACAAACCACAGTACGTATAGTGTGATCACCACTCCAAATCGCACCTGCTTTTTTGCCCATAATTCCTTTACTTTTTTCATTTCTCTATTATCTACTGACCTGATTTCTTAAAAATTAAATCAAAGTTACTATTTTTTATTTTTCTTTCCAAAATTTTCGGTTCTATTTTTTCTTCTCGCTAAAACTATACCCGACCCTCAACATAAAGCTTCTTGGAGGCATTGCTCGTCGTAATATTCCATAGAAGCGACCATCATACAAGTTTTCGCACTCCAGCTCAACACCGAGCCACCTCCAGGGTCTATACTCCAACGACACGCTATGTATATCATACGGCTCGATTGTAGACAAGCTATTGACATCTGCAACCGTGGCGCTATACTGCACACTTTGCCCCTCGACCTTATAGCCAAAGCTCAACGTGCGCCACTCCACATAGGCTTGAGCAGCACCGCTAATGAGCGGAACGTATGGCAGCTGCTTGCCCACTTCGGCAAATCCCCCCCCACCCGCTGCAACCGTACGACTCAACGTAGCCGTACCTACAACATATAGAGACCATTCTGAAGAAAAACTATGACCATACGACAACTGAGCCTCAGCACCATAACTAACAACCTCGCCGATGTTCTGTGGTGTCCAGTACTGTGCGTGAGTGGGCAGCCATATTATCCAGTTCTTTATTGCCGAGTAGAACAAATTTACACTCCCATTTACACCGTACTTACCATATATTGCGCCCATCTCTATTGTTGCTCCTTGCTCGGGTAGCAAGTCTGGGTTGCCACCAGGCGAGTAGTACATATCTTGCAACGACGCAAAGTGTTGATTGTAGCCTCCTCGCACACTCAGCGACAGGGCGCTACTCACCCTAAAATCAACCGAAGTCGAGCCTGTACCATACCACCGATCTCCAACCATACCTCCCCGCAACAACAAACTACTACTTACCACACCACTCCATTTATTGTGCCACTGACCTGTAATATTTGCCTCTGTTCGATCACTGCGGAAGCCTGTCCGATCTACACGCTCTTCGCTCTGCGCCTCCTGCCACGAACCACTCACCGCCACTTGCAAACTGCCCCAACGCTCAAACCTATATCGACCACTCACACTACTCTGTACTGCCCCACCTCGCGACCAAGAATCAATATATGGCTCATAACCTCCATCCCACACTAAGTTTTCCTGAAAAAACGTGGCACTCTCCACACTTCCACCGATCATAGCCTCCCAATCTACCCTACCTGTCGATTTTCGGTAGTTCACCACCCCACGCAGAGATCTGTCCGTACTTCGTGTCTTATTTGAGTTTTGCAAACCCTCGTAGGTTGTCAACTGAGGCAGATTTCGCCAATTGTCGGCCGCCATCAACGACACTGAAAAATATTCTGAGTCGCCTGCTTTTACAAAAAAATCTTGCGTCAATGCCATACTCTGATAGTCCGCTCCTAAGTTCCTCTGTGTGGGGCGATACGAAGGGTTCGCAGGATCGATAACATCTCGATTTATAAACTCATAGTCGTTTAGCGAATAGTCATAAAAAAATCTCGTTGCGCTCTCAAACCTCTCTCCACCTGCCCTGACCACCGCAGATGCACTATAACTATTAAAACTCCCAGCACCAATATCAAAACCCATCTGTAGTCCATCCCATCTCGGGCGACTCCTCATATCTACGACTCCACCGAGTGCCCCATCACCATACCCTATGCCTCCGACACCGGGAGCAACGCTCAATACGTCAAAACCTTGAGCCGGAAGCAACGAAAAATCTACATTGCCTACCACCGGTGAATTTATCTTCAACGAATTCCAATACAACGAAGTGTGATTTATGGCCGCTCCGCGAAACGATATACTCTGATTCTGACCACGACCATAATCTCGTATCACAACCGGCGTGGAGACTCTCAGCAAATCTCCCATAGACTCTCCCACGGCGTGCGACATAGCTACACTATCGACCCTAAAGCCTCCAAAACCACCACGACCCACAACACTCACCCTCTCAATGCTAATGGTATCAGGCTCGCCTCCCAATGCGCACAAAGATGATATCAAAAGAAATATACTTGTAGCTATTTGTCTCACAGCCACAAAAGTACTCTTTTTCGCTCAATAATGTTCTATGCAAGTGGAACTTTTACCACAAACTTCGCTCCTCCCAGATGGCTCGTTCCCTCAACCTCGATCGATCCGCCACACTCCTCGATCACCTCCCTTGATATAGATAGCCCGTGTCCCGAATCTCTATCTTTGGTGCTATATCCTCGCTCAAAAATCTTCTCCAAATCTTCCGAAGATATCTCTCCACCACTGTTACATATCTCAACGTGTGCAAAATGTTTGTCCTTGTGCAGCTTTATGTGAATATCCCCACTCTCACCAACTGCCTCTATCGCATTTTTCACAATGTTGCACAACACCCTATACAACGAGTGATAGTTGCCACTCACATTGAGCTCACCTTCACTTTGGTCATCCATCTCGAAGTTCACACCTTTGTAACCTTCGTGTAGATCTACAACACCTCTAATTATCTTCCCCATCTCGGCATCCTCACCCTCGCTCTTTGTGTATGAGCGTGAAAAATTCTCGACAATATCACACAGCACTCGACTCTGCTCCACAACAACATCAAGTGCACTCTCTACCTTCGCGAGATATAGATCGGGATCATTCTCCTTATAGTATTTCAAAGTCTCAATCTTTAGCAGAATTGCTCCCAGCGGATTCTTTATATCGTGAGCAACATCTGCTGCTCGACGCCTCCATATACTATCTACCGACTCATCTGCCTTTATGGCCTTGAGCATATTATGCTTACCGAGTGCACCTGGCAGTCGTTTAACCTCAAGCCCTGCTGCTCGCAGTGCACGCTTCACATCACCCTTGGCACTATATGTCAGCAACTTTGAACCTATGGTCATCCTCCGTGCAATATGCTCAAACACGCGAACTCTCCACTGCTCGGGAACCTCATCAGGAGCAAAGGCATCAAAAAACACCAAATCAAACTCCTCGCACGGTAACTTACAAGCCTTTGAAATATCTACCCTAAGCTTTCTAAACCTGAAATTCTCACTAATATTCACCCACTCATCCCACGGAGCCGAATGCATAGCTTGCAGCTCGTCGCAGTAAAAACTCAACTCTTTGAGCAAACTATCGTCCTCTATTGGATATAACTCCACTGTCGTATACTCGACAGTGAACCCTCGCCTGAGACTTAACAGAGCATTAAGACCGGTGCCAAATCCTATTTCCAACACTCGGCAATCGCTCTCTATGAAACGAGTATAAACGTGTTCTGACTCACCCATTGCGCCCTTGATAGAGTGGTAAAGCTGCCCCTTAAAGAGGTCGCTCTCTACGGTTGTGCTACCGTCTGCTGTTTTAACAATCTTCATCATTAATGCATTTATCGTACTTTACAGCAAATATAATACAATTATATATTATTAACAAAAAAAAAGAGCTACAAATTTGCAGCTCTTTCTTGTTCAACTATGTTTTTACTATATTTATTTTACCGTTTTAACGATCTCTTTGAAGGCCGCTGGGTGGTTCATTGCAAGGTCTGCAAGCACTTTACGAGATAGTGCAATTCCTTTTTTATTTACCTTTCCCATAAACTCTGAGTACGTCATACCCTCTTGGCGCACCGCCGCATTAAGGCGCACAATCCATAGTGCACGCATCGTACGCTTCTTGTTCTTACGATCGCGATATGCATAGGTAAGACCCTTCTCGATAGTATTCTTTGCAACTGTCCATACGTTGCTTCTGCTACCAAAGTTTCCTTTGGCAAGTTTTAACATTTTTTTTCTGCGGGCACGTGAGGCTACCGCATTTACGCTTCTTGGCATTTCTTCTTAAAGTTTTTTTGTCGAATGTTTAGTGGTTCAATTGCTCTATGATTCTCGTGCGTTTGAACTCTTCTTGTGTGTTACTAAAATCACTCTTTGGATTATTAATCTCATTTTGTAGGGTGAGTTTTGTGTCGGGGACACCCTGAAAATTACCCCTCAATTTTTGTGTTTTCAAACAAAAACTATGCTATTGATATATCTCTATCTTTGCTTCGCAAAGAGCGTAGATTACTTCACAAGCATTAGTTTTACAGCTGTTTCGTCTGCAGGACATAGTGTTGCACTATGTGTTAGATTGCGCTTCTGTTTGATAGTTTTCTTGGTAAGGATATGGCTCTTAAAAGCGTGCTTTCTCTTTACCTTTCCGGTGCCGGTGAGGCTAAACCTCTTCTTTGCACCAGAGATTGTTTTCATCTTTGGCATCTTTTTTCTCTTTTTGTATATTATTTAATAGTTGAACGTTCAATTTTAATTATGCGGACTCTTACTTCTTGGTCTTGGGCGAGAGCATCATTATCATCCTCTTTCCTTCGAGTTTTGGCATTGAGTCTACCTTTGCTATGTCTTCGAGCTCTTGCGCAAACTTCAGAAGTAGTATCTCTCCCTGCTCCTTAAAGACTATTTGCCTACCTTTGAAAAAGACATATGCTTTAACCTTTGCACCCTCTTTTATAAAATTTTCGGCGTGCTTGAGCTTAAAGTTATAGTCGTGTTCGTCGGTATTCGGACCAAATCTAATCTCTTTGAGAACAATCTTACTGGCATTTGCCTTTATTTCCTTCTGCTTTTTTTTCTGTTGGTATAAGAACTTTTGGTAGTCAATAATCTTACACACTGGAGGGTCTGCATTTGGTGATATTTCAACAAGATCGAGCTCAAGTTCATCTGCAAGTCTTATTGCATCACGAGTGGTGTAGACTGCAGGTGAGGGTATATTATCGCCAACAAGGCGTACTTCTGGAGCTGTAATATGCTCGTTGATTTTGTGTGCGGCTTCGACTACTCGTCGGCCTCCTCGCATAGGGGGTCTTCCGCCTCCCGATGCGGGTCTTTTGTAGGGCAGTGCTATTGCTGTATTTTATTTTAGTTATTAATAGGCTCAAGCTCAGCTTCAACCATCTCTGTTACCATCTGTGCGAATCCTTCGATAGTCATCGCTCCTTTATCACCATCTCCTTGCACCCTCACCGAGACCGTACCATCCTCACTCTCCTTCTCGCCAACTATCAATAATAGCGGGATTCTTTGGAGTTCGTTGTCGCGAATTTTGCGGCCAATCTTCTCGTTTCTATCGTCTAATTCTGCGCGAATATCGTAATTTTTTAGCAATTTAACAACTTTTGAACCATATTCGTTAAATTTCTCCGAGATTGGCATTACTACAACCTGTTGTGGTGTAAGCCAAAGTGGAAACTTGCCACCGGTGTGTTCGAGCAACACTGCAACGAATCTCTCCATCGAGCCAAATGGAGCACGGTGTATCATAACCGGGCGATACTCCTTATCATCTGCTCCCTTATATGTCAAATCAAAACGCTCGGGCAAATTGTAATCCACCTGTATCGTACCGAGCTGCCACTTTCTGCCGATTGCATCGCGAACCATAAAATCGAGCTTAGGACCATAAAACGCTGCCTCGCCCTTCTCCACAACGGTCTTAAGTCCGCGCTCTGCAGCCGCCTCGATAATTGCACTCTCTGCCTTATCCCAATTCTCATCCGAACCGATATACTTCTCAGTATTGTCTGGATCTCGCAGAGAGACTTGAGCTGTAAAATCCTCAAACTTCAGAGTCTTAAATATATATAGTACAATATCGATAACCTTTTTGAACTCCTCGCCGAGTTGATCAGGACGACAGAACAAGTGAGCATCGTCTTGTGTAAAACCTCGAACACGGGTCAGTCCGTGAAGCTCACCACTCATCTCATAGCGATAGACCGTACCAAACTCTGCAAATCGAACCGGAAGGTCTTTATAAGATCTCGGCTTGTTTTTATATATTTCGCAGTGGTGAGGACAGTTCATCGGCTTGAGCAAAAACTCTTCATTCTCCTCTGGGGTATGGATAGGTTGAAAACTATCTTTTCCGTACTTGGCATAGTGTCCACTGGTCACATACAGCTCCTTCATACCGATATGCGGAGTTATGACCTGTTCATAACCATACTGCTTCTGAACATTCTTTAGAAAGTTCTCAAGTCTCTCTCTGAGAGCCGCACCTTTGGGCAACCACAGTGGCAAACCCTTGCCGACTCTCTCGGAAAAGGCAAAGAGCTCAAGTTCTTTGCCGAGCTTGCGGTGGTCACGAGCTTTGGCCTTCTCCATCATCTCGAGATACTCATCAAGAAGTGCTTTCTTTGGGTATGTTACACCATATATACGAGTAAGCATCTTACGTTTTTCATCACCTCGCCAGTAAGCACCCGCAACCGAGGTTAACTTTACGGCCTTGATTGGCGCGGTGCTGAGCAGGTGCGGACCACGGCAAAGATCCGTGAAGATCCCATTGCTGTAAAACGTTATAGTTCCATCCTCTAACCCTTCGAGAAGTTCTACTTTATATTCATCACCTTTTTCGCCATACTTCTTGAGTGCTTCGCTTTTGGATATTTCCTCACGGCAGAATTGTTGCCCTTGCTTTGCAAGCTCCAGCATCTTTTGTTCAATTTTTGAGAGATCGCCCTCTGTAATGGGGTGTGGAGAGTCCACATCGTAGTAGAACCCTGTTTCGATTGATGGCCCAATACCGAATTTAATGCCTGGGTAGATCTCCTCAAGAGCTGCTGCCATTAGGTGTGAAGAGCTGTGCCAGAATGCTTGTTTAGCTTCATCGTCCTCCCACTTATGCAGTTTGAGTGTCGAATCCTCCATAATAGGCTTCTGAAGATCATAGCTCTGACCATTGACCGTTGACGCAAAAACTTCTGAGGCAAGGCGAGATGATATACTCTGAGCAATTTCTATTGGAGTTATCCCTACTTCAAATTCTCTGCTTGCACCATCTGGAAAGGTTATAGTAATCATAGTTTTTATTATTTTAAGACCACAAAAATAATAAAAAAAAATCACACTACTATTGCATAAGTAAAATTTTTCATATATTTGCAGTCCGTTTGGCACTGTTTAGTGGCCAATTTGACATAAAATATTTAGTGTGTAATTCAGACACTATTATGTATTAATAACGAAGTAACAATGCCCAGGTGGTGAAATTGGTAGACACGCTACTTTGAGGGGGTAGTGTCGGTTTTCGACGTGCTGGTTCGAGTCCAGTCCTGGGCACGGTATTGTGGGCGTAGATAGTGGTAAGAAAAATTAGGGGGTTATTTTTATATATTCTTTTTGGTTTATATAAAAACTTTTCTTACCTTTGCCCACACTTTTAAGGAGGTATACTACCTCCAGACATATTCCTCAATAGCTCAGTTGGTTAGAGCACCTGACTGTTAATCAGGGGGTCCAAGGTTCAAGTCCTTGTTGAGGAGCCAAAAAAGAGGCGAGCAAATTTTGCTTGCCTCTTTTTTTTTGTATTTTAGACATTATGTGTCCAGAGTTTTTTTCTGATTTTGGAGCAAACTACCAATTGCGGACGGTCGCCACTTTTTTGGCTATCATTAGTGCAAACTAACAAATGCGG
>CAYJMA010000046.1:0-12557 GCA_964371475.1 uncultured Rikenellaceae bacterium | reverse complement strand
GGGGGCGTCGTTCGGCCGCATTTTGTTGGTTGCTCTAAAATCAGTGGTAAAAAAAGCGAAAAGGTCGCTTGGGGTGGTGACCGTCCGCAATTGGTAGTTTGCTCTAAAATCTCGGAGTGGACGACGGAAGAGACCCGCATATGGTTAGCTCGCTCCATTGTACCCCCCCCCAAAAAAAAAGGTCTGCGTAATAGTAACACAAACCTTTCTTTTGTTCAGTCCTTAGACACCCTATACAACCCCCTGTTCAACCATAGAGTGAGCCACTTTCATAAATCCAGCAATGTTGGCACCCTTCATATAGTTAACATAGTTGCCCTCTCTACCGTACTCACAACACGCCTCGTGAATTGAGGTCATAATGTGATGTAGCTTTTGGTCAACTTCTTCAGCAGTCCAATTCAATTTCATAGAATTTTGGGTCATCTCAAGCCCCGATGTGGCAACCCCACCGGCATTCACCGCCTTGCCCGGACCATACAATACCTTGGCGTGCAACAACTCCTCAATAGCCTCTGGCGTGCACCCCATATTAGAGACCTCGGCAACAACCTTTACTCCATTTGCAATGAGTAGTTTAGCATCGCTACCGTCCAGCTCATTCTGAGTGGCACAAGGCAGAGCAATATCAACCTTTACGCTCCAAGGCTTTTCGCCAGCGAAGAACTTAGCCCCAGGGAATCTCTCAGCATATGGCTCAACAATATCATTATTTGTTGCACGAAGTTCGAGAAGGTAGTCAATCTTTTCGGCATCGAGTCCCGCCTCATCATAAATATATCCATCTGGGCCAGATATAGTAACGACCTTGCCACCCAACTCAAGAGCTTTTGTAGCCGCACCCCAAGCAACGTTACCAAAGCCTGAGACCGAAATCGTTTTACCCTTAATGTCCGTGCCGAGCTCTCCGAGCATCTGTTGTAGGAAGTATATTGCACCAAAACCAGTAGCCTCGGGACGAATAAGAGATCCACCATATGTCATACCCTTACCCGTAAGCACTCCTGTGTTTTCACGAGCGAGCTTTCTGTACATACCATAAAGGTATCCAATCTCACGCCCACCGACTCCAATATCGCCAGCCGGCACGTCAGTTTGTGGCCCAATGGCTCTCCACAATTCCATCATAAATGCCTGGCAGAAGCGCATAACCTCCGCATCGCTCTTACCCTTAGGCGCGAAGTCAGATCCTCCCTTACCTCCGCCAAGAGGTAGTGTGGTAAGTGCGTTTTTGAAGGTCTGCTCAAAGCCAAGGAATTTAAGTATCGAGAGGTTCACCGAGGGGTGAAACCTCAACCCACCTTTATATGGCCCAATAGCGTTGTTGAACTGAACACGATACCCTAAGTTAGTCTGAACCTTGCCCTTGTCATCAACCCAACTCACCCTAAAGGTAAAGATTCTATCTGGCTCAACAATACGCTCGGCAATGCTTAGAGCCTCAAATTCTGGGTGCTGATTGTATACATCCTCGACCGATATTAGAACCTCTTCGACAGCCTGTAAATACTCACTTTCACCAGGGTGCTTTGCAGATAATTGCTGCATCAATTCCTTTACTTTCATTGTGTTTTTAATTTATTTTGTTTTTATTTGAGTTGCTTTGTGTACCAAAGTTATAAAAGTTTTTTTAATTTTGTGATCATAATACTCTTTTTTTAATAAGTTATTTTCCATAGAATCTTTGGCAAGATGAAAAACATTCTAATCGTAGGAGCCGGTGGGCAGATAGGCACGGAGCTTAAAACGTTTCTCAGAGAGCGGTATGGTCAGAGTAATGTTATTGCAGCCGATTTGCAGGTGAATCCATCGGATGAGAACTCCATTGTGCTCGATGCAATGGATATCTCCGCCCTGTCGCTAATCGTAAATCGTTACAATATCGACACTATATATAACCTTGTAGCACTCCTTTCGGCACGAGGCGAGAACGATCCCGCACTTGCGTGGCGTATCAATATGGGAGCGCTTCTCAATTCGCTTGAGGTAGCGCGTCAATATGGCTGTACGGTCTTTACGCCAAGCTCCATAGGAGCATTTGGCCCTGACGCTCCGAAGGTAAATACACCGCAGGATACCATTATGCACCCAACCACTATGTATGGTGTGTGTAAGGTGACCGGCGAGTTGATGAGCAACTACTACTTTGATAAACTGCAGGTGGATGCTCGTTCGGTACGTTTTCCGGGGATTATCTCTCATAGCTCACTGCCCGGTGGAGGCACTACGGACTATGCCGTGGAGGTTTTTTATAGTGCAGTGAAGGGCGAGAAGTTTATATGCCCTATCCCCCCAGATCGATATATGGATATGATGTATATGCCCGATGCTCTTGACGCTCTGCACGATCTGATGATAGCTCCCAGTGAGAGACTCGTTCATCGCAACGGGTACAATGTGACGGCTATGAGCTTTAGCCCCGAGATACTCTTTAATAAGATAAAGGAGTATATCCCTACCTTTGAGTGGGAGTATGAGGTAGATCCTACAAAGGATGCTATTTCGGCAGGTTGGCCAGATAGTATGGATGATAGTTGCGCTCGTGAGCAGTGGGGTTGGAATCCTAAATGGAATCTCGACGATATGGTGCGTGATATGATAGAAAATCTAAGGGCAAAGCTATGACAGAGACAACATTGCACCAGTGGTTGGAGCACTGGGTTAGGGTTCAACCCACGGCAGAGTTTTTGATCTATCCGGATCGCTCGTTGCGCCTCACCTATGAGGATTTTAATGCTCGTGTGGATCGTTTTGCCAAGGGGCTTCTTCACATAGGAGTGGGCTATGGTGATAAGGTTGGTGTGTGGGCAAAGAACATCCCCGACTGGGTAACACTTATGTTTGCCACATCCAAGATAGGCGCAGTGTTGGTTACGGTAAATACCAACTATAAGAGCACAGAGGTGGAGTACGTGATGCGTAATGCCGACATTCATACGATGTGTATAATGAATGGTTATCGTGATAGCGACTATGTTTCAATTATCAATGAGATAGTACCTGAGCTGAAGGCACAGCCTCGAGGGTATCTCAAGAGCGCACGACTACCGATGCTTCGTAATGTTGTTTACCTTGGGGCAGAGAAGCACCGTGGGATGTACAACACTGCGGAGCTCAATGTGCTTGGAGCGCAGATCAGCGATGATAAGTATGTGGAGAGGGGCAGAAAAATAAGTTGCCACGATGTTGTAAATATGCAGTTTACCTCGGGTACGACGGGTTTTCCGAAGGGGGTTATGCTGACTCACTATAATATAGTGAACAATGGTATGTCCATAGGTGATTGTATGAACTATACTGCCAAGGATAAGTTGTTGTTGTGCGTGCCATTTTTTCACTGTTTTGGCTGTGTGTTGGGCGTCTGTGCGATTATTACGCACGGGGGCGCAATGGTAGTGATCGAGGATTTCGATGCGCTAACAGTACTAAGCGCCGTGCAGAAGGAGCGGTGTACGGCAATATATGGCGTGCCCACGATGTTCGTAGCAGAGCTCAACCACCCGATGTTCGATATGTTTGATTTGAGCTCCTTGCGTACAGGTATTATGGCAGGTGCTCCTTGCCCGATTGAGTATATGAGGCAGGTTATCGACAAAATGCACTGCTCGGAGATAATAATTGTATATGGACTTACCGAGACCTCACCAGGTATGACAGCCACTCGTACTACAGATACCATTGAGCAGAGGTGCGAGACGGTTGGCCCGGCGCTTCCAAATGTTGAGGTGGTGGTAAAGAATCCAGAAACGGGCGAGTTGTGTGCCGTGGGCGAGATCGGTGAGATGTGTTGCAGGGGGTACAACGTAATGAAGGGGTATTATAACAACGAGGAGGCAACGGCAGAGTGTATAGATAGCGAGGGCTATCTCCACAGTGGTGACCTTGGAGTGATGGATAGCGAGGGATATTTTAGGATTACGGGGCGCATAAAGGAGATGATTATCCGTGGTGGGGAGAATATATATCCTCGCGAGATAGAGAATTTTTTGCTGACACACTCATCGGTGCAAGATGTTCAGATAGCAGGTCTTCCCTCTCCAAAGTATGGTGAGCAGGTAGCTGCATATATCATTACAAAGAGCGGTGAGGAGCTTTCGCAGCACGACATTCAGGAGTTTTGCTCAGGAAGGATTGCTCGGTACAAGATTCCAAAGTATGTGTTCTTTGTGGAGAGCTATCCGACAACTGCAAGTGGTAAGGTTCAGAAGTATAGGCTAAGGGAGGTCGGTGAGCAGCTTTTGGCAGATAGTGGCGTAGAGGTTGTATAGCCCAAGGGGGGAGGAATGGATAGATTACGTTTTATTTTTAGGCGTGCTTGGGGTCGGGTGTGGGTTCCTCTGTTGCAGCTGTTGAGGAGGATGCCTCAGAAGCGGTTAATGTTTATACTGGCGATAGTCATAGGAGTATTAGCGGCGATTGCAGGTCAGCTGCTCAAGGGGTCGATACACTTCGTACAGGGCGTTGCAAACTCCTTTTCGGCAATAAGCAACGTTAACTGGTTGTATCTTATTTTTCCGACCATTGGTATTGCACTCACGGTGTTGTTTGTGCGCTATTTCGTGCGAGATAATATATCGCACGGTGTGACAAGGATTTTTTATGCAATTTCGAGGCGTAAGTCCCGAATAAAGTTTCACAATACGTACAGTTCGGTTGTTGCGAGTGCCACGACGATCGGTTTCGGAGGGTCGGTTGGAGCCGAAGCGCCGATAGTGCTTACCGGTGCAGCCATTGGCAGCAACATTGGGCAAGCTCTGCGTCTTAGGTATAGTCATATAACACTTCTTATAGGGTGTGGAGTTGCGGCAGCTATTGCGGCAGTTTATAAGGCTCCCATTGCAGGTTTTGCATTTGTCATTGAGGTGCTGATGCTGGAGCTTACCTTTACCAGCGTTGTGCCACTGCTAATAGCATCGGTTACTGCCGCTACGATGACCTATATAATGGTAGATCTTGAGCCATTCTTTGGGGATTACACCCCCGTGTTTCACCTCAACAACACGCTATTCTATGCCGCACTTGGGCTCCTTGGAGGAGTGCTCAGCTACTACTTCTCTCGGACTACTATGTGGCTTGAACACTTCTTTAAGCGGTATAGAGAGGTGTGGAAGAAGGTGTTGATTGGCGGAGGTGTGCTCGGCTTGTTGATCTTTATCTTTCCGCCGCTATATGGCGAAGGTTACGACTCGATCAATATGCTGCTTGGTGAAAATACCTCAACTATATTCAACCACTCGCTATTCTATGGCATATCGGACAATATGCTAACGCTTGTTTTGTACGTGCTCGGGATTCTCTTCTTTAAGATAATAGCGATGACGCTGACCAATGCCTCTGGTGGTGTGGGCGGAACATTTGCGCCGTCACTGTTTTTCGGAGCAATGATGGGCTATCTCTTTGCCGTGGTGTGCAACTACGGCTTCGATGCGGGACGCCCAGTTGGTAGCTTCACGCTTGTGGGTATGGCAGCCATTATGAGCGGAGTGATGAAGGCGCCAATAACCTCGATGTTCCTCGTGGCGGAGCTTACCGGTGGATTCCAACTATTCCTGCCACTGATGTTGGCATCTGCGGTATCCTTTGCACTTAGCTACTACTTCGAACCATATTCGATATATACCAAACAACTTGCACATCGCGGTGAGTTGCTCACGCACAACAAGGATGAGAATACACTGCAGTTTCTCTCCATTGGCGATTTTATAGAGCACGATCCGATACCGGTTAGCTATCGTGGTCGGTTAAAGGAGCTGGTGGATGCGGTGTCGGCGTCGAAGCGCAATGTCTTTCCGGTGGTTGACCAGATGGGATTTCTTCGAGGGGTTATCACCCTCGATGATGTGCGTTCGGTGATGTTTGATGTAAAGGCGTGGGATAGAGTCTTTATTAAGGATTTGATGAGTGATGAACCAGAGAGAATTGTCGAAGGCGAGCGAGCACGTAACATTATCGATAAGTTCGACAGCAGTGGTGCTTGGAACCTACCGGTGGTCGATCAAGAGGGTCGTTACGTAGGCTTTATTAGCAAGTCTCGTATGCTTACGGCATATCGAGAACAGTTGCAAAGACTGAGCGAGGATTAGATTTTCTTGTGCGATAGGATAATTATTGTTAACTTTGTGCGTTAGTTAAGTTAGTTATATAAATTTAGTAAGATAAAGAAAAAAATGGCATTAAACATCGATTTTATACTACTCATAGTAGTAGGGCTTATAGGGATGGCGGTTCAGTGGAAGTTGCAGAGCGTCTTTGCAAAGTATTCCAAGGTTATGTTTAGTGGTGGTATGACCGGCAAGGAGGTTGCCGAGAAGATGCTGCGAGATAGTGGAATTACTGATGTTTCGGTTACTCACGTTCGTGGTCAGCTTACCGATCACTACAATCCGAGGGCGAAGACCGTAAATTTATCGGAGAGTGTGTATAATTCGAATTCGGTTGCAGCGGCAGCGGTTGCGGCGCACGAGTGTGGACACGCTATACAGCACGCACGAGGTTATGCCCCGTTGAAGTTGCGCTCGGCACTTGTGCCAGTTACGCAGTTTTCGTCGCAGTTCTCATTTTTGTTCATCATCGGTGGTATTGCACTTATGTGGTGGGCAAATTTGCCAAATATGGCGTGGGTATTCTGGATAGGTATCGGTATGCTTGCAATGTCGGCACTATTCTCTATTGTGACTCTTCCTGTGGAGTATAACGCTTCGAGAAGGGCTCTTGCTTGGCTCGATGAACAGCATATCTTAAATAGAGAGCAACACGCTCAAGCAAAAAATGCGCTGACCTGGGCTGCACGTACATACCTTGTGGCAGCACTCTCGGCAGTAGCAACGCTTATCTACTATCTTGGCTTTGCACGACGTGATTAAACTAAGGCTAAAGAAGGGTAAGGAGGAGTCTCTGTTGCGTAAGCATCCGTGGGTCTTTTCTGGAGCGATTCAGAGTAGTGAGGGTGAGGTTGAGGAGGGGGATATCGTAGATGTGTATAGCTCCTCGGGCGAGTTTTTAGCACGGGGTATCTCGGCGATCGGGTCGATTTCGGTGCGTGTGCTGAGTTTTACTCAGGTCGATATAGATAGGTCGTGGTGGGTCGAGAGAGTTGGCGAGGCATATAGACTTAGAGTTGCACTGGGGCTTGCAAAGAGCAGGGAGACGAACTGCTATAGACTTGTGCACGGTGAGGGTGATAACCTACCGGGACTTGTGGTCGATATATATGATTCGGTGGCAGTTATTCAGGCGCACGCCGTGGGTATCTACCTGCGAAGAGATGATATAGCAGCGGCTATTGTCGAGGTTGTGGAGGGTGTTAGTGCGGTGTATGATAAGAGTGCAGGGACGATACCATATAACAGTGGTGTGGAGGTAGTTGAGGGGTATCTCATAGGTGAAAGACCGTCGGAGATCGACATTCGAGAGAATGGCATAAAACTACTCGCTGCGTGGGAGGGTGGTCAGAAGACAGGTTTTTTTATAGATCAAAGAGAGAATCGAGAGCTTGTTAGGCACTATGCCAAAGGGCGTAGGGTGCTGAACACGTTTTGTTATACCGGAGGCTTTTCGCTAAGTGCACTAAGGGGTGGAGCGCGGAGTGTCGATTCGGTCGACAGTTCAAAGGGTGCATTGGAGTTGTGTAGGGGTAATGTTGAGAGCAACTTTCCAAGTGCGACTCACAGTGAGGTGCTTGGCGATGCTCTAAAGTTTGTAAGGGAGATGCCAACAGATGCCTACGACCTTATAATACTTGATCCTCCTGCATTTGCCAAGCATCGAGGTGCTGTTGATAGTGCACTTCAGGCCTATAAGCGTCTAAATGCTGCGGCCATTGCGGCAGCTGCGAGTGGCACAATACTCTTTACCTTTAGTTGTTCGCAGGCAGTGAGCCGAGAGCACTTCCGTAGGGCGGTATTCAGCGGTGCGGCTATTGCTGGGCGTAGCGTACGAATCTTGCACTTTTTGTCTCAACCGGCAGACCACCCGATAAGCATCTACCACCCCGAGGGTGAGTACCTCAAGGGTCTTGTGCTCTATATCGAGTAGTGGGGTAGGGGGATGAACTCTGCGGTGGGGTATCTTCTATGGAGTAACTCTTGTAGGTACTCTTTCGTATCGTTGGATATTGTTGTGTCGGAATTTTGTGGGTAGGTGTTGTAGAGCAGCGCGTGTAGAGCAATGCCTCGCTTGTCTATTGCCTCAATAGTGAGTAGTGTGTGGTTTATGCTCCCGAGCCTACCACTGCTGACAAGCACTACGGGGTAACCACGCTGAGCAATGTAGTCAATGGTGAGCAGTTGTCGAGTTAGAGGAACCATTACCCCTCCCGCGCCTTCGATTAGTACTGTGTCGTACCTCTGTGCGAGCTCTTTTGTTGCAGAGTCAATAGCGTCGAGATCGACAGCCCTTCCCTCAAGCTCGGCTGCAAGGTGTGGAGAGCACGGATAGTCAAAGGTCTGAGGCATTGTCAATCCTCTGTTATCCTCTTCGGTGAGATCAATGCCCATAATCTTTCGATGTATTTCAATGTCGTGCATACTCTCTGCACAGCCCGTCTGGATGAGCTTTTGAGTGATCACACTCTTACCGCTGTCGATCAGCAGTTTTGCAATATGTCCGGTTGCATAGCTCTTGCCAATGTCTGTGTCAATACCGCTTATGAAGTATATGTTATTCATCGCCTATGGGCTATTATGTATAGTGGATAGTAGGTTAGTGTGACTCCTGATGGTTTGGCAGGAAATCTAACGAGATACTCCTTTGTAAAGGTTGCCAGCGTCGATTTTGTCCACGTAGTGGAGTTTATGGCGTTAGTTCCCGTCAGTTTAAGGTGCTTTAGAGCGTCTATCGGAGAGGGGAATTGCAGCTCGATCTGCTCGCTCACGCAGCAGCTAACTCTAAAGTCGGTGTTGAGTAGCTCGGAGATCTCTTGAGCACTGAGATATGGTAGTGTAGTGCCGGTGAGGTTCTTAATCTCTGGGAGGTTCTGAGCAGTGTAGGTTGCAATGGCGAGTACTCCGCCGGATTTGAGTAGTGTGGCGAGCCTCTTATATGTGCTTTGTGGCGAGTTGAACCACTGCACGGCAGAGCACGACGCTACCATATCGAGACCACCCGGCAGTGGAGTTCTCAGATCCTCGGCATCTCCGACAATAAACTCTGTGCAGTGTGGTCGAATATCGGGATCGTATAGATCATTGAGAAATACCTCCTTGGCTGAGATCAACTCCGTGAGCCTTTGGGTAAAGAGTCCTGTTCCACACCCAATCTCAAGGACTTTTTTTATCGAAGTGGTATTCACATAACCAGCAAGTAGCTCAACCAATCGTTGTGCTACTTGCTGTTGTGCCACTGCTTCACTGTTGTATGTTGAGGCGGCTTTAGAGAATCGTTGTGCAATTAGTTCTTTGTCCATAACAAAGCACAAAGCTACACATTTTTATTGGAACATTGCCTTAGATCTCTCTAATACTTTTCTTTTTAGAATCGTCCTCCGTGCCCTCCGGGTCCACCTCCAGGTCCGCCATATCCACCGCTATTCCCTCCATTGCTCTTATCCTTGCGAGTGTCGAACTTATAGGTGAGCGACACCATATAGTAGCGACCAAGAGTTAGGCTTTCGGTAATCTGAGTATAGGTATCTGCAGAGGTTTGCCAGATAGATTGGTTTTGGTTCAAGGCGTCATATACGCTAAGTCTTACCTCGGCATTGCGTCCTTTGAGGAACTTCGCACCAATTGCAGCATTTATCATAGCATAGTGCTGAGTGTATGTCTCTTGAGTACCAAAGCTATTGCGCCACGATGCATCACCACTGACAAAGAAGTATTTCAGGAAGATGATATTTGCAAATGCCGAGAGGTTATGGAAGAAATATCGGTCAAATTGACCAGTCCCACCCTCCGTTAGGTTTACACCAGGGCGATATGCAACAGTGAAATCTATATTTTCCGAGATATTTGACGTAAGTGATAGGTTGCCCCCAAAGTTGTTACTTTGCGATACATACTCGATATTGTCCTCAATGGAAGGAGTATTGGTAAAGCGGTAGTATGCCATAAGATTTAGGTTGCTCTTAAGTGGTTTAATGCCGATGCTAAAGGTAGAGTATAGCATAGCGTTGGCATAACCTTGCAGGTTCACCGGAGTTGAGAACTGCGCACCCTTTACTACACTTACCCCAGCAATGGTCGTATCGGAGGTTAGAAACTCGCGATGTGTTGCAATGTAATCTTGGGTTAGAGTCCCCGAGGCATAGAGATTAAAGTTTATATTCTTCTCAGTATCGGTAAGATTGTAGCGCACTTGCAGGCGGTGAGAGTAGCTCTGCTTAAGGTTTGGATTACCGATCGATACTTGTAGAGGATCGGTGGCGTCGAGCACGGATTGGAGCTGGGTAACTGATGGAAAGATCGAGTTTGCCGAGTAGTTTACCTTTAGGTTCTGGCCCTTAACCGGAGTGTAGGTCAGTGCCAGCGAAGGGAGTAGAGCATTGAAGCCATAGTTGTCGGTGATGGCTATATTGTCAAAAAGCGGTGTGGTTTGCGTATTGTTGAGCGATGAGTGTTGATACGACAGGTTTGCCGTGAGGTTAAAGACCTTGGCTTGGACAAAGTTGTAGCCTACCCCTGCAATGTGAGTCGTATAATCACGATTGATGTAGTTTGTCGTTGAGGTATCTGTCAGTGCATACTGCTGCCTGAGCTCATCGTAGTCAAAGCCCTCGTTGTTGCTAAACGAACGGTTATAGTTTATCGAGTAGTTTCCCATCACGCGAGACTTCTCGCCCAGTGGTTCGCTATATGTTACACTCCCTGTTGCGCTATAACTTGATGCATCGACCAGTGCATATAGATCGATGGTGTCGAGAGCCATCACTCCCGTTGTGATCTCAGAGCCGTAGAGCGAATATTGGTTACGATTGCCTTTGTCAATGCTGCCTGAGAGAATACCACCAAGACTTAGAGTACGCCCCGGCTTGGTGAATTTGTGTTGCCACCAAATGCCTAAATTACCGTACATACGCTCAAGGTTTGTGCCATAGTCCGAAACGTCATAATTTGTCGGCGTTGTCGAGTAATCGAGAAAGGTCTCCGATAGGGAGGAACTGCTACCAAAATTGTCTGAGTAGCGCATATCAAGATCAATGTTGAAACGATTATTAGTGTTTGGGTTCCACTCAATCTTGGAGGCGAGTACGTGGTCGTTTTGGAAGCCAAGCGAGGTGTCGGCAGCAAAAAACTCACGAGGTGTGGTAAGGTAGCTCTGATCCGTGAGACTCCACTTATCTACCTTCTCGCCCATATAGAAGTACGTGGCCTTGACCTCCACCTTGTCAAAGTCTCCGGTGTAGTTACCCCCGAGCATATAGCTATCTGTGATACCACCACGAGTGGTCGTAGTAAAACCATCCAGATCGGCACCATTACCCCAGTTACCACGCCTACCGCCACTTATACCACTCATAATATCGCGAGGACTGAAATCCCGACGGTTGGCATTATTGGCCTGCGCCAAAATAGTGTAGCTGTGCACATCCCCGAAGTGGCTTAACCTCGCACCCCCCATATATCTGTTATCTGTGCCGTATCCCAACGATACTTGCCCCACAGAGGAGTTTAATAACCCTTTTTTCGTTACGATATTAATCGCCTTTACCCTTTCCCCGTCATCGAAACCCGAAAACTTAGACTCCTCGCTCTGATCATCAAAGAGTTGAATACTCTCCACGGCTGTAGACGGCAGGGATTTAAGCGCAAGACTCGGATCGTCCTCAAAGTACTCCTTGCCATTGACATATATCTTTGTAATCTTCTCTCCTTGGCTCTCTACATTTCCATCATCGTCGGTGGTGATCCCAGGCATTTTCTTTAGTAGATCTTCAGCATTTGCGTCGGGATTGGTCTTGAACGCAGCTGCATTAAACTGCAACGTATCTTCCTTGAGGATACTCATATTTGCATCACCTATTACCTCAACACCTTCTACCATAAATGCACCAGTCTGCATAGTTAGCGTGCCGAGATCGACCGTGCGATTCTCCATCGGCACATTAACCACCAAGTCCTTATATCCAAGGTATGTGATAGTGAGTGTTACCTCTTTGTCGTTTGTGCGCACTGTAAACGCACCGTCGAGATCAGTGGCAACAACTCTACCCCGTTCGGTGAGGCGAGCCGAGTCAGCAGCATTTACCATTACAACAGCACCTACGGCAGGTGATGGATCATCGGCAAAGGTTACCTTGCCACTAATTGTTGTGCTCTGTCCGTAGGCACAAAATCCAATTACGCTGAGAGCCAAAAGAATCAAAAATTTTCTCATAGATGTTATAATATATTTTTTCGTTACAACACTTTGATACAATTTTTAAGCAAAGGTTTAATTTCCATTGAATGTTTTTCTTCTCAGGGCAATAATATATATAGTTGTGCATTTACTCCTGAATCCAACCTGCAACCCACCAAATGCGGGTGTCCGACGCCCCACGAGGGCGGCCGCCAACTTGCGTTGACTCTTTGGACTCCCTCAGTCGTACGTCTATGCCTACAAACTACCAAATTGCGGAC
>CAYJMA010000045.1:0-12618 GCA_964371475.1 uncultured Rikenellaceae bacterium | reverse complement strand
ACTTGTGGTACTCTAATGGCTCGAAGTTCCTCAGAACTTCGGGCCTTTTTTATACACCAAAATTAATCATTTTTTTTATTACTCGTGTCGCATTTACAACTTTAATCTGCGGAAAAAGTGAAATCAAAACTTTTGATCACCTACTCTATGGATAGAGTTATATAAAAGGGGCACTGGCAATAAATAACTAAACAGTAAATTTAGTGAAACTATATCTGACTAATACGCAAGTGGCATTAAATCCCATCCAAAACTACCCCTTGTGAACTCTCTGCTGTGGTTGTATTCAACCCCTTCGCTAAAACCCAAAAACTTCCCAAAAGGTGTAATTGCCCTCTGAACAATAGTATACTCCACTCTTGCCGTGTCTCTTCCTATCAACTCAACATTCACCACCTGCTCCGGAACAAGATTGCACACCGCGACGTAATATACATCATCGCGACCTGTTCGCTTATGATATTCTCCTGAACGACCCATATCTGCCATCTGCTCCCCTTTCTCTGTAAGCTCTACCCTTAGCACAACTCGCCAAGAATTACGACCAACCTCCACCGCTTTGACCAACCCTGCCTCAATTAATGAACCATATTTCTTAGCAATAAAAGCCTTAGGATCTTTGAAGTTATCTGCCGTCAACACCTCCTTACCTATATGCAAAGGGGCATAGTAATACTCCTCAAATTCAGGCTCAGTGCCTATCGCATACAGAGCATCGCTTGATGAAAATTCTCCTGCACAACCGACGCTGAATAAAAGTGATGCTATTATTAATAATAATCTACTTGCGCTTCTTACCATTTTTTCTTGATTTATTAACTTTTGAATAATTCGTCATCTTAACATTATTCTCAATTGCAGTAAGGGTAGATGTCTCGGGTAGTGGTGTCAACTCACGAGTGTAGAAATCAACCATACCGACCATCTCAAAGTCGAGCTGCTTGCGAGCCAAATCAGCACGCTTAATCCTGATACGAACCATATCTCCCAGAGTAAACCTACGACCACTACTATGACCTATAACTGCATAACTCTCATTGTCGAAGGCATAGAAGTCATCCGATAGCTCACGCAGTGATACCATCCCCTCTATCTTATTCTCCTCAATCTCAACGTATATACCCCAATCTGTAACGCCTGAGATAACACCGGTCCACTCCATTCCTATCTTATCCTCCATAAACTCCACCATCTTGTACTTTATCGATGCCCTTTCGGCATCTGCTGCAAGAACCTCGCGAGATGAGGCATACTCGCACATCTCCTCGTACTTGTCCGCAGACACGGAACTACCCCCGTCTAAGTATCGAGCAAGCAGCCTATGAACCATCATATCGGGATAACGGCGAATCGGAGATGTAAAGTGACTATAAAAATCAAAGGCAAGACCATAGTGCCCAATATTATGCGTCGAGTATGAAGCCTTCGCCATAGATCGAATGGCGAGCGTAGAAATCAAATTCTCCTCGGCCTTACCCTTAACCCCCTGCAAAATCGTGGTAAGCTGCTTGGCTATATCCTTACCCTTGGTGGCAGTAAGGTGGTAGCCAAATCGTGTGATAAAGCCTCTAAACTTCTCGAACTTCTCTTCGTTCGGGGTATCGTGAATACGGTAAACAAAGGTCTTTGCCTTCTTCTCTGACCCTACCTTACCGATTCTGCTCGCCACCGACCTGTTGGCAAGTAACATAAACTCCTCGATGAGTTGATTCGAGAGCTTCATCTCCTTGAAATAGACACTCAGAGGTTTACCTTGGTCGTCGAGTACAAACTTAGCTTCGTCGCGCTCAAAACCGATAGAGCCTGCCTTGAACCTCTCCCTACGTAGATTCTGTGCCAAGTGATTGAGCGTTAGGACTTCATCACGCAGTGGGTGGTGATTCTCCAAACCTTGCTCTATGATCTCTTGAGCGTCTTCGTACGTGAAACGATGGTCTGAGTAGATCACCGTACGACCGAACCACTTTGATACAATCTCCGAATCGTTGGTCATCTCAAAGACCACAGAAAATGTTAGCTTCTCTTCGTGAGGGCGCAATGAACACAAAAAGTTCGAAAGTCCCTCGGGAAGCATCGGAACAGTCCTATCAACCAAATAAACACTCGTACCACGACTATATCCCTCCATATCAATCTCATCACCCTCCTTGACATAGTGCGTCACATCGGCAATGTGAACACCAACCTCCCAATTGCCATTCTCAAGCCTACGTATCGACAGTGCATCGTCAAAGTCCTTTGCGTCAGCCGGGTCAATAGTAAACGTAGCAATACCACGCATATCGCGCCTCTTAGAAAACTCCCCTTCGTTTAGCGACGGGTCTATCTGTGATGCGCGCTGCTCCAAGTACTCGGGAAACGAGTACGGAAGGTCAAACTGTGCCAAAATGGCGTGCATCTCTGTATTATTATCGCCCACCTGACCCAAAACATCAAGCACCTTTCCGACCGGATTCTTAGACTCTGCTGGCCACTCAACAATCTCTACAACCACCTTGTCTCCACTCTCAGCTCCTGCTAAATTATCATAGTGCACAAAAATATCCTTCATCGCTACTCGACCCTCTACCTCCACGAAACCGAACCGCTCGCTACGAATCATCGTCCCAACAAAACGACGCTTGCCCTCTTCCAAAACCTCGATAACCTCCCCCTCCGTACGACCATCTCTACGCTTGCCAATGATATTTACACGTACCCTATCGCCGTGCATTGCGCGCATCGTACGCCTCGCCTCGACGATAATGTCCTTTGAGCCCTCGGGAGCATCATCTACTACAATATATGCTACTCCACTCTGCGCCATATCGACTCTGCCAACTGCCGTACGAATGTTCGTGCGAGTTAGCCTAAATGCCCCCTTCTTATCCTTACGAGGCTCGATAACACCCTCACTTAACAACTCTTCGAGGGCCATCTCACACACCATACGACTTATCTCAACATCGGTGGACAGTAACCTACGAATAATCTGCTTGGAATTGAAACTCAGCTCTGGGTTCGAATTATATATAGAAAATATCTGGTGTTTGAGCTCTCTGCTTATAGAAAGAGGGGCAGTAATGGCATCGATTGAAATATCAAAAGATTTGGTTCGTCTACGTTTTTGCATCATTTTATTTTGTTACTTTTAGCACACCCACCCCCAAAAAAATCTGTGTGCGATTAATTATTTTTAACAACTCTAATCTACAGATAAACTATCGTGGATAGATTATCAGTGTCTTACCAGCTCGTATATTTGTTCCTCGAAGGGAATTCCACTTCTGAATCTCGGAGACCTTCACATTAAACTTCAGCGCAATACCTCCGAGAGTATCTCCACTGCGAATCTTATAGGTCATCTTCTTGCCCTTGGGGTATGAGTGCGTGGAGGAGGCTATCTCAAGGGCTTTTTCCTGAGATAGATTTGACACCTGAAGGTATTTCTTGAGATATACACTATCTTTGACATAGATATCTGATTCGTGATCTATGAAATCCCCAATGAGATTGGTAGGCAGCACCAAAGTATATGGTTTTTGCAGTGCGGGAATAATATCGATTCTATATTGAGGATTTAGTTGTCGAAGTTCATCGTTGCTAATAGCTATCGTCGTGCTTATTTGATCGAAGTGCACCATACGATTGATGGTCAATGTGTCCACTGATAGCGGAATTGAAATTTCTTTAGGTTTTAGCGAGTGTGCCTTATAGAATGTATAGCTGTAACTTGCAGCTATGTATGCTGGCACGTAGTTGCGTGTCTCGCGAGGGAGGTGCTCCCATATATCCCAATATGTGCCGACATCGCCTGCCGCACGCATAGCCTTATTTACATTCCCAGGACCACAGTTATATGCCGCTATTACGAGTGTCCAATCACCATAGATCTTATATAGATCCTTGAGAAACTTACAAGCGGCAATGGTAGATTTTACTGGATCTTGACGCTCATCCACAAACGAATTGATCTCAAGACCGTAGTACTTTGCCGTGGGGAGAATTATCTGCCACAGACCAACCGCAGCGGCGTGCGAACGAGCAGTCGGAATTAGCGCAGATTCGATCACCGGCAACATCTTCAACTCCAACGGCAAACCTTGTTCATAGAGTATTTGTTCAAATATCGGGAAGTAGTACCTGCCAATGCCAAGCACATATTCCATAGTTCCTCCACGGCGAACATAGCGATCAATATAGTTCTTAACAATCGGGTTATAGGGGAGCTGCACCTCGGTTGCCATCATTTTTAGCCGTGACGAATATAGTTGATCACCACTGCTGCCACTCCTCAGCAATGAGGTGTCGCTACTGGCATCAACGTCGATAAACTCGCCAACAAAATTCTCGTATGCATCTTGCGCATTCTCGGAGTTAAGCATATGATATAGCTCGAAGTAATCCTGCCCCGGAATTACACTGATCTCTCCATAGTTCTCAACATCGGCACTCTGGCCTATGAGTCGCAGTGGAAGAAGAAGCAGTATGAGTAGAGTAGTGATTCTGTGCATTGTGGCGGGTGTGGTCTAAAATTTTATTTGCAGAGATAGTCCTGCTGCTTGCGGAGCACCTGTCTTGTAAGACAACTCGCTATCAAAGAGAGTTGGATTTAACGACAGATCGGAGCTTACATCCCAGTTCTTGAGAGTTGCAATAACATACGTATCTATTATACTCAATAGATAGACTGCTGCGAGACCTATTATACCAAAATCTCGGTTTCGGCGATAGGCATCCCTGGCATTTTGCAATACCTCGGCTGAGAATCGACCACCAAACTCATCAACTGTCGCCGGGTCGCCATCTGCAACCAAGTTGTACGCCGTGCGAAAACGCTGATAATATCGATTATTGTAGTCTATCACTGCGCCCATTACTGCAAATCCTCCATAATAGATAGGTATTCGCCAGTAGGTTCGAGTGTAGAAAAACCCCGCTCCTGGAAAGAGTGCCGCAAGTGTCGTTGCCTTGCGAATGTGGCTCATCTGTCCACGGAAATTGAAGGTTGCATCGGCTATCGAATAGAGATACGTTGCACCGGCAAGTGCATAAAATATCGTGGAGGCACTCTGCTGATTATACATCTTGCTCTCAAGCGCCTTGATCTCGGTAATGGACTCTCCGCGATTCACGGCATCTTGCCACAAAACTTCGGTCTTCTTGTGTGCACTCCCAAAGGCTACACCACCGGCAACAAACCCTCCCATCATTCCTATAAAGGTCGGTGTCTTCCAATACTGCCTGTTATAGACCTGCCCCAAACCCGGTATGAAACTAAGTAGGAGTTGACTACCCGGTTTTATAGTATCCTGCGTAAGGCGAATCCTATTGGCCTTGCGCTCGGCACGTGCAAGAGCTACACTATCTTTGCGGAGGCTGTCCTGCACAAAACCGATCTTCGAGATACTATCCCGACGAAGACTATCCCTTTGAAAAAGAACAGAGTCGACCTCCACCCCGACGCGCTTACCGCCAACCACACGCTCAACCACCGCTGGTGCCTGACACAGTGCCAACTGTTGAGAGACTACACCCAACAAAAAAAAGATCAACACTCGACAAATACTATTCATCTCTACCCATTAATTACTAAGTTGTGCCACAATCTGAGATAGTTCAACCTCGCTGCTAAAACTAATAACAATCTTACCACTACCCTTTGAATTTCCCTCAATCTTAACGCTCTGTTTGCCAAATAATTGCTCCAAAGGTGTAGAATATTTCGTGTAGTCTGCCTCCACCTTTGGTCTCTTTACTGAGCCCTTCTTACTCTCTTTGCTCTTTGCGAGAAACTCTTCGGTGGCGCGAACAGACATACCCTTTGAGACAATTGCATTGAGCAACTCCTCTTGCTCCTTCTGCTCGCCATTGAGCGATACCAACACCTTGGCGTGCCCCATAGAGATAACCTCGTTTCTGAGTGCATCCTGAACAACCGGGCTGAGTGTCAGCAGTCGCAAGTAGTTCGATACTGTCGAACGACGCTTGCCGATACTCTGACCCAACTTCTCTTGAGTGATGCCAAGTTCCTCGGTTAGTCGCTCAAGGGTCATAGCGATTTCAAGTGCGCCAAGCTCCTCACGTTGTACATTCTCGACAAGTGCCATCTCAAGGAGTTGGGCATCATCTGCCACTCGAATATAGGCAGGAATTGTACGCAACCCTGCACGTTTGCTCGCTCTATACCGACGCTCACCACTAATTATCTCATACCTCCCATCCTTTAACTCTCGCACCGTGATTGGTTGAATGACACCGAGTCGCTCTATCGATTGAGCGAGCTCCTCGATTGCCTCATCGTCGAATATCGTACGTGGTTGTCCTTTATTTGGGATAACCTTATCTATGTCAATCTCATAGGAGGTTGTAATTGCATTGGAAATATTATGGGTCTCGGTCTCGAAAATTGCACTTAGTCCTTTGCCCAATCCGGTTGTCTTGCTCATAGCTCTTTGTTATATATGTTTTTTTCTTCTCAGTTTGTTTTGTGATATATGATAATAAAGCATATAATAAAAATCGAACGAAATTTATCTTGCCATATTTTGGTTGATATCTTTATAAATTGGTAACAAGGGAGTTGTGCAAAACTCCCTTACTGTAAATTTACTTCTTTTTTAAGCCACCACCAAAAGCATACCCAAGATTGACACCAAAAAATGACAACTCTTTAGACACAGATTGTTGCAACATCCATTTATACTCAAAAGATACTCTTAGATGATTGAAAAGTTCTACTCCAAAACGAGGGTTAAGTACATAGTTACCAGAGGTTGCAAGCGTTTTGCTACTTCCAGTGGGTAGCTCTGCATCCACAAATGAAGTTCCAAATCCTATTCCTACAAATGGTGATATATTCTTCCAAATTCGCAGATTGTAGTCTGTGAAAACGAGGAAAATCCCTCTGTACCTATTGTAAAATATTTCATTTGAATATCCCTCGATTGTTCTATTAAAAGTTGCAAACATAAATTGAGTGCTAACATCAAAAGCCGACTGGGGGATATTAAGTCTAATTTCCCCATATAGTTGGAGTCCCGGTGAAGTAGTAGCAGATAACGCATCGAAATTATTATGCCCAAAATTGATGCCTACACCTATTTCATACTCAAACATCTTAACATTTGCAAAATCCTGTTTAGATTCCTGTGCACTACTCTCCAGAATAATTGACACAAGCATAGTTGTGAGTAACAGTTTTAGTTTCATTGTATTTAAAATCCTTTTATTTATCGAGTTGAGATTTCGCAAGCGCGCCATTCGTTATTATATTTAACCGCAGCATATATACGACCTCTTTGTATTTCAACATTATTGTTTGGTGAGAAATTCTTAGGGTTGAATTGCATATTTCCTATATTCAATTTAAAGCCAATAGTGAAATTACCTGAAAACCATTGGTGCTCCCATATTACTTTTTCTCTACCTGAATTACTGGCTGTCTCCTCACCTTGTGGGAAGACAGCTAGTATTGTTTTATCATCATTTGTTAAAGTATATACTCCTCGAGGATTATCTTTTTTATCAGAATTTCTATTATCTGCAAACCAAGTTTGGACATTTTTTGCTACAGACTTTAACCCCATTGCAAGCACTCGGTTTACATCACCAGTTGTCACATCATAATTAATTAGAGGTACGCTAAACAATACAATATCAGACTTAGCAAATGGGAACGAACGCTCAATACCTATTGGGTATGTAGGGTTTTTTATTTGCCCACTAGGCAATTTATATGGAATCCCAAAAACGGGTGTGTTGAATGTGTACTTACATTCAATAGCAGACCAGCCGTATCGGAACTCCTGTGCCTTTTTTCGCCACCATATACCAAGAGTTCGTTCTTGCATACGAACAGTCATTCCAGTAGAGCGATAAATAATATAGTCTTGCGAAAACATCCTCAGTCTCATTCTATGTCTTTTGTCAAAATAGTTATCTACTACTACATTTGTACCAAATAACCCACTGAGAAATTTACCTAAAAATCCCGCATCACCATTACCCTTGGCATATGTGATTTTTTTTACTCTGTTCTCGGGAATTGTAATGCCATCCTGAAGTTTTATACTTGCACTATAAATATAGTCATCATTATTAGGTTCATTTGTTACTGGTATATCATAGTTAAGGTCTATTTCTCTATAAATCGGGTCATAATTAATTTTCCTAAAAGTAGCTGATCCAACTTGATCTTCTACGTCTATCGTGTATGAATCTCCATGATCCATACACGAGTGATTAATATCTGTTATCCAATTCTCATTATATATGAGCGTTTCTGCGTCATATATAACTAAGCCCTGGTCAACATAGCGATAGACTTTATTTGCTATCTGTACTTCTCTATCTTCATTGAGTATAGATGTCATTTGAGGATCGCTAATTATACTGTCTTCTGTTTCATATACGAGTCCTTTACTATTAATTTCAGCTAACTCGGCTTGATTAAATTCTCGAAGACATTGTTGAATAAGTTTATCTCGTAATGAGACAAATTCCATAGGAATATCTGTTGCCCTAGAAAGTACAGCGTAGACATTTCCTCCATTTTCTATCATATTAGATTCTTCGAGTTGAGCAAGGACGTTAGAAAGATTTTGAGTCGAACTAAATTTTAACATTTTAGCACCTCCCATTGGCTTAATTTCTGTCTCATTTGTAGCTCCTGTTAAAGTCCACATATGATCGCTACAAGAAATTAATAAAAATAGAGTAAGAGTAAGAATTAGTAATTTTGTTTTCATTATTTTGTATTTTAGTGTTTTTTTCTTTATACTTAAAACCCTTTAACTATCCCCAAATAGTGAGTGGACGAACGGCAGAGGCTCAAACTCGCGAAGATCTTCAACTCTCTCACCAACTCCTATAAAACGCACAGGTATGCCCATCATATCGCTAATGCCGATCACTACACCTCCCTTGGCAGTACCATCAAGCTTGGTAATGGCAAGAGAACTGACTTGAGTTGCGGCAGAAAATTGCTTCGCCTGCTCATAGGCATTCTGACCTGTCGAACCGTCCAGAACCAACAAAACATCGTGAGGCGCACCAGGCACAACCTTCTGCATCACGTTGCGAATCTTAGTCAGCTCGTTCATCAAATTCACCTTATTGTGAAGTCGCCCTGCTGTATCGATAAGAACTACATCTGCACCTGCCGCAACTGCTGCCTGAAGAGTGTCATATGCCACAGATGCTGGATCCGATCCCATCTGCTGCTTGATGAGCTTAGCGCCAGAACGATCCGCCCATACCTCTATCTGATCAATGGCTGCTGCTCTAAACGTATCGGCCGCTCCTATATAAACCCTCTTGCCCGATTCCTGCAAGCGAGATGCCAACTTACCAATGGTCGTCGTCTTACCAACCCCATTCACTCCAACAACCATCACAACATACGGCATACCACCCCCCTCTGGACGCTCACCCCAACTATCATCAATACCCTTGCCCTTGAGCAACTCGGCAACCTCCTCACGCAGTATCCTACTCAACTCCTCACTCCCCATATACTTCTCGCGTGCAACTCTCTTTTCGATCGCGCCAATAATCTTAACTGTCGTATCAACACCCACGTCTGAGCTGAGCAACACTTCCTCAAGCTCATCGAGCAAATCATCATCAACTCGAGATCTACCAGCTACTGCCCTGTGCAACTTCGAGAAAAAACCTTGACGACTCTTCTCCAAACCCTCGCTTAGAGTCGTATGAGAGTCCTGCTGCAGCTGCTCTTCGTGAGAAGGGATATTCTCAACACTCGACTGACTCGGATCACTGGTAGACTTCCGCTTAAAACCAAATATACCCATAACTCTTTGAAATCTAATTATTAATCTCCAACGAAAGCTCACTGAGCTGCTCCTCACCTACGGTCGAAGGAGAGTCTATCATTACATCACGACCCGAATTGTTCTTCGGAAAGGCAATGTAATCACGAATTGAATCAACACCACCAAAAACTGCACAAAACCTATCTAACCCATAAGCTATGCCACCGTGCGGAGGCGCCCCATACTCAAATGCCCCAAGCAAAAAGCCAAACTGCTCCTCTGCCTCCTCCTTGCTAAAACCAAGCACCTCAAACATCCTACTCTGCATCTCCTTGTTGTGAATACGCACCGATCCGCCACCTACCTCAACACCATTGACAACAAAATCATAGGCATTCGCCTTAACATCTCGGGGATCGCCACTCATAAAGAGATCTACATCCTCGGCTCGGGGAGAGGTAAATGGATGGTGCATTGCAAAGTAGCGACCACTCTGTTCGTCCCACTCAAGAAGAGGAAAATCGACAACCCACAGCGGTGCAAAGACTCCCGAGGTGCGAAGACCAAGCTGCTCGCCTAACTCTAAACGAAGCTGGCATAGTGCATTCTGCGCTATCTTCTTCGTCCCTGCAACTATCAACAACAAATCTCCCTTTTCGCCTCCCATAGCCGATGCCCAAGCCTGAAGCTCACTCTGCTCAAAAAACTTATCCACGCTCGACTTCACCGAACCATCCTGCTCCACTCGTGCATAGATCAGTCCTGATGCCCCTATCTGCGGACGCTTTACCCAAGCCGTTAGCTCATCAAGCTGTTTACGAGTATAGGTAGCTGCTCCTTTAGCGCATATTCCTCCCACGTACTCCGAATTATCGAAAGGAGGGAACCCATTACCCTTCAGCTCTTTAGAAAACTCACATATCCTCATCTCAAAACGAATATCGGGCTTATCGCACCCATAGTACTTCATCGCATCGCTATAACTCATCTTTGGAAACTCCGCAGCATCCAGCTCAATGCCCAAAACCTCCTTGAACATTGCTCGTGCCATACCCTCAAAGGTCATAAGCACATCATCACGCTCTACAAATGCCATCTCGCAATCTATTTGCGTAAACTCGGGCTGCCTATCTGCGCGCAAATCCTCGTCTCTGAAGCACCTAACTATCTGAAAATACCTATCATATCCACTAACCATCAACAACTGTTTGAAGGTTTGCGGTGATTGTGGTAGTGCATAAAACTGCCCCGGATTCATCCTACTGGGCACGATGAAATCTCGCGCTCCCTCAGGAGTAGACTTTATCAGATAAGGAGTCTCGATCTCAAGAAAATTCTCGCCATCGAGATACCTACGTACTGCTTGCGTTAATCTATGTCGCAATATAATGTTACGCTGCAACGGTGCACGCCTCAGATCCAAGTAGCGATAGTGCATACGCAACTCATCTCCACCATCACTATTCTCCTCAATGGTAAATGGCGGGGTCTTCGACGGGTTCAGCACCGTTATGCTACTTGCCAAAACCTCAACATCTCCAGTAGCCATCTTACTATTCTTGCTCTGCCTCTGCCGAACCACCCCTACCACCTGCACAACATACTCTCTACCCAACTTCTCTGCAGCTGCAAGGAGCTCTCTCGGGGAACTCTCATCGACGACAATCTGCGTAATACCATACCTATCTCGTAGGTCAATAAATGCCATCGATCCAAGCGATCGAACCTTTTGCACCCAACCGCTTAAGGTAACCTCACTGCCACTATTTTCTATTCGAAGCTCTCCGCAACTTTTTGTCCTATACATATTTCTTTTATCGTTGATTGAAATTAAAAACTCTGCGCTATCCTTTGTGCCATCGCCTCAACACCATCCTTGAGCTTGCTGCCGACCATCATCTTTAGCATCATATTAAGCTCAACCTCTGCCACGACTCTTAACTTTGTTGTATCTTGAGCAACCTCCTTGAGTTGCAACCACATTGAAATAGCAACCGGCGTATCCTCCCCCACTACCTTTATGACATAGTCCTTGCCACTGCTATCTAAAACCTCGGATGGGGTCTCCATCCTGAGCTTGAGGGTCATACCCTGAGCCTTGAACGAACACCGATCCTTGGTCGCTTGCCAATCCTCTACCTTGTCGCCAATATAGGGATTGAGATTCTCAAAATTGCTAAATCTTTCATACACCGTGCTTGCTGAAGCACTCGCTGTGTGTTGCTTGCTCTCGTATTTCATACTACGTTTCTTTCTCTTACCAACTATGTGGAGCTTTGCGCCACTCCCTTAGCGTGTCAATATCGTTTTGGCTCACATATCCGCTCTTTGCTGCAATCTCTATCAAGGTTTCATAATTGGAGAGTGTCGTAAGCTCCACTGCTGCATTACTAAAGTTTTCGTCCGCCTGAGCAAACCCATAGGTAAATATAGCTACCATACCGAGCACCTCACAACCGCTGCTTCGTAAAGCCTCCACCGCTGCGAGTGAGCTACCACCTGTCGAGACTAAATCCTCGACCACAACCACCTTCTGCCCCTTCTCAAAGTGCCCCTCGACTTGATTCGAGAGCCCGTGTCCTTTGGCTGCGCTGCGAACATAGATCATAGGCTTTTCGAGCATATCTGCCGCACCAAGTCCCCACGCAATTGCTCCAGTTGCAACACCTGCTATGACCTCACACTCGGGATACTTCTCAGATATGATAGCCGAAAAACCTGCATAAATCTCCTTGCGAGCCGACACATACGACAAAGCACTACGATTATCACAGTAAATAGGAGACCTCCATCCACTTGCCCAAGTAAATGGATTTGCAGGACTTAATTTTATTGCGTTAATTTGCAGTAGGAGTTGGGCTAT
>CAYJMA010000044.1:0-12655 GCA_964371475.1 uncultured Rikenellaceae bacterium | reverse complement strand
AACAAACAAAAGAACAAAGTGTCGCATTTACAGCTTTAATCTGCGGAAAAAGTGATTTTTTTTGACTACCTACTCTAACTATATAACCAATTTGTAGAGCAAAAAAAAACAGCACTCTGATAAAAGGGCCCCGTTACTTTTGACCCACATAAGTAACGGAAATAAAAACTACACCCTACACAAGTGCCAACTTGAGCACTTCATCTATTGTGTCCACATAATGAAAGGTTAAGCCCGAGACATACTGTTCATTTATCTCTTCAATATCCTTGCGGTTTTGAGAGCTGAGCAAAATCTCTGTCACTCCCGCACGACGCGCTGCCAGAATCTTCTCCTTGACCCCACCTACCGGAAGCACCTTACCTCGAAGTGTAATCTCCCCGGTCATAGCAATCTTTGCCTTTACCCCACGACCTGTATATATCGATGCAAGTGCCGTAGCCATCGTAATACCCGCCGATGGTCCATCCTTTGGTATAGCACCCTCTGGAATATGGAGATGGATGTCATTCTTTTCAAATTTTTCAGCGTCAATCTTAAGTTTAGCAGCTGCCGATTTAACCCAACCGTGGGCAATCGTTGCCGACTCCTTCATAACATTCCCAAGATTTCCGGTCAACACAAGTGCTCCTTTACCTGGGTTTAGCGACGACTCGATAAAGAGTATCTCTCCACCAACCTCTGTCCACGCCAAGCCCGTAACAACTCCAACATTTACCTTCCCATCCTGCACCTCCCTCCTATACTTTTCCTTGCCAAGTATCATCGCTACATCATCCTTTTTGAGCGACACGCTATACTTTTGCTCAAAGGCAATTTCTTTGGCTCTGTACCTCACGATCTTTGCCAACACCTTGTCAAGCGATCGCACCCCACTCTCCCGAGTATACTTCTCGATGATATACTCCAGCACAGATTTTGCAAGTTTGAGCTGAGATTTCTTCACCCCGTGTGCCTCCAACTGCCTTGGTAACAGGTGTTTTGCTGCAATTTCCACCTTCTCCTCGGTGAGATATCCACTAACGTTTATCATCTCCATACGGTCTCTGAGTGCAGATGATATATTTCCAATATTGTTTGCAGTGGCTATAAACAAAACGCTACTGAGATCATATTCAATATCGAGGTAATTGTCGTGAAACGTAGAGTTTTGCTCTGGGTCAAGCACCTCAAGCAGCGCAGAGCTCGGGTCTCCGTGATACGACGCCGATAGCTTGTCAATCTCATCGAGTATGATCACCGGATTTGACGATCCAGCACGCTCGATGGTCTGAATAATACGCCCTGGCATAGCTCCAATATATGTTCTTCTGTGTCCTCGTATCTCACTCTCGTCGTGCATTCCCCCCAGTGCAATGCGACCAAACTTTCGCCCCAGTGACTCTGCCACCGATTTCCCCAGCGATGTTTTACCAACCCCTGGAGCGCCATAAAGACAGAGTATAGGTGATTTCAAATCTCCCTTTAGTTTAAGCACAGCAAGGTGTTCGAGTATACGATCCTTTACATCATCGAGACCGAAGTGGTCTGCATCGAGTCTCTTTTGCGCACGCCGCAAATCGAGATTATCCTTTGTCATCTCACCCCACGGTAGAGTCAACATCAACTCCAGATAGTTGAGCTGGATGGAGTATTCGCTCATTGCCGGATTCAACCTCTCAAGACGAGCCATCTCCTTGTCAAAGACCTTTTGAACCTCCTCTGCCCACTTCTTCTTCTCTGCCCTTGCTCTGAGTTCATCGATATCACTTTGCGAGTCATCTCCAAGCTCCTCCTGAATCGTACGCATTTGCTGATGCAAGAAATACTCTCGCTGCTGCATATCAAGCCCTTCCCTCACTTTGCTCTGAATCTCATTTTTGACCTCCAGGCTCTTCTGCTCAATGAGCAACAACTCCAGCAGCAGCTTGGCACGTGCCATCAACCCCGGAGCCTCCAACAACTGCTGACGCTCCTCGTCCGAGAACTCCATATTCGACGATATAAAGTTCACCACCCCGCGATTCGAGTCAATATTCTTAATAGCAAACTGCGCCTCTTGTGGAATCGACGAACTCATACTAACCATATCAATTGCCACTTGCTTTATGGTGCTCACAAGGTTGTCCAACTCCTCACTCTTTTTGTCAGGCATAATATCGTGCAACGGACGCACCGAAGCTCTATAATATGGATCGCTGCTTATATACTCCTGAACCTCAAACTTTTTAGTACCGTGGAGTATTACCGTCAAATTACCATTGGGCATCTCAAAGACCTTTAGAATTGAGGCCGCAGTACCAATACGATACAGATCCTCCTCAGATGGGTTTTCTACCGAGTGATCTTTTTGCAAAATTGCCCCGATAAGCCCACCACTCTTTGACACCTCTTGCACCAATTTAATAGACTTCTCCCTACCAACCGTAATTGGTGTAATTGCCCCGGGAAACATCACCGAACTGCGTAACGTAAGTATTGGCAAGACTTCAGGAAGTGCGACAGATTTTTCCATAGCATCGCTATCACCCTCAGCGGAGAGTATGGGAATAATCTGCGTTCCGCCATCAAACATCTCCGAGAAACCGCTAATATCTAATTTTTTAATCATCATCTTCAAATTTTAATCGTGCAAATTTAAGAAAAAAAATAGCTACTTGCTAAATTTGTCGCAAAGTACTATCTTTGTGGTCTTAAAGTTCACCCATCGTCGAGTAATTAACGATAGACTATGGGCAAATATTATGCAAAGCAAAAACATCTGACAAAATGACAGAGATACCTGCCAAATATGACCCATCACTCATCGAGCAGCGATGGTACAGCGAATGGATAGCCAAGGATTACTTCCACAGCGAGATCGATCACACACGAACTCCATATACTATAGTCATACCTCCTCCCAACGTAACTGGAGTGCTACATATGGGTCATATGCTCAACAACACGATTCAAGACGTATTGGTACGTCGTGCGAGGATGGAGGGCAAGAATGCTTGTTGGGTTCCGGGTACCGACCACGCCTCGATTGCAACAGAGGCAAAGGTCGTTCAGAAGCTTGCCGCGGAGGGCATTGCCAAGTCGAGTTTGAGTCGCGACGAGTTTCTAAAACACGCCTGGGAGTGGACCGAGAAGCACGGAGGTATCATCTTGCAACAACTGCAAAAGCTCGGAGCATCGTGCGATTGGGCACGCACGAAGTTCACAATGGACGAGGATATGAGTGCCTCGGTCATTAAGGTATTTGTAGATCTGTACAACAAGGGTAAGATATATCGAGGTGCGAGGATGGTAAACTGGGATCCAGCAGCACTTACTGCACTGAGCGACGAAGAGGTTATCTACCAAGAGCAACAAAGTAAGCTCTATTATCTACGCTACAAGGTTGTAGGTAGCAACGAGAGTCTTATTGTGGCAACGACTCGCCCCGAGACCGTCCTTGGCGACACGGCAGTATGCGTAAACCCTGATGATGAAAGGTTTAAGAGCCTTCGAGGCAAGAGGGTTGTAGTACCGATGACCACGCGCGAGGTTCCAATCATCGAGGATGAGTACGTCGATATTGAGTTTGGCACCGGTGCGCTCAAAATCACCCCAGCGCACGATATCAATGACTATAACATCGGTCTGAAGCATAATCTACCCTCTATTGATATATTCAACGACAATGGCACACTCAACGATCACGGAGGAGAAGAGTACGCAGGTAAGGATCGTTTCGAGGTCAGAGAGCTAATTGTAGGAGATATGGAGCGTGCAAACCTTATTGAGAAGATTGAGGACTATACAAATAAGGTGGGGACATCGGAGCGTAGCGGTGCGGTAATCGAGCCGAAGTTGTCTACTCAGTGGTTCCTATCTATGAAGGAGCTATCGGAGCCTGCTCTCAAGGCAGTGATGGAAGATATAGTTGCATTGCACCCCTCCAAGTTTAAGAATACCTATCGCCACTGGATGGAAAACGTAAAGGATTGGTGCTTGAGTCGCCAGCTGTGGTGGGGGCAGCGCATCCCGGCATTCTATCTCCCAAGTGGCAAGTATGTTGTGGCTGAGACCATAGAGGAGGCTTTTGAGCTTGCCAAGGGTATAGACAGTGCTATAACTATTGACGAGTTGCGACAAGATGACGACGTGCTCGACACTTGGTTTAGCTCGTGGTTGTGGCCCATTTCGGTTTTTGGCGGAATTCTGGAGCCCGACAATGAGCAAATAAAGTACTACTACCCTACTAATGATTTGGTGACAGCTCCCGAGATTCTCTTCTTCTGGGTTGCACGTATGATAATTGCCGGGTATGAGTACCGTGGTGAGAAGCCATTTGGTAATGTCTACCTTACGGGTATTGTTCGGGATAAGTTGCGCCGAAAGATGAGCAAATCATTGGGCAACTCGCCAGATCCGCTTGACCTTATTGCAAAGTATGGTGCAGATTCGGTTCGCGTGGCAATGATGATGCTCGGTTCGGCAGGCAATGATATTCTCTTTGACGAGAGCCAGATTGAGCAAGGTCGTAACTTTGCGGGTAAGATCTGGAACTCCTTTAGACTTATTTCTATGTGGGAGGTTGATGACACACTGGAGCAGCCAGAGTCTTCGAAGCTCGCCGTGGAGTGGTTCACCGCTCTGTTTAGAAAAACAGTATCACAGGTGAACTCAGATTTTGAGAACTATCGCATCTCAGATGCGCTACTTAAACTCTATAAGCTCTTCTATGACGACTTTTCGGCATCATATCTTGAGGCAATAAAGCCCACATACGGCACTCCAATAGATAGCGCAACGATTGAGGCTACGAAGGTAATATTTGAGGATATTCTCCAACAGCTACACCCCTTTATGCCATTTATCACCGAGGAGATCTGGCACCATTTGCGTAGTAGAGGCGATAGGCAGAGTATTATGGTTAGTTTGTATGGTGTTCCTCAACCGACAAATAGCGACCATAGAGTTGTGGAGAGAATGGTTCTTGCCCTGCAAGGCGTGAGCGAGATTCGTTCGGTAAGGGCATCTAAGCAGATCTCGCCCAAAGAGAGATTAAGCGTTGTGGTGAACCACGACGACAACTATCCGGTGGAATATGCATCGATCATTGACAAACTTGCCAATGTTGAGTTGGTTGAGAATTTAAGCGGCAACAATAATAGTAGCACTGTTCCGTTTATTGTTAAGACGACTGAGTACTACGTCGTACTACCAGAGGGTAGTGTAGACAAGGAGGCAGAGCGTGCAAAGTTAGAGAAGGATTTGAAGTATTTTGAGGGATTTTTGGAGACTGTAAACAAGAAGCTTGGCAACGAGAAGTTCGTAGCCAACGCCCCTCAAAAGGTACTTGAGACCGAATATGCCAAACAAAACGATGCTCAGAGTAAGATAGCGTCAATAAAGAAACAACTCGAAGAGCTATGTTAGATAGATCAACACGCTTTGCAGTTATCGGGCACGGCTCGTGGGCAACGGCACTGGTAAAGATACTAACGGACAATAGCCGTTCGGTGGATTGGTATGTTCGCAATGGTGAGATACTCGAACATATCTCCACCCATAGAAACAATCCAAAGTACCTTAGACAGGTTCACTTTCACACCAAACGGTTGAAGCTCCACAGTGATATAAATAGTGCCGTGGCAGATGCCCAAATTATAATACTTGCAACTCCCTCGGCATTTATCAAGGAGGTTATGGCAGATTTGGATATGGAGCTAAATGATAAGTTTATCATCTCAGCGATCAAAGGTATCGTTCCGGGTGAGTATATCACCATTGCAGAGTATTTGAACCAACACTGGACAGTGCCTTTCGACAACATCGGAGTACTAACTGGTCCGTGCCACGCCGAAGAGGTCGCCCTTGAACGACAGTCTCTACTTACGATTGCGTGCAAGAGTGAGTCTAATGCTCGGGATATTGCCTCGGCGTTCCATAACGACTATATAGGTATAACCACCAGCACCGATATATATGGAGCAGAATATGGTGCAGTGCTGAAGAATATATATGCCATTGCCGTAGGAATGTGCCACTCTCTGGGCTATGGCGACAACTTTATTTCGGTGCTTATCTCAAACGCAGCTATAGAGATGGAACACTTTATGAATGGCACCTACCCCTTTGAGCGACAGGTTCTCGCCTCGGCATACCTTGGCGACTTGTTGGTAACCTGCTATTCAGGTTTTTCTCGCAATCGCACCTTTGGTCAACTCATCGGCAAGGGCTACTCAGCTCGTGTGGCACAGATGGAGATGAATATGGTTGCCGAGGGTTACTACGCTGCGGCTTGTATCAAGCAGGTTCTCTCGAGCAAAGATGTGAGCATTGATATGCCAATAGCAGATGGTATCTATGAGATACTCTACGAGAATAAGAATGCGAGAAAAGAGATACAAAAAATAACAAATAAATTTATATAAAAACTTTCAAATGAAACTAAATTTAACAAAGATCGGGGTGGAGATTACCCCAGAGGTAATCGGCGAGGTTGAAGCAGCCAATGGTCTACTACACAGTGGTAATGGTGAGGGTAGTGAGTTTTTGGGGTGGGTAGACCTCCCAAGTTCGATAGACTCAGCTACCATTGCCGATATTGAGAATACAGCTCGCAACTTGGCGTCAAATGCAGAGGTTGTGGTAGTAGTTGGAATTGGTGGTTCATATCTTGGAGCTAAGTCAGTGCTTGATGCTCTGGGTCATAACTTCGAGATGTTGCGCAAGAAGCGTTCGGCACCACTTGTACTATTTGCTGGTCAGAACCTTTCGGAGGACTATCTCTCAGAGTTGCTTGAGGTGCTTGAGGACTACTCGGTAGCTTGTGTTGTGATCAGCAAGTCTGGCACAACGACCGAACCTGCCGTAGCATTTAGAATTATCAAGGAGGAGATCGAGCGCAGGTATGGCAAGAAGGGAGCCGCCGAGCGCATCGTAGCTGTTACGGATCGTAGTCGCGGTGCACTTCGCACGCTTGCCACACAGGAGGGCTACAAGACCTTTGTAATTGAGGATAATATTGGTGGTCGATTCTCTGTATTGACTCCCGTAGGGTTGCTTCCACTGGCAGTAGCTGGGGTTGACATCAAAGCACTTGTAGAGGGTGCCAAGGATATGGAGATTAGCACAGGTGCAGATGTGCCATATAGCGAGAACCTTGCAGCTCAGTATGCTGCAGCTCGCAATATACTATATCGCAGGGGCAAGAAGATTGAGATACTGGCATCGTACGAGCCAAAACTTAGCAACATTGGCGAGTGGTGGAAACAACTCTATGGAGAGAGTGAGGGTAAGGAGGGTAAGGGTATCTTCCCTGCATCGGTGTCATTTACTGCCGATTTGCACTCAATGGGTCAGTACATTCAACAAGGCGAGCGTACACTCTTTGAGACAGTTATCTCTGTTGGAGAGCCCGACGAAGAGGTGTTTATCGAGAAAGACAGTGATAACCTTGATGGATTGAACTTCCTTGCAGGTAAGCGAGTGAGCGAGGTTAATCGTATGGCTCAACTCGGCACTATGCTCGCACACACAGATGGTGGAGTTCCGAACATCGAGATAGAGCTTCCGAAGATTGATGCATATTCGATCGGTCAGTTGTTGTACTTCTTTGAGAAGGCTTGTGGCATTAGTGGTTATGTGCTTGGCGTAAATCCTTTTGATCAACCTGGTGTGGAGGACTACAAAGCAAATATGTTTGCACTGCTCAACAAACCAGGCTATGAGGAGCAGAGCGAAGAAATAAAGAAGCGGTTATGCTAAGTTTTGGCACACGGAATAAGCCCAAATCCTTTGAGTATAGGCCTATGTACTGGGACCCTGAGGCCGAAGAGCGTGAGAAGTTGCGCAGATCAGACCCGAATTACGAAGCTGGCAAAGAGGAGGAGTATGTCCCGGGGTCGATCATCAGGGCTTCACGAGTTCGGCGTATGCGATCGTCTAACAAGTTGCAGCGCAAGTCAGGTGCTGTTTTGATTCGTACTCTTCTGTTTTTGATATTGCTTGGAGCCGTACTGTTTTTTATGGCAGATTCCATTAGCTTGTTTTTTTAGGCTATGATTGAGGTACTGCCCATACATATTGCAAACCAGATAGCAGCCGGCGAGGTTGTTCAGCGCGGGGCATCTATTGTCAAGGAGTTGATGGAAAATGCGGTGGATGCTGGTGCGAGCAAGATTGTGGTTCGGGTGGAGGGTGGCGGACGAACGCTGGTTCAGGTCATAGACAATGGCTGTGGGATGTCTTCGGAGGATGCCTCGAAGTCCTTTCTTAGGCACGCTACCTCAAAGATTCGCAGTGCAGAGGATCTATTTGCACTGCGCACGTTTGGTTTTCGGGGAGAGGCACTCGCTTCGATTGCCTCGGTGGCAGAGGTGGAGCTTACCACCAGACGGGAAGAGGACGAGGTTGCCACAAAGATCATAGTGCGCGACGGTGTGGAGATTAGTAAGGAGGTGTGTGGCGCTGCAGTCGGCACTGCAATTACTGTGCGTAATCTCTTTTATAGTGTCCCGGCTCGGCGCAAATTCCTCAAGGGTGATGCCTACGAAACCAAAGTTGCTCGTACCGAGTTTACGCGAGTGGCAATGATAAACCCAGAGATAACCTTTGAGTATGGCGATGGCAGTGGTGAATTTCCATTAATACTACCAGCTCAGAATCGTCTAAGTAGGATAGTTGCACTAACCAAACCATCGTATGCCAAGAAATTGCTACCTATTGATGCCTCCTCGCCACTGGTTTCCATCAGCGGATATGTAGGCACGCCAGATACGGCAAAGGTACGGGGTAGAGCCGAAAATTACTTCTTTGTAAATGGCAGATACTTCAGAAATCACCGTTTTCAAAAGGCAATCTGTATGGCATTCGATCGACTGATTGGAGCAAGTAGCGCCCCGACGTTCTTTGTCTTTATGACCATTGATGAGAGTAATATCGATGTAAACATCAGCCCGACAAAGACCGAGATACGGTTTGAAGACGAGGATCTTGTGGTGCAGATATTGACCTCTGCAGTTCGGCAAGCCTTGGGTAAGTTCAACATCATCGAACCAATTGACTTTACTCCCAGCGAGATAACCATTCCGAGTTTCAACCCACAACGCCCGTACACTCCGCCACCTCCGAAATATAGTTCACCGAAGGGCTACAACCCGTTCGAGAACAGTGAGTGGGATAGTAACGAAATTCCCGAGGAGTTTGACGAACAGAAGGCGCACTTTGATGAGAGTTTCATTATGAGTAAACTTCGTGAGGAGAGTAACGAAGAGATATTAGAGGTTGAGAGGAGCTACACATCGCTTCAGGTCGTTGATGGTAAGTATCTTGTTGCGGAGATAGAAGGAGGGCAAGGACTGATGATAATCAATATTGCTCGTGCACGCCATAGAGTAGCATATGAAGACGCTTTAAGGGAGACGCACGTAGTTAGCAGCCAACTTCTTGCGCACCCACAAAGCATTGAGTTGAGTATGGAGCAGAAGATAGAGGCTATGGAAAACATTGAGCTGTATCGTCAGAGTGGATTCTACTTTGAGGATCAAGGTGCGAACTCCATTTGCGTAACCTCTATGCCGGTGGGGCTTGAGATCGAAGACTTGGTGCTTCTTATCGAAGACAAAGAGGCAGTGAACATACGCGAGAAAATTGCTCAGCTCTCTACCGAAAGCATACTTATGCAAAGTCCAACAATGCTTAGCCAGATCGAGTGTAGCGCACTTATCGAAAGGTTGCTGAGCTGTGCCGAACCGATGTACACTCCATCGGGACTAAAGATAATTGAGATAATAGAAGATATTGATAAACGATTTAAGAGATGAGATTTGAGATAAGAAGCGTAGTGAGCAACCTGTTAATGCTCAACATTGTGGCAATGATATTTATCAACTTTTTGCCGCAGTTTAACCCCTTTATTGATAAGTACTTGGTGCTCTATCCCTTTGAGAGTCCGGACTTTAGAGTGTGGCAGTTGGTTAGCTATATGTTTCTCCACGCCGGTTTTTCTCACCTCTTCTTCAATATGTTTGCTCTGTGGATGTTTGGCAGACAACTTGAGTATGACCTCGGTGCAGGAAAATTTTTGCTCTACTATATGGTTACGGGCATCGGAGCTGGGGTTTTGAACCTACTGGTGATGAGCCTAACGGGCGACTATGGACTAACCATTGGTGCATCTGGAGCGGTGTATGGTATACTTCTCGCTTTTGGAGTGCTGCATCCCAACGTTCCGCTCTACCTCTTTTTCATACCAGTGCCTATCAAAGCCAAGTGGTTTGTAATCGGATATGGTGCGATTGAACTTATTTTGGGCTTCTCGGCAAACGACAATGTTGCACACTTTGCACACCTCGGAGGTATGATCTTCGGTTTGTTGTTGTTGCTGCTGTGGAAAAAAACACAGAGGATATAGAAAAGTAGAGTGAGACGCAGAAAAAACATATTTGTCAGGGCGATAAAATTTCTGCTTGGAGTAACCTCGGTAGTCTTTGCAGTGCTTGGTCTATGCGTTGTAATGGCTGGATACATCAACCCGCAAAGCACTGTTATCTTTGCATACCTTGCGCTTGGAGCACCGATAATCTATCTTGGGTGCACCCTTTTGTTGGTAGTGTGGGTTATTCGATGGAGCAAAGGTTATGCAATCTTAATGGCAATACCAATTGTTATGGGATTTAGCACAATGAGGAACTATATCCAGATCAAGTGGACTGAGCAGTACGACACCAGCACCACCAGTAAGGATGAATATAGAGTGAAGATCATTAGTTACAATACTCATAATATGGGTTTGTTCCATAGCACAACAAATAATCTACAAAAGATCTGTGAGACACTGAGCAAGGAGAATGCCGATATCGTGTGTTTGCAGGAGTTTTCGGTGAGAGATTCGAGCGAGTTGGAGATCGTCGATAGACTCTTTGACAGATACCCATACCGGATCTATCAGAACGATCCAACAGCGAGTCTACACGGCTACTCCGGTATTGTTATCATAAGCAAATATCCGCTTGAGAATCGTAAAACTATGAGCTTCGAGGGTACTCACAATGGATATGTTGGATGCGATTTAATCCACCTTGGCGACACCATCAGACTGTTTTGCACTCACCTACAAACAACCTCGGTTAGTGCGCTGAATCACGACCACGGACTGCGCAACATCATTCAGGGCGATAGCACTCGAATACTTGGCAAAAAGATGTTCGAGTGGATGTCTCACAACTTCCAACTGAGGAGTATTCAGGCCGATAGTCTGCGCGCTGACATAGAGAGACACAGTAACAGAGTGATCGTTGCAGGCGATTTCAACTCTCCTGCAGCTACCTACACCTATCGAACTGTTCGAGGTACGCTCAGCGATGCATTTACTTCGTGCGGAAGCGGATACGGCACATCCTACATTCCGATACTGGGTATGTTTCGAATCGACTATGTGCTCTACAACGATGATATGTTTGAGTGCCTCGAATATAGCTCACCGAAGTGGAGCTACTCTGACCACAGACCAATTATAGTAACACTTAAAGATATTTAAGATTATGAAGTACGAAGATCTAAGAACAAAGATAGAGGGTGTATGGCAAGATCGCGATCTGCTAAGCAGCAGCAGAGATGCAATAGAGGAGGTTGTCGCACTTCTCGACCAAGGCAAGCTACGTTGTGCCGAGCCTACCGGTGATGGAGAGTGGGTGGTAAACGAGTGGGTAAAGAAAGCTGTTATACTTTACTTCCCGACTCAGAGTATGCGTACGATGAGAGCTGGCGAATTGGAGTTCTATGATAAGATTGAGCTGAAGAGTGGTTATCAGGATCTTGGCGTGCGGGTTGTACCACACGCCGTGGCACGCTATGGAGCGTACATTAGTCAGGGTGTTATAATGATGCCCTCGTTTGTGAACATCGGTTCGTGGATTGGCGAGGGAACGATGGTCGATACGTGGGCTACGGTAGGTAGTTGTGCGCAGATTGGTAGCGGTGTGCACCTTAGCGGTGGCGTGGGGATTGGAGGAGTGCTCGAACCCGTGCAAGCAGCTCCGGTTATTGTCGAAGATAACTGTTTTATTGGCAGTCGTGCCATAGTGGTGGAGGGCGCAAGAATTTGTGAGGGTGCAGTGCTTGGCGCAAATGTGGTGGTGACAGGATCCACCAAAATCATTGATACGATCAGCGGGAAGGAGTATCGTGGCTATGTTCCACCACGCTCAGTGGTGATACCCGGAACTTACAATCGCGAGTATCCTGCCGGCAGTTTCGGAGTGCCCTGTGCCCTGATTATCGGTGAGCGTAAGAAATCAACTGAACTCAAGACCTCGCTAAATGATGCGCTGCGCGAGTATGACGTAAGTGTTTAACCTCTTATGTTAAGTGTAGGATTACACTACCCCACTCTTTTTAGTATTTTGCTATTTATATCTCTGATAGTTTTTTATATATAGCAACTATGTTATGCGTGCGCTCTGAGTGCATCTCTGCGGTCATTTTTAGAGCAAGCCACCCAGGGCGGACGTGCGACTCCCCGCAATTGTCAACAGTAGTGGAGTCCGCCAACTTGCGTTGCCTCTTTGGACTCCCTCAGTCGTACGTCTCTGCCTGCAAACTCCTAATTGCGGACGTACGCCACCCCATGCGACCTTCTTGACCTTTTTATTTTTTGACATTGATAACACTGCCTGCCGGCGGCTTCACTTTTTCCGCA
>CAYJMA010000043.1:6973-12985 GCA_964371475.1 uncultured Rikenellaceae bacterium | reverse complement strand
TCGCAATTTTCACTCTTTTTTTTGTCAAAATTGATGAAATGCAAGGCGGTAAATGCTTTTCAATTGCGAGTTTACTCTCGTAAATGAGAAACTCAAACAATCAATTACCAACGAAGCAGTTCGCAATTTTCACTCTTTTTTTTGTCAAAATTGATGAAATGCAAGGCGGTAAATGTTTTTTAATTGCGAGTTTACTCTCGTAAATGAGCAACTCAAAAAGCAATTACCAACGATGCAGTTCGCAATTTTCACAAAAAAAATTATAGTTTGCGGGCGACCTCAACCACAGTATAACTCTCCACTATGTCGCCCACCTTTATATCATTATAATTCTCAATACCAAGTCCACACTCCAAGTTTACGTTCACCTCCTTAACCTCATCCTTGAATCTCTTCAACGAATTCAACTTGCCTGTGTAAACCACAATGCCATCACGAATAACCCTTACAGCATTTCCACGCACTATCTTACCCTCACGCACTATACAACCTGCAATGGTACCTACCTTACTAATCTTAAACGTTTCGATAACCTCCACCGATGATGTAATCTCCTCCTTGGTGTCCGGTGCAAGCATACCTTCAATAGCATCCTTAATTTCATTGATAGCGTCATATATGATCGAATATAGACGGATATCTATTTCCTCTTTTTCTGCGAGCTTGCGAGCCGCCGCCGATGGTCTTACCTGGAAACCTACGATAATTGCATTCGAGGCTGCCGCAAGTAGCACATCACTCTCAGAGATTGCCCCCACCGCCTTGTGAATCACATTTACCTGAACCTCCTCGGTAGATAGCTTAATGAGCGAATCGGTAAGTGCCTCGATCGATCCATCAACATCACCCTTCACAATGATATTGAGCTCCTTGAACGACCCAATCGCAATACGACGACCTATCTCGTCGAGTGTAATATGTTTCTGCGTGCGGAGACCTTGCATACGCTGTAACTGCTCTCGCTTCGTGGCAATCTCGCGCGCCGCTTTATCGTCCTCCATAACGTTAAACATATCACCCGCCTGAGGTGCTCCGTTGAGACCGAGCACCAACACCGGAGTCGCAGGTCCCGCCGTCTCAATCTTCTTACCACGCTCGTTGAACATAGCCTTTACACGACCTGTATAAATACCCGACAATAAAACATCTCCTACGTGCAACGTACCATTTTGCACAAGAACCGTGGTGACATATCCACGCCCCTTGTCAAGCGATGACTCAATAACCGAACCCGACGCCTTACGCTTAGGATTGGCCTTGAGCTCAAGCAACTCAGACTCTAAAACAATCTTCTCCAATAGCTTGTCTACATTCAAACCGCTCTTTGCAGATATATCCTCGCTCTGGTACTTACCGCCCCAATCCTCCACCAAATAGTTCATACCAGATAACTGCTCCTTGATCTTATCTGGATTTGCACCATCTTTGTCTACCTTATTGATCGCAAATACCATTGGCACACCTGCCGCCTCGGCGTGATTGATTGCCTCTTTCGTTTGTGGCATTATAGCATCATCTGCTGCAACTATAATGATAGCAACGTCGGTTATCTTTGCACCACGAGCTCGCATCGCCGTAAAGGCTTCGTGACCCGGGGTGTCAAGAAATGTAACCTTTCTACCATCTTCGAGCTTCACAGAGTAGGCTCCAATGTGCTGTGTGATACCACCTGCCTCGCCGGCAATTACATTCGCCTTACGAATATAGTCAAGAAGTGATGTCTTACCGTGGTCGACGTGCCCCATAACTGTTACAATAGGTGGGCGAGACTCCAGATCCTCTGCACTATCCTCCTCCTGGTCTATCGCCTCTTGTATCTCAACTGACACAAACTCTACTTTGTAACCAAACTCCTCGGCGACAATAGCAAGTGCCTCGGCATCCAAACGCTGATTGATACTAACCATAAGCCCGAGGTTCATACAAGCCGCTATGACCTCTCCTACCGACACATCCATCATAGTTGCAAGCTCCTGCACTGTCACAAATTCGGTAACTTGCAGTGTGCCGCTCTTCTCCTGCATCTGCTCCATCTCCTCTGCCATCTTTCCTTGGATAGCCTCGCGCTTATCTCTACGATACTTTGACGACTTGGTCTTAGATCCCTTATTGGTAAGTCTTGCAAGTGTCTCCTTTATCTGCTTTTGAACATCCTCCTCACTAACCTGTTCACGAACCGGAGCCTTTGAACGAGTCTTATCGCCTTTTGACTTCCGCCCACCACCTTGTTGTGGACCACCACCACTCGGACGACCTTTCTGCTGCTGTTGCTGCTGATCTCCACCCGCGCCTCCAGTTGGGTTGGCACTAATATCGACTCTATTCTTCTTTATTCTATTTCGTTTACCTCGACCTGCACCACTCTGCGACGGAGTAGGCAAACTCATCTTACCAAGAATCTTTGGCCCTGAGAGTTTCTCGGTTTCGTTTGCTCTGAAGACTTCATCCTCCTTTTTGATCTCTGGCTGAACTTCCTGAGACGGGGTCGCCTCTGTGCTGTTCTCAACCGATGAGCTCTGCGGCTTAACTACCGCTTCTACCTTCACGTTCTCCTCCTCCTCCTTCTTCTCAACAACACTGCTCTTAAGCTCGTTCTCCACCTTTGGAGTATTCACAACTTCCTGAACTTTCACTACTTCTTTCTTCTCTGGCTCAACTACGCTCTCTACCTCCACAGCTTTTGGAGAACTTTCACTTACCTTGGGATCCTCAACTGCTGTTGCACTTTTAGACACCTTGGGCGCATCGAGATCAATCTTACCAACAATTTTAGGCTTATGAGTAGCTTCCCTCTTAATCTCTTGTGATGGTTTATCACCGGTTTTAGGAGCGGGAGAAACGGTGCGAATCACCTCTCTGATATCAGCCTTATCAACCTCTCCTTGCGTTGCACCATACTCTTTACTCAGTGCGGCAATCTGCTGAGCATTTAATATAGTATTAGGATTTACACCCTCACCTATTCCTTTTGAATTGAGCAGGTCTACAAGGTGGTGTGCACCAACCTGGTAGGTGCGTGCAAGTGCACTGAGTCTAACTTTCTTCTGTTCGGCCATATCTGTTCTGTTATTTCTATCTCCTAATTATTACTCTTTTTTCAACTCTACCACTCCGCAAGGAAGTTCTCATCATCGCCTCTTATGCTATCCCTATTGCTTCACACCATTAATACTTTTGCCTCGCGTACACAATGCATATCCCCTATCGAACTTACAGTTGTTATTCAAACTCCGTTCTAAGTATAGCCATTACCTCCTCGACTGTTTCGACCTCAAGGTCTGCTCTGTTTGCAAGCTCTGCAACATCTTGAGCAAGAACCGAGCGAGCTGTATCATAGCCCACCTTAATGAGCGAGTCAATTACCCAGCTTTCAATCTCGTCATCAAACTCTTTCAAGTCAACATCGTCCTCTACGTCGGCAACTGCACCCTCACGATAGACATCAATATCATAACCTGTAAGCATACTTGCGAGTCGAATGTTTAGTCCTCCTTTACCAATTGCCATAGATATTTCAGATGGTTTGAGGTGTACCTCAGCTGTCTTTGTCTCTTCGTTTAGGCTGACGCTTGAAATTTTCGCAGGGTTCAGAGCGCGTTGAATCAACAACTGAATATTGGTTGTGTAGTTCACCACATCAATGTTCTCACCCCTAAGCTCCTTAACTATCGTGTAGATACGAGACCCTTTTACTCCAACACAAGCACCAACTGGATCTATTCTCTCATCATAGCTTTCCACAGCAACTTTTGCTCGCTCTCCGGCAATACGAACTACTTTTCTTATGGTGATAACACCGTCAAAAATTTCTGGCACTTCCATTTCAAAAAGCCTTTCAAGGAACTCTGGAGCAATTCTCGACAAGAAGATTTTTGGTGTGCCATTTACCATCTCCACTCGATTTACGATCGCCCTTACGCTCTCGCCTTTGCGGAAAAAATCGCTTGGAATTTGATCTTGTTTGAGCAGCACGAGCTCATTATCGTCGTCGTCGAGCACGAGCATTTCGCGTTTCCACACTTGATATACCTCGCCAGTGATAAGCTCTCCAATACGCTCCGAATACTTAGCAAAGAGGTTTGCTTTTTCGATATCAGCGATTCTCGACGCAAGGTTCTGGCGAATTGCGAGAACCGCTCTACGACCAAATACACTCATAGGCATCAACTCCGAGACCTCTTCATCAATTTCATAACTTTCATCCAACTTTTGCGCATCTGATAGCGAAATCTGGAAATTATCATCAAGCACATCTCCATCCTCCATAACAATTCTCCTGCGCCATATCTCAAGGTCTCCCTTCTCGATATTGACTATGATGTCATAGTTTTCATCTGTACCATAGGTGCGTTGTAGCATTGAGCGGAATACGTCTTCGAGAACCCCCATCATTGTGGGTCTATCAATGTTCTTTAGCTCCTTGAATTCAGAAAAATTACCTGCTAAATTAATCGTTTCCATATGTTCGTGTATGATTTAATAAATTATATTTCTTAAAAATTTGTCTTTGCTCTACTTAATGGTAAGTAGCTCTGTAATGGTTTTAATCTCGCTGTTTGGTATTATCTCGGTTCTAACAACCACTTCTTTGCGCTTTTTACCCTCTACTGCAATTTTCTCGCTAAAGCTCACGGTGATTTCGCTGTCGCTAACCTCCACTAATTCTCTTTCAACTCTACTACCAGTATGCAGAATGATTTGCACGGTTTTGCCCACACACTTTTTCATCTGACGGATGGTCTTTAGCGGGTATCCGATGCCAGACGAACAGACAGTAAGAGAAAAATCTTCAACACCTTGTTCTTCAAGTTGAGTTTCGATACTCTTGCTCAGTTTCGCACACTCATCTATTGAGACTCTTGTGTCGGAGTCCACAACAATTTCAATATCGTTTGCAGTTGAGACTTTGACCTCAACGACAAACAACTCGGAGGAATTATCACCTAAAACTTCTTCCGCAATCTGTACAATACGCTCTTTATCAATCATTTAATCCTTAATCAACTATATAAAAAAGGGGCAATTCGCCCCTCATTTTATCAAGTCTCGCCACAAAGATAGGTATTTTTTTTGATCCTGCAATACTACAAAGCATTATTATTTCGCTTATAATTTATAGTAACGGTAATCATAGAGTCAGTTTGGACTGATATTTGTAAAATTTAGACATCAAAACAGATAAAACATTGCACAACGCTAATAAATAGTTATGTAAAAAAGAATATATCTGTTTGAAATATCAATAAATAAATTATACCTTTGCGATGAAATTTAATATCAAAGACAAGATTCCTATGACACCGTGGCAGCGACTCGAACAAGTAATTAAGTGGAGTGGATACAGCACCAATAAATTTGCTCAAACCATCGGGCTAAAACGTTCCGAAAATTTATATCAAATCAAACGAGGCTCGTTTGGTGTAAGCAAGGAGTTGTCGAGTCTGATTACGAGAAAATACCCGCAGATTAACCGCTCCTGGCTTCTGACCGGAGATGGAGAAATGATGGTCGGTGTTAGCGCAGCTGGCATTGATCCTGGTATGGTTATTCCCTACTATAATTTAGATGCTACGCAGCTCAATAAAGGTAGCAATGAGAAGATGTCACCTTTATATAATATTAGTTTGCCTGTAAGTGCGGACTTTGCTGTGCAGTGTTTGGGAAACTCTATGTCTCCTGATATTCCAAACGGTGCAACAGTTGTTGTAAAGCAAATTGATGTAGAGACAGTCCTTCCAGGCTTACCATATTTGGTAGTTACAAAAGAATACTCTACAATTAAAATTGTACGTAGCTATAATCAAGACAACAATAAACTAATACTACAACCAAGAAATTCGGTTGACTTCGACGAGGTAACAATTGACAAGCAAAGTATCGAAAAGATCTATGCCGTCAAGGCAGTTGTTACGATGATCGGATAGTTTTTTTTCAGTTTTGTGGTTTTTTTATAAAAAATCATTATATTTGCGCCTTACATTTTTTTTAACGGGGGAGAGAAATTATATCTAA
>CAYJMA010000043.1:0-6963 GCA_964371475.1 uncultured Rikenellaceae bacterium | reverse complement strand
ATTAAACAAATAAACAACATTAAAAGCTTTATGAAAAAGGTAATCTTAACAATTTGCGCAATTTTTGCGCTATCAACTGCCACCTCATGCGGACACGGCGGAAAAATCTCGACTACAAAAGATTCACTAGCCTATGCCCTTGGACTTGACGTAGCAAACTCTCTGAAAAAAAACGTAGACTCTACACTCAACTATGAGTTAATCTGTAAGGGTATCGTTGATGCTTTCGAGGGCAATGCAGCTATGACAACTGAGGAGACTCAGGAGTTCCTACGCCATTACTTCACAGAGGTAAAGCCAAAGGAGGATGAAGCAAAACGTCAGGCTCTTGCAGTTGAGAACGAAAAGCTTGCACAAACTTTTCTAGCAGATATGGCAAAGGAAGATGGTGTAAAGGCTAGTGGTAGCGGACTTCTATACAAGATTGAAGAGGCAGGTGGAGATAAGATCGTTATTGGCGATACTGTAACTCTTCACTACACGCTTACCAATTCAAAGGGTGTAAAGCTTGAGTCGAGTAAAGATTCAGGAAATCCGATGACATACACTAATCAAGAGGGTGCAATGATCAAAGGATTTGGCGAAGGTGTTGCATTGTTGGGCAAGGGTGGTAAAGCTACTCTTTACATTCCGGCAGAGCTTGCGTATGGCGACAATGGTAGTGGTCCGATCGGTCCAAAAGAGGCTCTACAATTTGAAATAGAGATTGTGGATGTTAAAAAGCCAAAGAAATAGGTTGCTATTTTTATTAATTTTAGGGGGATGTCTATTTTTTAGACATCCCCTTTTGTTATGTAAAAACAAAAAAGGAACAGTTCGTAATGATGGTCAGAAAAGAAGCTATCAGCTCTGAAAAATTTGAAAACAATAGAGAGTGTTTTGTGTTTCGACCTACCCTGCATTGATATAGAGCTCGCTACATTCCATTCTTTGGCTTATTGACCCAAGTTAGTCTATATAGGCACTTGTGGGAAATCTACTCTATAATTTCCAACCATTCTTCGCAAATTTGCACCTTATAAAATACAGGGCAACTACGAAAAATAATATCAAAAGTGGGAGAGATATGCATCATTTCTAAATTTTTATCGTCTATATTTGTAGAACGACTAAAACAATGAGCACGATAAAAAACATAAACCAACAGTTTGAACTATACGACAGTGCATTCAAGGCTGTGTATAGCTCAGCGTACAGGATTGTCGAAGATGCTCACCTCGCCGAAGAAATTGCTCAAGATGCGTTTGTAAAATACTTTACATTACCACCTATAAAAGCTAACAAGATAGATAACACAAAAGGGTTTTTATGCAAATTAGCCATAAATGCGGCTATAGATTATATCCGAAAAAGAAAGATTGAGACAACCCCACTCTCCACAATTGAGTATAGCATCACAAATCAAAATGAAGAACTTATGGAGTCTGAGCTGACCATCGAAGCCGTACAGCACGCAATGCAAGAACTCCCCACGGGCTACAAAATTGTTCTAAATCTAAAAATATTCGAGGGTTTGGACTTTGACGAAATAGCATCATTCCTTAACATCGCACCATCAACAGCTCGAACACAATACAGTAGAGGCAAGGCGCTCCTTGCACAAAAAATAAAGAAACTATGAAAACATTAGAAGACTTTCTGACACAAAACAGTGCAACCCTGTCGCACTGCCCACTCCCCGAGGGACACAGAGAACGTATGGAAGAGCGATTGAGAAAAACCTATCGCAAAAAAAGACGCACTCGACAAATCACCTATATTTCTACCGCTGCGGCCGCTGTAATTATCGCCTTTATTGCAACCCCGCTATTTGTTGCAAACCACAACACTCCGATCCTTACAGCTCAGGAAATCGAGATTGCAGAGCTCAATAGTTACATCGATATGAAACTCCAAGCGCAAGTTGCCAAGATAGAAGATATACTTCAGAGTAAACCCGAAATTGTGCGAATGGAGGTTACATTTGATTTGCAACGCTTACTATCTCAAAAAATTAACGATCCTCGCCAAGACAGCTATAAAGCTACGAGATTCCGAACATTCAAACACCAAGAAAAAGTACTAAATAATTTAATAAACAGACTACAATGAAACGACTATCACTAACCCTTACTCTTTTGCTCACGGCAATAGCTACGGCATCGGCGGCAAGCTTTACTCAGTATAAACATTCGAGTTCGAGGTCATACCCTGTGGATAGTGCTCACAACATATCGGAGCTGTATATCGATGTAGACTACTCTACTGTAAAGATTATCAGATGGGATAAAAATGAGGTGCAGGTGAACGCCAAAGGAAAATTTTCTTCAACCATCTCTGAGGTTCTGCAGGAGCTTCAATCTTGTGTGGATATAAGTTTCAGCAGTTTCAATGGCAAGGGTGTCATAAAGAGCATATTTGATGGCAATACTATCGACAGGTTGAAGCGCAAAGGAAAACTTGATTACGACATTGCAATTACCATCTACGTGCCACAAAGTATCGAAATAGAACTTAATACGAACTATTCCAACTTTCATATCGAGAACGTTAGCGAGGTTAGTGGCAACTGCAACTACACTGACATTACGGCAAGGCACATTCTTGATGAGGTAGAAATAGATGGCAATTATAGTGATGTTATCGTTGAGGGAGCTGGCAAGGCTCAGTGCGATCTGAACTACTCGGATCTACTCATAGACAATACGTACAGTGTAGAGGTTGAGAGCAACTACTCCGATATAGTGGTACGGGGGGTAACTTCGATGGAGGCGGAGATAAACTATAGCGAGTTGAAGGTTACTATGCTAAGTCCATTTAGAGAGCTTGAGGTCGATGCCTCATACTCGGATATAGAAATTGACCTTGGTATCACACGAGAATTTGTTGCTGAGATTGAGGCAGATTACTCAGATGTTGTGTTTAAGACATTTGGCTATGAATCTAACGTCAAGAGGAAGTTCGACTCCTTCAGTGTTGGTACGCCACCGATAGGGATGAATAAGTTGGAGTTTTCTGGTTCATACTCCGATTTTATAGTAGTAGGAAGATAGGGTGTATGTATACTCCATAATACAACAATTAGAAAACAAACCGTTTAAGCCTCAACACTTATAGATAGATCTTGGGGTTAAAACAAAATTTAATAACAAAAAAAATAGAACTATGAAAAAAAGAATTATTATGCTCTCAGCAGTTATGCTGTCAACCCTAACAGTCGCTTCGGCAAGCTATTCAGAAGATCCTACAACTATCGAGAAGATCAGGGGTTATGTATCAGAGAAGTACCCCAAGTGCGTTATAACTGAGGTTGAGGTGAACAACAACCATAGCGCAAGCAATATCGAGGTTGAGTTTGTTCACAACTCGAAGGAGAAGGAAGCTATTTTTGATATGGCAGGCAATTGGCAATCTACCAAGTATGACATACTAAAGAGTGAGCTCCCGAATGCAGTATCCACGGCTCTTTCAAAGTCGCAATACTCCGATTATAGCATTGATGACATTGATGTGCTTGAGACTCCAGATGCGGTGCTCTATGAGATTGAGTTGGAGAAGTGGTTTTCAGATGATGTTACGATATTCATTGACAACGACGGTAAGATTCGCTAATTGGGTCTAAAGATCCAAAACAAGAACAAAGGGCGTAAGGAGTTGCTATATTCCTTACGCCCTTTGTTTAGCAGTGCCGACAATACTCTCTTTAGCGAGCAAAGCCGTTAAGATACTTCATCTCGATGATTACCTTATCAGGAGCTGGCGTGTGGTGATGCTCTGGAATGTCGCTCAGGATGATAAATTTATGGATCTTCGAGTATTTTTCAATCTCTGGAGCACACTCACCCCAGGTCTTGTGGTGAGCCTTTGCGGCTTCGGCATCTCTAAATCTTTCGACAATTGTAAATTTCATACCGTCTTGACTTACAAATACCCACTGCATTGCTGCTCCATCCTCATCTTTAGTTTTTGTGCCAAGGTTATCCACCGCTCGTTTGAATCCTTCAGGATCTGTAATCAATCCTTTAGTTATGCACAAAATATCGTGATGCTCTACCGACTCTGGCATCACTCTCTCAAAACCTGTAAGATATGGCATCACGTGAGGATTCATCGCTGCGGTCATCTCAAGTAGCGATTTCGACGGTTCGCCAAGTAGCAAGCACTTTTCGATTCGGCACGCCTCCTTAAGGTCAGCGTCCATACTCTGCCATAGTTTTAGGCAACGCTGTGCACACTGCTCATTCTCGAAGTAACATAGGGTGCAGAACTTGCCCATTGATTCGTCTACCGACCACCAACATATCTCAGTACCCGCATCCTTTTTGCAATCCTCGACGCACATCTCCGCACACGCCTTGAGCTTCTCCTCGTTTAGGATAATGCCCTTGATAATCCAGATAATTTTGTCCATAATTCTAAATTTTGTGTTATTAGTGAATAATTTTGGTTAACGTATGTGGTGCAAATCAAATGGTGTGCCAATGTGTGGTATAACTGTGGCACAAAAGTTGGTTAAAGGGGGAATTGCCAGACCAAATTTAGCACGATAAAACAAAGAGGAGATGAGATTACGACAAACTTATCTATTTATGATCATTCTTTTGATTGCCCTGGTCGCAAGTTGTAGCAGTGAGCGTGATAATTATATATCTAACACGGAGGTGGATGTTGAGATAATATTTGGTGCCGAGGAGTCTCCACTCACTCCAATGGATACAACAATCGAGAGTCTGCTGCTTGTTCTCTACAAGGATGGCGAGCAGTTCCACACGCATCAGGCAACACTCAGTGAGATTTACGCTCGTAAGATTGACTTTACGATTGCACAGGGCATCTACGACATCTACCTCTGGGCGAACCTCTCGACGAGTGAAACAAACGAGATCCTTGCCGCACGCAACACCACGCTTCTGAGTGAGATATATACCGATCTGGACAGTACAAGTACAACCACCTTTAGGATGTGCGGCAGTGCCAACAATTGTACAGTGTCGAACGAGGGAGTGCTCGAATTCCCCGTAATCTTAAAGAGAATTATTGCGCGCATTCACCTTCACGAAATAACCACAAGTTTTCAGAGCAGCGGCAACCTGCAAACTCTACTCATTGACTCGATATATTTCATCGACATAGCTGGCAAAAGTTCACTGGGAGGGGATGAAAACTACATTGTAGATCCTCAGAGTTGGTATTCTCGTTGCATCGGTTTTTCACACCACGCGCCATATCAATTGTTCAACTACGCACTGCCCATTAACAGCTACTTGCCATACAGTAAATACTATTCCGAGGGTACAACCTTCGATCTTTTTGCCAATAGCTCATCATCGCAAATAACCAGAATGGTAATTACAGGCACACTATCAACCAAGCGTACCTACTATACGATAGATCTCTGGCCACTTCAGCGCAATGAATGTCATAACCTATGGGTTGAGATTACCGGTATGGGGACAGATTGTCCGAGCGAGGTGGAGGTTGGTGCCACCTTTGAGTTCGTGGCAAGCGACTGGGGCAGCGTCGTTTCAGAAAATGTTTACTATTAGAGAAGAAGCAATTGTTATGAAAGATTTTAGGGTACTACTTTTTGTCGCAGTTTTAACCATCGTATTTGGTTGCAAGCGTAGCGAGATTTTGGAGGAGATCAATCAAGAAAAAGTTGAGGTTCGTCTGACGTTTTCGAGTTTGCCACTTGGTGTGATTGCCACCCGTCTTGATCCAAGCGAGGAGAGCGTCATTAATGATATTAACATCATAGCCATTGACAATGCAAGTGGTGGTGTAATTTCTCAGAGCTACGTATCGAGTTACAGCGGCGGTGAGGTAACAGTCGATGCCCGTGTTGGTTTATGTCGATTTATGGCAGTTGCAAATCTCGGCTTTGAGCTACCAGTTATGACCAACGAGGCAGAGCTAAAAGGATATGAGATTGAGGGTAATGGCATACTAAGCGGTCATATAATGGAGGGGTATAGCTCAGTGGTTGATGTAAGTTTTGTGGGTTATGGCGGTATGTCGGGAAGTGAAAAAATCGTTTTACATCGGGCATATTGTAAAGCCACCGTTGCGTTTGATTTCTCACAATTAGATCACGGTGTGGAGGTTGTCCCCAAGTGGGCAGTTGTTAGGCAGGTGAGTAGTGGCACAAATTTGTTTGGGAGTTACAGTGCGCAAAGCACAGACCATATAACTGACTATGGCGCAAAGATCAATGATCCATACTCTACCAATCACAGCACCTCTACTCCACTCTATTTCTACGAGAATCTACAAGGGCAAAACACCACCGATGGTACACAACAGGGCAAATCACCACAGAGCGGCAAGCAATCAATGGCAACCTACCTTGAGGTTTATGCCGATCTGAGCCAGAGTGATGGTTCGCGAGATATGATATATCGCTACTATCTGGGAGCCAATAGTCTTGATGACTTTGACATTGAGCGTAATACGTGGTACAAGGTAACGATGGTGCTTGCAGGTAGTGGCGGCAGTGATGAGGTATCGTGGAGGGTGGAAAAGGGCGATCTCATTGCAAATAGCGAGAAGTACAACATACCCTATCACAGTGGGCGTACGACCTATTTTTATCGCCCCAACACTTTCGACAGTGAGCCGGGTATGGCTTACACCTCCGAGAATTCGTTTTCGGGCACAGTAACGACAATACGCTCGAACATAACCCCGGGCAGTAAGCACATAGGAGCTTTTGTTAACTCAACAAATGGGAAATCAAACGAGGTGTATATTCTAAGTTCATCACAATGGGCAATCATCCCCGATATGTCGATCATTCATCTCCCGGCAGGGGCAACAGCTGGATGGAATGATTTTCATCCCACGGTTACTCTAAACTTCCTCGAACCAGACAAAATGCCTCAGAATTGGAGTGTTGCAGTTGGAGATAACTCGTCGTGGCTCTATTTTGGCGACGGAGAGACCTACGCCTCGTTCTTCCCCAACGGAGGACGAGGACACTCAGGA
>CAYJMA010000042.1:0-13008 GCA_964371475.1 uncultured Rikenellaceae bacterium | reverse complement strand
GCCTGCCGGCGGCTTCACTTTTGAAAAAGTGAAATTTTTTGACTACCTACTCTAACAACATACCCCCCCCCATTTTTTACGTCAAACTATACTTTAGAGATAGAATCATACCGCGAAAATATATCAGAACTCCCGTCTTAGCAAAAGAGTATGAAACATAGCAGAATCAATACCCCACACCTCCTTCTATGAGTTGTAGGAAGACCTAAGGGGAAAAAAGTGGTAATATTTTACCTCAATCCAATATTTATTTTGTACCTTTGCAGTGCCAAAAAAATAAATACGGAAATTACAATGAACTGTAAATATCTATTTGAAACCTCCTGGGAGGTTTGTAACAAAGTGGGAGGGATCCACACTGTTGTAGGTACCAAGGCAAAGACAGCAAAGGAAGAGTACGGTGATGGTTATATTCTTATCGGCCCGGACTTCCTTAGAGAAACCCCAAATCCAGAGTTTATTCAAGATATCGGTCTGCTTGCCGAGTGGCGAGCCGTAGCCTATAAAGAAGGACTACGAGTGAAAGTCGGAAGATGGGCAGTAGAGGGTGCACCCACAGTAATCCTGGTAGACTTTAGCTCATTTCTTAACATCAAAGACGATGTGCTTCGCAAGATGTGGGAGCTATATAAGGTAGATAGCCTTTCGGGCAACTGGGACTACGTAGAACCCGTTGTCTTTGGCTTTGTTGCTGCCCGTGTGATAGAATCCTTTATGAAGTTTTATAGCAATGGTTCAGATAAAGCCATAGCGCACTTTCACGAGTGGATGACCTGCTCGGGATCACTATACCTGCACGACCAATGTCCGCAAGTAGCCACAGTGTTCACAACGCACGCAACGGTAACAGGTCGCTCGATTGCAGGCAATGGACTACCTCTTTATGGTCCACTGAGCAGCTACAATGGAGATGAGATGGCCTCCCGTTTTGGAGTTATGGCCAAGCACTCCATCGAAAAGACTGCAGCACACACCGTGGACTGCTTTACAACGGTAAGCGAGATTACAGCAGAGGAGTGTACCTCACTACTTGGTATCACGCCAGTTGTTACCCCCAATGGTTTCGAGGATGACTTTGTATACAAAGGCTCGGAGTATGACACCAAACGTGGCGAAGCCCGTGAACTACTTATCAAAGTCGCCGAAGCTACGCTAAGAACCAAGATCGAGAGCGATCCGATGATTGTAGCAATTAGCGGACGCTATGAATATAAGAACAAAGGGATTGACGAATTTGTAGAAGCTCTGCGAGCGGTAAAGGAGTCTGGAGGTTTGAAGCGCGAGATACTTGCCTACGTTATGGTGCCTTGCTGGCACCACGGCCCTCGCAAGGACTTAGCCGAGAGGTTTGCACCACATACCACTCCACACTCATACTACGACGGTGATGATAATATCAATACCACACACTACCTTGGAGATCCTAACGGAGATCCACTAATTAACCAACTTCGACACACCGGTCTTCTCAATTCAAGAGAGGGAGTGCAAGTTGTCTTTGTTCCGTGTTATCTAAACGGCGACGATGGAGTCTTTAATAAGAGCTACTATGAGCTACTTGTTGGTTGCGATGTTACTGTTTTCCCGTCTTACTACGAACCGTGGGGATACACACCGCTTGAGAGCATCGCATTTGGAGTCCCGACGATTACCACAACACTTGCCGGATTCGGACTATGGGTGCAGCAATATGCAGCAGGAAATCATACCGGTGTGACAGTCATTGAGAGAAACGATAACAATCACGAGCACCTTAAAAATGAGCTTTGTGCATCACTGATTCACTACTCATCGCTCAGTAACGATGCAATGAACGATGTTCGCTACAAGAGTGGTGAGCTATCGCAAATTGCACTATGGAAGAATCTTTATAAACACTATAAAAAAGCATACAAAATGGCACTTGAAAATCAAAAAAACAACCATTATGAAGGAGGGGGCGAAAAGCACGAACAAGTTGGCTTTATAGCACAACAATCTACGCCCGACTCACAACCAAATTGGACTCGAATGCTTGTCGAGCGTTCGATCCCCGAGAAGCTACAAAAGCTCGAGAAACTAACTCGTAATTTGTGGTGGAGCTGGAACGATGCCGGAAGGCGCATCTTCGAGAAGATCAACAAAGAACTATGGGCGGAGGTTGACAGAAACCCAATTGCACTTCTCGATAGACTCAGCCTAACAGATCTGAAGCGTTTGTCCTCAGACAAGGCCTTCTTAGCAGAGCTCGATAGCGTTTACAGTAGCTTTGAGGCGTATATGAATGCCAAAGATACTGGCAAACGCCCAAAGGTTGCATACTTTTCGATGGAGTATGGACTACACAGTTCACTTAAGATCTACTCTGGTGGTCTTGGTATCTTAGCTGGAGACTACCTCAAGGAGAGCTCCGATAAGAACGTTCCGATGACCGCCGTGGGACTACTATATCGCTATGGGTACTTTACCCAACGCCTGAGCAATGCAGGTGAGCAAGAGGCAAAATATGAGGCGCAGAACTTCGATAAACTGCCAATTACTGCCGTTCGTGATGAGAACGGAGAGTGGAAGACCATCGAGGTTGTTTTCCCAGGTAGGACAGTATCGGCACGCATCTGGAAGTGTGATGTAGGTCGTACGGAGCTCTACCTGCTCGACACCGATCACGAAATGAACCTTGCCGAGGATCGCTCGATTACACACCACCTATATGGAGGAGATTGGGATAATCGCCTAAAGCAAGAATTTTTGCTCGGTATCGGTGGTATTCGCCTGCTTGAGAAATTGGGCGTTAAAAGCGACGTTTATCACTGCAATGAAGGGCACGCCGCGTTTATAGGTCTGGAGCGCGCTTGGAACTTTATCGATAAGCAAAATCTTAGCTTTTCGGAGGCTCTTGAGTGTGTTCGCAGCTCATCGCTCTTTACTACTCACACCCCGGTACCAGCTGGTCACGATGCCTTTGACGAAGGTATGATTCGTCAATATATGTCTCACTTCCCCGATCGATTGAATATCACCTGGGAGCAGTTCTATGCACTGGGCAAAGATAACGAAGATGGTAAGTTCTCGATGAGCGTACTTGCGTGCAACCTCAGCCAAGAGGTTAATGGCGTAAGCTGGCTCCACGGTGAGGTTAGCAAAGACATCCTCGGACATATGTGGAGTGGGTATATGCCAAATGAGCTTCACATCGGATATGTTACCAACGGAGTTCACTTCCCTACGTGGACATCAGATAGACTAAAGGATATGTACTACAAGACCTTTGGCGATGCCTTCAGAGATGGCGATTATAGCAAAGTTAACTGGGATAAGGTTCACAATATATCTGACCAAGATATGTGGGATGCACGCCTATACCTTAAGAAGCGATTGTTGAAACTCATTCGTCGCAGGGTATCGGATCCTATGCAGTTCCGTTTTGACTCTCCTCGTCAACTTGTTCAGATTCAGGAGTCACTGCGTCCAGATATACTAACGATTGGTTTTGCTCGTCGCTTTGCAACGTACAAACGTGCGCACTTGCTATTTACCAATATGGAGCGTTTGGAGGCGTTGGTAAATAACCCTGAGAGACCCGTGCAGTTTGTCTTTGCAGGAAAGGCGCACCCTGCTGATAAAGCCGGACAGGATTTGATCAAGCGTATTGTTGAGGTATCTAAAATGCCGCAGTTTGTAGGTAAGATTATCTTCTTGCAGAACTACGATATGGAGCTTGCTCGTCGTATGGTTCAGGGAGTTGACGTGTGGTTGAACACACCAACTCGTCCGCTTGAGGCTTCGGGAACAAGTGGCGAAAAGGGAGTGATGAATGGCGTGTTGCAGTTCTCGGTGCTTGACGGATGGTGGGTTGAGGGCTACCGCAAAGACTCAGGCTGGATGCTACCTATGGAGCGCACATTTGAGGATCAGAGATTCCAAGATGAGCTCGATGCAGAGATGATCTATGCAACTATCGAGGATGAGATAGTTCCAACATACTATGAGCGTAACGAAAAGGGATACTCTCCAACGTGGATCACTATGGTGAAGCACTGTGTGGCTGATGTCGCTTCGAACTTTACCACGAATCGTATGATGCAGGACTACGAAGATAGATTCTACTCGAAGCTCTATGATCGTCATCAGGAGGTTGTAGGCAATGACTATGCTCTTGCACGTGAGCTTGCTGCGTGGAAGCGTAAGGTTAGCCGTGAGTGGAACAACGTAAGGATTGTAGACACTAAGCGTTTTGACCCTATTCGTGAGGCTATCTGCACAGGACATAAGTACGAACTTGAGGTCTCTATTGACCTTGCTGGACTCTCTGCTGAGGAGGTTGGCGTAGAGCTTGTAGTTGCTGTTGCTACGGCAAACGAGGTGCAAACAAAAGCACACCATACAAACGAATTTGAATTCGTAGGTGTTGAGAATGGGCTGGCACACTATAAACTTGAGAACGAACCAGAACTAACAGGTTCGTTTGACATCGCAATCCGAGTATATCCTAAAAACGACAAACTACCACACCGTCAAGACTTCGCTCTTGTGAAGTGGGCATAGTTGGTCTTATAGGAGACTAAGTAAGTAATAGGGATGGGAGAGCTTGAGAGAGCTCTCCCATCCCTTTTTGTCGTACTTTTTCTGCCATTTTGGCAGAAAAAGTAGGGTGGTATATTTTTTGTGAAACTTGTCGATAGTTGAAACTAAAAATAACAAACAGATCAAAAAAAAGATATGAAAAAAGGTAACATTGGGGTCACAACAGAGAATATCTTCCCCATAATCAAAAAGTTTCTCTACTCGGATCACGAGATTTTCCTCCGCGAGCTTATCTCTAACGCAGTTGATGCTACCACGAAGCTCCAGACTCTTATATCTCGTGGCGAGGCACCCTCTGTCGAGAACTACGAACCTCGTATCACAGTCTCGGTGGACGAAGAAGCAAAGACCATTACAATATCCGATATGGGTGTTGGTATGAGCGAAGAGGAGGTTGAGAGGTATATCAATCAGATTGCTTTTTCTGGTGCCGAGGAATTTATGGCAAAGTATGAAGGAGCAACAGGTATTATAGGGCACTTTGGTTTGGGATTCTACTCAGCATTTATGGTTGCAGAGAGGGTAGAGTTAGTTACGAAGTCATATAGAGAAGGTTCGGTTGGTGTTAAGTGGGAGTGTGATGGGTCGCCGAGCTACTCGCTGGGTGAAGTCGCCAAGGAGAGTTATGGCACGGATATAGTCTTGCACATTGCTGAGGATAGCACAGAGTTTGCCTCGAAGAGTCGCATTGAGTCGCTGCTGAAGAAGTACTGTTCGTTTCTTCCAGCGCCCATATTCTTTGAAGATAAGCAGATCAGCGACACCAATCCGCTCTGGATACAAAAACCATCGGAGATCACCTCGGAGCAGTATGGAGAGTTCTACCACACGTTGTATCCGTTTGGCGAGGAGCCACTATTTAATATTCATCTCAATGTAGACTATCCGTTCAACCTAACGGGGATACTATACTTTCCGCAGCTTAAGAATAACTTCGAGGTTCAGAAGAACAAGATTCAGCTCTACTGCAACCAGGTCTTTGTTACCGACTCGGTTGAGGGTATCGTGCCAGAGTTTCTGACCCTACTTCACGGTGTTCTGGACTCACCCGACATTCCTCTGAACGTGTCAAGGAGTTACCTTCAGAGCGACAGCAACGTAAAGAAGATATCGAGCCATATTACAAAGAAGGTGGCAGATCGTCTCGCCGAGCTATTTAAGGATAGTAGGGAGGAGTACGAAAAGAAGTGGGATGATCTAAAGCTCTTTATACAGTATGGAGTGGTAAGCAACGAGAAGTTTGGTGAACGTGCCGACGACTTTACGCTATTGAAGAACACCGACAATCGTTTCTTTGCACTGGGCGACTATGCCGAGTCTATCAAGGAGAAGCAGAGCGATAAGAGCGGCAAAATTGTGCATCTCTACACGGCTGACCCCGTAGGCGAGCACACCTACATTGCAGCAGCCAAGGCCAAAGGCTATGACGTCCTTGTGATGGACTCTCCATTGGACACTCACTTTATTGGGTTCTTGGAGAACAAGCACTCAGATTGGAGTTTTGTGCGTGTCGATAGCGCTCCAGTCGATAGCCTTATAGCAAAGGATAGTGCAGAGCAGGAGGCAATGGCCCTTAGCGAGGAACAGCAGAGTGGAGTCAAAGAGATCTTTGAGGCAGTATTGCCACAGGATGAGAAGATTAATTACAGTGTTGAGTTTTCGGCTATGGAACAGAGTGCTAAGCCGGTGGTTATCACCCAGGGTGAGTTTATGCGTCGTATGCGAGATATGAGTAAGATTGGTGGAGGTGGAGGTTTTAATCTCTATGGTGAGATGCCCGAGAGTTATGTAGTGACCATTAATGGTAACAGCGAGCTTATTAGTTCAATGGTTGGGATGAGTAGTGAGGAGCAGAGCTCGATTGCCAAGTCATTGACGGATCTTGCGATGCTTTCAGCCGGCTTGCTGAAGGGTGAGGCACTGACACACTATATCGATCAACAGTTTGAGGGTATTAAGCCATAGGCTGAAGTGGGGGGCCTAAAGATAGGATTTTCCATATAGCTAAATGGGGTAATAGGACGTCCAACTGATAATAATAGAGCTATTCTCTATTATTATCAGTTAGACGTTGTATCTCATACCAAGGTCTATTCTTGTTATAGAGAACAAATGTTACGGTAGGTTATCACGTCTGTCCTTTTGCTATTTATAGAACAAGCTACTAAATTGCGGAGGAGTGCCCCTCCAAGCTACCTTTTAGTGCAAACTAACGCTATGTGGGTGTCCGAGGCGCCCCAAATCACAATCTCGTGACTATATGTACCTTACTTCCTTGAACCAATAGCTTCTCTGCTCACCACTGTCAAGCTCTAAGGACAACTCGCCAGTGTCCTTATTCACCTCAACTACCCTCGCCTCAAACTCCACACTGCTGCCAACATCACAGTATCGATAGTAACCATCACCTCTATACAATCGCTGCATATACTCGCTGATCTCACACCCCTCTAACATTGCAAAGAACTCTCGGCAAATAGCGCGCAATAACACCAAAGGCTCCAATACATTCACACCACACTGTGCTATCGAAGTTGGCAACCACGCGTACTCTCCTACAAATGACCTCTGATTCACATTCAAACCTACACCAACTACACTCCTACTCAACCTATCCCCCATAATACTGTTCTCAACAAGAACTCCAGCGATCTTCTTACCACACACCAAAATATCATTAGGCCACTTAACCTCAACGCCTCTTAGACCAACTCCTTCCAACACTCGGCACAGAGCCACCGAAATAGCGCGAGAAACAAGAAACTGCTCCCCTACACTCATATTTTCGGGCTCTACAACAATCGAAAATGTTAAATTCTGACTCTGCTCACTCACCCACGTACTCCCCCTTTGTCCTCGACCACTGTGCTGATACTCCGCAACAATGCAATCTCCACTACCATAGTGCGCAAGGTTAGCAATATCGTTGGTCGACCCAACCGAATTAAAATAGTGTATAGTAATGCTCATTTTTACCCTCGAAAAATAAAAATATATAATACAAATTTATTAAAAAAACGTTATCTTTGTTGCAAAATTAACATAATCCATCTAAAAACGACTATGCAACAATCTATCGACACGTACAATTTTTCAGGCAAGAAGGCCATTATCCGAGTAGACTTTAACGTACCTCTCGATGCCTCCTTTGTCGTTACCGATGACACCCGCATTGCAGCAGCAGTGCCAACAATCAAAAAGGTATTAACTGGTGGCGGATCAGTGATATTGATGTCTCACCTCGGTCGCCCAAAGGGAGTTACAGAGAAATTCTCTCTAAAGCACATTATATCAACTGTTGAAAAACGCCTCGGCTTGTCAGTAAAGTTTGCCGAAGATTGCCAAGCCGCCGATGCACAAGCAAAAGAGCTAAAGGCTGGCGAAGTACTCCTGCTTGAAAACCTACGCTTCTATGCCGAAGAAGAAGGCAAAGCACGTATGGCAAACGAGGATGCAACCGATGAACAAAAAGCAGAAGCCAAAAAAGCAGTGAAAGAGTCCCAAAAAGAGTTCGTTAAGAAGCTCGCTTCGTATGCCGATTGCTATATCAACGATGCCTTTGGAACAGCACACCGTGCTCACGCCTCAACTGCACTTATTGCCGAATACTTCCCAAATGATAAGATGTTTGGATACATTATGGAGAATGAGCTAAAGGCCATTGACTCGGTGCTGAAAAATGCGCAAAAACCATTTACCGCAATTCTCGGAGGATCAAAAGTCTCTACGAAGATTACAATTATTGAGAGCCTAATGGATAAGGTCGATAACCTAATTCTTGGCGGAGGTATGACCTACACGTTTAAGGCCGCACTTGGTGGTAATGTTGGAGATTCAATCTGCGAAAAAGATCAGTTCGAGACAGCACTGCGCGTGCTCGAAGTCGCAAAACAAAAGGGCGTAAACATCGTTCTTGCATCGGATGCTATGTGCGGCGATGCCTTCTCGGACGACTGCAACAAACAAACCTGCCAGGCCGACAATATTCCCGCCGGCTGGGAAGGTATGGACATTGGTCCAGATACGATCAAAGCCTTTGCAGAGGTTATCAAAGAGTCGAAGACCATTTTGTGGAATGGCCCAGTGGGCGTCTTTGAGATGCCTTCGTTCTCTAACGGATCAAGAGCAATAGCTGAGGCTATTGCAGAGGCTACGGCACAGGGTGCCTTCTCGCTAATCGGTGGTGGAGACTCGGTTGCCTGCGTTAACCAATTTGGATATGCAGACAAGGTGAGCTACGTTTCAACTGGCGGCGGCGCACTGCTTGAGTATATGGAAGGTATTGAACTTCCTGGAGTAGCAGCTATTCGTAAGTAGCTCTACGACAACTTAGCGAGGTTACCACCTATCATATAATAGAGTTGGAGATCTGTTCGCTATTGATTTTGGGGAAAATCAACTGCGAAATATAACAGAGCCGACTTGAATGCGGAAGTGAGGAATCCGTGCGTATGTAACATTAAGTAACCTCGCATTTTATTAGCACAGTGTATTAAAACCTCGTAGTAAAAATAAACCAAAAGAGTATGAAAGTAGCAGTTTTTGGCGCAACAGGCCTTGTAGGAACAGTGATGTTAGAGGTTCTCGAACAGAGAGGATTTAATGTATCGGAGCTTATTGCAATAGCATCTGAGAGATCCAAGGGTAAAAAAGTTTCATTTGGTGGCAAGGAGTACAGCGTTGTAACGCCAGAGGAGGGCCTTGAGATGAAACCGCAAATTGCACTATTCTCGGCAGGGAGCGATATTTCTATAGAGTGGGCTGAGAAGTTTGCACAACAGGGATGCTATGTGATTGACAACAGCTCGGCGTGGCGGATGGACGATAGTAAAAAACTGATCGTACCAGAGATCAACGGAGATACACTAACGCCAACAGATAAGATCATTGCAAACCCAAACTGCTCTACAATACAGATGCTTGTGGCTCTTGCGCCACTGCACGAAGCATATAAAATTCGTAGAATTGTGGTATCTACCTATCAGGCAGTTAGTGGTACTGGTAAAGCTGCGCTTGATCAACTTGAGAGAGAGAAGCGAGGAGATATGAGTGGCGAGAAGGTCTATGCGCACCAAATCGAGGGCAACTGCATACCGCAGTGTGATATCTTTACCGAGAATGGCTATACCAAAGAAGAGATGAAGTTGGTTGGCGAGAGTCAGAAGATATTGTCCGACCCTACTATTTTGATCTCTCCCACGGCGGTACGAGTACCAGTGGTTAATGGTCATAGCGAGAGCATTAACGTAGAGTTTGAGCAGCCCTTCACACTAAGTTCGGTTAGGTGGTTGTTGGAGCATAGCGCGGGGGTTGAGGTTGTGGATGCTCCCGAGGTGTCGCAATACCCTATGGCTATTGACGCAAGTGGTAGTGATGCGGTGTATGTTGGGAGGTTGCGTGCTGATATCTCAAATCCGCGAGCTATCAATATGTGGGTGGTGTCAGATAATTTGCGCAAGGGCGCAGCTACCAACGCTGTACAGATAGCCGAGATAGTATCTAAATTTATTGTTGACTAGCTCAAGAAGTACTCTACACTCGTTGAGCAGTGGTAGGCGTGGATGTGTGATGGCTCGAATTGGTGGATTGCTGTTCGTAGCACTACTCTATGTGGCACTGTGTCCGCAGAGCAGGGTTGTTGCACAAACCATTGGTGAGAGGGAAGTTGCCGATTTTCGGGCAACAGATAGCAGGTGGGGAGTGGATAGTATATACCGGCTCAGTCGAGTACCGAATATCAAGGCCTATGACACATATTTGGAGCAGGCGACTTCCTATTTATTTTCTTTTTTGAGATACCAGCCAAGGGGAATACCGAGTAGTTGGCAGGGATTTGTTCTCGATGGCATTGTGATGAATTCGCTGAGCGATGGTCGTGTACCCTTTGCTGCACTTGGGGCTATATATAACGTAGCGACATTTGAGCAGGAGTCGAGCTCGCTCTTTTTCGATCACGATACTCCGCTTATGCCAATTGGAGGTGGGCAGAGCATCAACATAGATGCACAGAGTGAGTCTTCGGGCGGTTATGCAACCACTGCTATATCTAATAGAACGTACACCTATCGCCTTGCAGCTGGATATAGGCTAAATCGTATGGAGAGTGATGGTTGGGCAGCGATGGTAGATGTATCGAGGCGTTTCGGGCGATCGATGACCACCGAGGGTATCTTTGCCGATAATTATGACATAGCACTGAGCGGTACACTAAGTTTGGGACACAACGCAGGCGAACTATCTCTTACGGCTATGGTTAACCCTACGGAGCGCGGACTACCCAAGGCCTCGACACTTGAGGCCTACGATCTGGCACAAAACAACCTATATAATCCGGCGTGGGGAGTGTACGATGGTGAGCAGAGGAGCGTGAATGTTAGTCGCACGATTGAGCCGATTTTGTTGCTGCGTCACGAAATTTCAATTGGCGACTCAATGGTACTTAGCTCGGGGCTTGCCGGTCGATTCGGAAGCAGTAGGCGTTCGTATCTCAATTGGCAGAATTCGCCCAATCCTCGTCCAGATTACTATGCCTATATGCCCTCGTTTCAGGATTCGCAAAGCGCAGCAGAGGCAATTGCCGAATCTTGGAGATCGGATGTCGATGCTCGTCAGATCAACTTTTCGGAGCTATATGAGATAAACAGTGGCGATGATCGAGCAAGCTATATTGTCGAGGATAGGGTGGTCGAGCCCATATTCGTTGCACTCTCCAGCACGCTTACTGCCAATGATTTTTCAGTCGGCGTTAGCCTAACGGGGCAAAGCGAACACCGATACAAAGAGATTAACTCACTGCTCGGAGCAGATCACTGGCTCGATATCGACTCCTTTGTCGAACAGGAGGAAGACATTAAGGATATGACGCAAAATGATGTAAGGAATCCTAACCGTGAGGTTGTAGTAGGAGATGAGTTTGGCTATAACTATCGAATGGATAATGTGTCGTTGAGAGTAGATGGCACCTATTTTCGTACCTTCGATGGAGGTTTGACACTTAGCGGTTCGGCGTACCTCGAAGGGGTATCGTCTATGCGTACTGGATACTATGAGAAGGAGAATTTCTGGGGTAGTGAGTCCTATGGGCGATCTGATGTTGTGGTCAGGGTGAACAGCGCACTGAGTCTTCAGGGAGTGTGGGCTATGTCTACACCTCTAACACTTGGAGTGGCGGCATATATCGGTTCGATATCCCCAAACTCCAACACACTGTTTATAAATCCGCAGTACCGCAACGCACTGATTGCCGACCTTGAGAACTCACTCTGGAGCGGGATTCAGTGTAGTGCAACTCTCAATCTCAGTCGACTAAAGGGGCAAGTGAACCTATACTATCTATCTCAAAGTGGAGGTTCTGTTCTACGAAATCTCTATGACGATATGCAGAGCGCATATACTCACTATGTTTTGCGCTCAATCGACACCTACCGAGCTGGCATTGAGCTCAGCGTTGAGTATGAGCTCTGCGATAGGTTGCACATCAGTGGTGCACTCGTTGCAAGTAGCAACAAATACAGGAATAATCCAACAGGAAGCTCATATATGGAGAGCAACGGTGTGGTGCTCATAGATAGTGAGGAGGTGGAGTATGGTGGTTACCATATTGGTGGCATACCAGAGACCATAGGTTCGGTATCGTTGAGTTATGAACCCTTTGGGTGGTTTGCTCGTCTATCTGCGGTATATTATAGTGGTGGCTATGAGACTCTCTCTCCGATGCGCTACACTACACGAGCTCTTGGATATTTGCCCTATGAATCGACCGACTTTAGGGCGCAAGCGCAGTTACCATCGGGGGTTAGTCTCGATCTCTTTGGGGGTTACACTCACTATTTTGATTCTGGCGAGTCATTGGGGTGTTACGTGACTCTCTCCAATCTGCTCAACGACAGCAATATAGCTCGATACAGCTACCAGAGCGACAGATTTTACACGGATGAGGGTTATAACAATTTATCTCCACAGCCTTCGCTTTATTACTTTGCGTTGCCGTTTAATTTTTCTGTCAATATTACGTTCCGTTTTTAGGTGTGGGTGTAGAATTTTGGTTGGGTGAGAAACTCTTTAATCAGAAAGATATTGTACGAGGGTTGCGTATGGTCGCCTTGTATTAGTTTGTTCTACAGTCAATCATAAAAAATTTTGCTAAAGGTCGCTTGGGGTGGCGACCGTCCGCATTTGGTAGTTTGCACGCAGAGACGTACGACTGAGGGAGGGTGGCAACGCAGTTGGCGGACTCCACCACTGTTCACTATTGGGGGGAGTCGTACGTCCGCCTTGGGTTGGTTGCTCTAAAATCTCGGTGTGGACGACGGAGGGCACTGGCAAAGGAGCGCGAGCGATTTTGCGGGTGTCCTCGTGGGGCGTCGGACACCCGCATTGGTTTTGTTTTGCTCTATTATGGTGATATGCTATTAGAGTAGGTGATCAAAAGTTTTGATTTCACTT
>CAYJMA010000041.1:0-13212 GCA_964371475.1 uncultured Rikenellaceae bacterium | reverse complement strand
GTGTCGCATTTACAACTTTAATCTGCGGAAAAAGTGAAGCCGCCGGCAGGCAGTGCGAGCTGTTTATGCCAAGACGGTCGCCAGTGAACTACGCAAATGAGCGAATAGCGATTTTGCGGAGGTCGCTCGGGGTGGCGACCGTCCGCAATTTGGTAGTTTGCTCTAAAATCTCGGAGTGGACGACCGAGAGCGGTCAGATAAGCAACGCAAGTTGCGGTTGCTCTCGGGGGCGTCGTTCGGCCGCATTTGTTAGTTTGCACGCAGAAACGTACGACTGAGGGAGTCCAAAAAGTCAATGTAAGTTGGCGAACTCCACCACTGTCGACAATTGGGGGGAGTCGTACGTCCGCCTTGGGTTAGTTTGTTAAAAAAATCGGAGTGTCCTCGTGGGGCGTCGGACACCCGCATTTACTTTGTTTGTTCTAAAATTATTGATAAAAACTGCTCTGGAAATGAACAAACCCCCACATTCAATAACCAAACTAAAACCATAGAACAAAAGTAAGGGAAACACCTCTGCGATGCTCCCCCTATTTTTTCCATATATCTATCAGTCGATTACTTTGCCTTTACACTCAATGTATTGTATTTCCTCATACCCGTACCCGCTGGGATAAGATGACCGCAAATAACATTCTCCTTAAGGTTTTCAAGATAATCAACCTTACCGTTGATAGCCGCTTCGTTAAGCACCTTGGTGGTCTCCTGGAACGATGCTGCTGATATAAACGATGATGTTTGAAGTGCTGCTCGTGTTATACCCTGAAGAATCTGTGTAGAGGTCGCGGGGATAGTAGCTCGAACAGTAACCTCCTTAAGCCCCTTGCGCTTGAGAACAGAGTTCTCATCTCTTAGCTCACGCATTGTTACTATCTGCCCTGCCTTCATTGTTGCTGAATCTCCAGCCTCGGTGACAACCTTCTTTTCGAATATATCGTCGTTGAGAGAAATAAACTCCCACTTGTCAACAACCTGTTCCTCAAGCAAGCGGGTATCCCCCGGATCTTCTATACGAACCTTATTCATCATCTGGCGGACGATAATCTCAAAGTGCTTGTCATTGATCTTCACACCTTGAAGTCGGTATACCTCCTGAATTTCATTTACGATGTACTCCTGAACACGGGTAGGACCGAGTATAGATAGTATATCACTTGGAGTTATCGCTCCATCTGAGAGTGGCATACCGGCGCGTATGTAGTCGTTCTCCTGCACCAAAATCTGCTTTGAGAGTGCCACAAGGTACTTCTTAACCTCACCCGAACGAGATGTGATAATGACTTCTCTGTTACCACGCTTGATCTTTCCGAAGCTAACCTCTCCGTCAATTGCTGATACAACTGCTGGATTCGATGGGTTACGTGCCTCGAATAGCTCCGTTACACGTGGAAGACCTCCTGTAATATCACCAGCCTTACCCACCACACGAGGAATCTTTATAAGAATATCACCCGCATTAACCTTGCCTCCGTCCTTGGCGACAATGTGCGCCCCAACTGGCAAATTATACTGCTTAACCTCTACGCCTTCTGCATCAACAATCTTAATGAGAGGGTTCTTTGTCTTATCGCGGCTCTCAATGATCACCTTCTCGCGGAAACCTGTTGCTTCATCGCTTTCTTCACGATACGTAACATTCTCGATAACTGCATCAAAAGACGCCTTACCGCTCTGCTCCGAGATAATAACTGCGTTGTACGGATCCCACTGGCATATCAAATCGCCCTTCTTTACCGTATCTCCGTCCTTGAAACTTAGAACCGAACCATACGGTAGGTGGGCTGTATAGAGGACAATGCCTGTATTTGCATCAAGGATCTTAACCTCTGCAAGTCGCGATAGAACCACTGTCTCCTTACCATTCTCGCCTTTGCGTTGTACTGAACGTAGCTCCTCGATCTCCAGCACACCGTCATAGCGTGCCACGATCTGGCTCTGCGAGGTGCTACCACCTGCAACACCACCGACGTGGAACGTACGAAGAGTAAGCTGAGTACCGGGCTCTCCAATAGATTGAGCTGCAATAACACCTACAACCTCTCCGAGTTGAACCATTCGTCCTGTAGACAAGTTGCGACCGTAGCACTTTGCACACACTCCCCTCTTACTCTCGCAAGTAAGTACCGAACGAATCTCGACACTCTCAACAGGAGATTTCTCTATCTTCATTGCAATCTCCTCTGTTATCTCGCAGCCTGCTTCAACAAGAATCTTACCATTTTGAGGGTCAACAACGTCCTGCACCGAGGTACGACCAAGTATGCGCTCGTAGAGTGATTGAACCACCTCTTCGTTACGCTTCATAGTAGTTGCGCTCAGACCTCGAAGCGTACCACAATCCTCCTCATTGATAATAACATCCTGAGCTACGTCAACCAAACGACGAGTGAGGTAACCAGCATCTGCTGTCTTTAGTGCCGTATCGGCAAGACCTTTACGTGCTCCGTGAGTAGAGATAAAGTACTCAAGAACTGAGAGTCCCTCCTTAAAGTTAGAAAGAATCGGATTCTCAATAATCTGTGCTGCCTCTGCCGTTGCCTTCTGCGGCTTTGCCATAAGACCACGCATACCCGAAAGCTGACGAATCTGTTCGTTTGAACCCCGAGCTCCTGAGTGCAACATCATATACACCGGATTGAAACCCTGCTGGTCTTGGATAAGCTGATCCATTACAACTCTCGATAACTTTGAATTCGTGTGTGTCCAAATATCGATAATCTGGTTGTAACGCTCATTGTTGGTAATAAGACCCATATTATAGGATTCCATAACCTCCTCAACTTGAGCATAACCATCGGCAACCAACTCCTCCTTCTCCTTTGGTATTATCACAGCCTCAAGGTTAAACGATAGTCCTCCACGGAACGCCATCTTATAGCCAAGACCTTTAATATCATCGAGGAATTTCGCCGTAGCCGCTGCACCAGCCTTCTTCATCACAACCCCAATAATATCGCGAAGAGACTTCTTAGTCAACAGTTCGTTGATATATCCAACCTCCTCGGGGACAAACTCATTGAAGAGTACTCGACCAATAGTTGTCTCGATTATCTTTCCGCTGCTGATTCTAACCTTAATCTTTGCGTGAAGATCCACTCTCTTCTCGTTGTATGCTATTTTAACCTCCTCGGCAGAGTAGTACACCGAACCCTCACCCTTAACGCCTGCACGCTCCTTGGTGATATAGTACAGACCCAGAACCATATCCTGAGATGGAACGGTAATAGGTGCGCCATTTGCCGGATTTAGAATATTGTGCGAGCCAAGCATTAGAATCTGAGCCTCAAGAATTGCGGCATTTCCAAGCGGAAGGTGAACTGCCATTTGGTCGCCATCAAAGTCGGCGTTAAATGCAGTACAGGCAAGTGGGTGAAGCTGTATTGCCTTACCCTCGATAAGACGTGGCTGGAAAGCCTGAATACCGAGGCGGTGAAGAGTTGGAGCGCGGTTCAATAGTACTGGGTGTCCCTTGATTACATTCTCAAGAATATCCCATACCACTGCATCCTTTCTATCGATGATCTTCTTTGCTGATTTTACAGTCTTTACAATTCCTCTCTCAATGAGCTTGCGAACTATGAATGGTTTGTAGAGCTCTGCTGCCATATCCTTAGGGATACCGCACTCGTGCATCTGAAGCTCTGGGCCTACGACAATTACCGAACGAGCTGAGTAGTCAACACGCTTACCTAGAAGGTTCTGGCGGAAACGACCTTGCTTGCCCTTTAGTGAATCAGAGAGCGACTTTAGAGCACGGTTACTCTCACTCTTCACGGCATTACTCTTCCTTGAGTTATCCAGTAGCGAGTCAACTGCCTCCTGCAACATACGCTTCTCATTACGCAAAATCACATCTGGAGCCTTAATCTCAATCAATCTTTTAAGGCGATTATTACGAATAATCACTCTACGATATAGATCATTGAGGTCACTGGTCGCAAACCTACCACCGTCAAGCGGTACTAGTGGGCGCAACTCGGGCGGAATCACTGGCACTACCTTTAGCACCATCCACTCAGGCTTATTGATCTCCTTGCTCACTCTAAAGGCTTCAACCACGTTGAGTCTCTTAAGTGCTTCGGCCTTACGTTGTTGTGAGGTCTCTGTATCTGCCTTGTGGCGCAACTCATAACTCAGGCTATCAAGATCCATACGTTGCATAAGCATTATCAGTGCTTCGGCACCCATCAAAGCTATGAACTTATCTGGATTTGAGTCATCAAGCTGACTGTTACCCTTAGGAAGGGTGTCCAATATATCGTGATATGCCTTTTCGTCAAGCAGCTCCATCGGAGCTACACCCTCGGCTACACCTGGCTGAACCACTACATATCGCTCATAGTAGATAACCATATCGAGCTTCTTGGTAGGGATTCCCAACAGATACCCTATCTTATTGGGCAAACTACGAAAGTACCAAATATGTGCAACCGGAACTACAAGTTGAATGTGCCCACTGCGCTCCCTACGAACCTTCTTCTCGGTCACCTCAACCCCACACCTATCACACACTATGCCCTTATATCTTATACGCTTATACTTTCCGCAATGGCACTCAAAATCCTTTACCGGACCGAATATACGCTCACAAAACAGACCATCACGCTCTGGCTTATAAGTACGATAGTTGATAGTCTCTGGTTTTAGCACCTCGCCACTACTGCGAGATAGTATCTCCTCGGGAGACGCAAGCGAAATGGTTATCTTATCGAACCCTCCTGCTTGTTTTGAATCTTTTTTATTAAACATTATTATCTGTTTTCTATAATGTGTACTTTTTTGATACTTTGTGGTATGGGAACTTAGTCCATCTTAACATTTAGACCAAGACCTGCAAGCTCGTGCAATAGGACATTGAGCGACTCCGGAATGCCGGCTGCGGGCATATTATCGCCCTTGACAATAGCCTCATAGGCCTTCGCACGACCCATAACATCATCACTCTTTATGGTCAAAATCTCTTGTAGAATATTGGCTGCTCCAAACGCCTCGATTGCCCAAACCTCCATCTCTCCAAATCTTTGACCACCAAATTGAGCCTTACCTCCAAGTGGTTGCTGCGTGATGAGTGAGTAAGGACCGATCGAGCGTGCGTGCATCTTATCGTCCACCATATGCCCAAGTTTTAGCATATAGGTAACCCCTACGGTGGCAGGTTGATCGAACTTCTCGCCCGTGCCTCCATCATATAGATACGTCAAACCACTTCGTGGAATATCGGCCTTGGCTGCATAGTCGTTAATCTGATCGAGGGTTGCGCCATCGAAAATTGGGCTCGCAAACTTAACACCCATATTGCGACCTGCCCAACCCAGAACTGCCTCATAGATCTGACCGAGGTTCATACGAGATGGCACACCAAGTGGGTTCAATACGATATCTACGATCGAACCATCCTCCAAGAATGGCATATCCTCATCACGAACCACACGAGCTACAATACCCTTGTTACCGTGACGACCCGCCATCTTATCACCCACACGCAACTTTCGCTTCTTGGCAATATAGACCTTGGCAAGCTGAACTATTCCGCTTGGCATCTCATCGCCATTAGTTATATTGTACTTCTCACGCTTCAACTCTGCATCAAACTCCTTGTACTTCGCAACAAAGTTGTTGATTAGTTGAGACACAAGCTCTGACTTTGCATCATCGGATGTCCACTTGTTACTTCCCACCGTAAGGAAATCCATCTCGTCGAGACCCTTAAGCGTAAACTTAGTACCCTTCTCAACTATCTCCATACCGAAGTAATCTACAATAGACAAACTTGTCTTGCCGTTGAGCAGTGTCCATAGCTTCTCGATAAGGACTTTGCGTAGTGCCAACACCTTGTCGTTGAATGCTGCTTCACACTTATCGAGAATGATCTTCTCGGCTGCCTTACCCTTCTTACCGCCCTCTTTGTTGACTGCACGGCTAAAGATCTTCTTGTCGATAACAACTCCATAGAGCGAGGGTTGAGCCTTGAGCGATGCATCTTTAACGTCGCCCGCCTTATCACCAAATATGGCACGTAGGAGTTTCTCCTCTGGAGATGGATCGGTCTCACCCTTTGGTGTTATCTTACCGATTAGAATATCACCTGGCTTTACGAGTGCACCGATACGAATAACTCCTCTCTCATCAAGATCACGTGTAGCATCTTCTGCAACATTTGGAATATCTGCTGTCAGCTCCTCGACTCCACGCTTAGTGTCGCGAACCTCCATAATATACTCATCAACGTGAACCGAAGTGAAGACATCGTCTCGCACCAATCGCTCTGATATTACAATCGCATCCTCGAAGTTATAACCCTGCCAAGGCATATATGCTACCTTGAGGTTCTTACCCAGTGCGAGCTCTCCGTTTTGCGTAGAGTATCCCTGCGTAAGGATCTGACCTGCTGTTACTCTCTCTCCCTTTTTAGTAAGTGGGCGTAGTGTAATAGAGGTACTTTGGTTAGTCTTGCGATACTTCGGGAGATTGTATACTGTAACCTCGGGGGCAAACGATACAAATCTCTGGTCATCTGTCATATCATACTTAATCTCTATTCTCGACGCGTCGCAATAGAGCACCTCGCCATCTCTTTCTGCCACAATCTGCGTACGGCTATCTGCAACAACCTCTCCTTCGAGTCCAGTGCCGACAATTGGTGCTTCTGGAACAAGCAGTGGTACTGCTTGGCGCATCATATTCGAGCCCATCAGTGCACGGTTTGCATCGTCGTGCTCCAAGAACGGAATGAGCGATGCTGCTATCGAGGCTATCTGATTTGGCGCAACGTCCATAACATCTACGCTCTTTGGTGCAACCTGCGGGAAGTCTCCACTATAACGACACTTAATGGTAGGGTTGATAAAATCTCCCGAGGTGTCAACTGCGGCATTTGCCTGAGCAATGGTTAGACCTTCCTCCTGCTCTGCACTCATATAGTGTATCGTATTTTTCTGAACCTTACCCTCTTTTACCTCCATATATGGAGTCTCGATAAAGCCCATATCTGAGATCTTAGCATAGACGCATAGCGACGAGATAAGTCCGATGTTTGGACCCTCGGGGGTCTCAATCGGGCATAGCCTACCGTAGTGCGTGTAGTGAACGTCTCGAACCTCAAAACCTGCTCTCTCACGAGAGAGACCACCCGGACCCAATGCCGACAAACGACGCTTATTGGTAAGCTCTGCAAGTGGGTTTGTCTGATCCATAAACTGGCTCAATTGGTTCGTACCAAAGAACGAGTTTATAACGCTCGACAGCGTCTTTGCATTGATAAGATCCACGGGGGTAAAGACCTCGTTATCTCGCACATTCATCCTCTCGCGGATGGTGCGTGCCATACGAGCGAAACCTACCGAAAATTGTTGAGCAAGCTGCTCACCAACGGTACGTACCCTACGATTTGATAGGTGGTCAATATCATCTACCTCGGTCTTTGAGTTCACAAGCTCGATGAGGTGTTTGATAATGGCGATCATATCCTCACGAGTAAGCACTTTTGTGTCTCGTGGGATCGATAGTCCCAACTTCCTATTGATACGATAACGACCAACGTCTCCTAAGTCGTAACGCTTATCGCTGAAAAATAGCTTATCTATAACATCACGAGCTGTTGCCTCATCGGGTGGCTCGGAGTTTCTCAGCTGCCTATAAATATATGTTACTGCCTCCTTCTCGGAGTTACAGGTATCTTTCTGGAGTGTGTTGTATACTATTGAAAACTCACTTGCTGTTGCATTATCTTTATGTAGTAGGATGCTCTTCTCGCCACTCTCCAAGATATCCTCAATGTGGTTCTCCTCCAGCACTGTCTCTCTATCCACAATGATATCGTATCTATCGATAGACACAACCTCTCCTGTATCTTCATCGACGAAGTCCTCTACCCAGCTACGGAGTACCCGTGCTGCGAGCCTACGACCGACTGCCTTTTTGAGATTCTTTTCATTGATTTTAACCTCTTCGGCGAGATCAAAAATCTCAAGTATCTCTTTATCTGTTTCATACCCGATTGCTCTGAGGAGCGTTGTAACGGGTAGTTTCTTTTTCCTGTCAATATATGCGTACATCACCCCTGCGATGTCCGTTGCAAACTCAATCCAGCTACCTTTGAATGGGATGATACGTGCCGAGTATAGCTTCGTACCATTCGTATGTAGACTTTGTCCAAAGAAGACACCTGGTGAACGGTGCAACTGTGATACGATAACTCGTTCTGCTCCGTTGATAACAAAGGTTCCTCGTGGAGTCATATAAGGAACTGTACCAAAGTACACATCTTGTATTACTTGTTCGAAGTCTTCGTGCTCTGAGTCCGTACAGTATAGTTTTAGTTTTGCCTTGAGCGGAACACTGTATGTTAATCCTCTCTCGATACACTCGTCAATGGTATAGCGAGGGGGATCGATAAAGTAGTCAAGGAACTCCAACACAAAGTTGTTTCTGGTGTCAGATATTGGGAAATTCTCTGAAAAGACTTTATACAATCCTTCACCTATACGGTTCTCTGCTGTGGTTTCGAGTTGAAAAAAGTCGTGAAATGATTTCAGTTGGACTTCAAGAAAGTCTGGATAGTCCATTGCCGAGGCAAAGGAACTAAAATTGATACGTTGTGCTGTTAAGTTTGCCATTTGGTGTGGTGCTAAAATTATGCACTTTTTGGGTTGGGGGTTGTGTAATCAAAAAAAAATGTTTGCCACTCTTTGTGGGTAGAAAAGTGTTAAGCCACAAAATGGTTTTGTCGCTCAGTAGTTGCGATAAAACCATAAAAATTGATTCTTGGTAGCACGCCTAAAGTGGAAGTGCTACCAAAAAATCAATTTTGTAATCCCTCACACAGGATTATTTGAGTTCAACCTCAGCACCAGCCTCTTCGAGTTGGCTCTTGAGTTGCTCTGCTTCTTCTTTGCTAACGCCTTCTTTGATTGGCTTTGGTGCGCCATCAACGATATCCTTAGCTTCCTTTAGACCAAGTCCTGTAAGGTCCTTAACTACCTTTACTACTTGGAGTTTTGCACCACCTGCTGAGGTAAGAATTACATCAAATGATGTCTTCTCTGCGGCGCCACCACCGTCTCCTCCTGCTGCAGGAGCGGCTACTGCAACTGCTGCTGCGGCTGGTTCAATACCATACTCATCCTTAAGGATTTGTGCAAGTTCGTTAACCTCTTTTACTGTAAGGTTTACAAGTTCTTCGGCGATTTTCTTAATGTCTGCCATCGTTTTATAGTTTTTAATGTTATTTTTTTGTTTTTTTATGTTCTAAAAAAGAAATATAGTGAAAATACACTCTATCTCTTCTCAAGGGTACTTACCAAACCTGCGATCTTTTGACCTGCAGAACCCTGAAGAGCGCTAATAACGTTCTTAGCTGGGGATTGTAGTAAGCCGATAATATCTCCGATAAGCTCCTCACGGCTCTTAATGTTCTCAAGTACGGGTAGTTGGTCAAGACCAATATAAACGCACTGATCAACATAAGCTCCCTTGAGAATTGGCCTATCTGTTCCTGCTTCCTTCTGGAAGGCTTTGATGAGTTTAGCTGGAGCGTTACCCGTCTGGGTAAACATTATTGCTGTTGGACCCTCTAAAATTGCAGAAATCTCATCGTTTGCCATACCGGCAACCTCAAGAGCTTTCCCAAAAAAGGTGTTCTTTACGACCTGCAACTTTATCTCCTTCTCATAGCAAGTCCTACGTAACTTTGCTGTCTGCTCGGCATTCAAACCCGAAATGTCAGCAATATAGTAGTGTGCATATTGAGTAAGGCTACCGGCTATCTCGCTTGTAAGTTGTAATTTTTCTTCTCTTTTCATAGCGCTTCTTTGTTAGTCGATAGATTTTGGATCAATTGCAATGCCTGCACTCATCGTAGAGGAAATATAAACTGACTCTACATAAGTACCCTTCGCTGCCGAAGGCTTCAACTTGATAATTGTTCGGTAAAACTCCTTGGCATTCTCCTCAATCTGCTGAGCAGTGAAAGATACCTTGCCTACTGAGGTGTGTACAATGCCGTATTTATCAACCTTAAAGTCAATCTTACCTGCCTTTACTTCCTCTACTGCCTTACCAACCTCCATTGTAACTGTACCTGTCTTGGGGTTAGGCATAAGACCACGTGGACCCAATACTCGGCCCAATGCTCCTACCTTTGCCATTACACTTGGCGTACAAATTATAACATCGATGTCAGTCCAACCATTCTTGATCTTCTCTACATATTCATCAAGTCCTACATATTCGGCACCAGCGGCTTGTGCCTCTGCCTCCTTGTCGGGAGTGCATAGCACGAGTACTCGTGTCGACTTTCCAGTTCCGTGGGGTAGGGTCACAACGCCGCGTACCATCTGGTTTGCCTTGCGGGGATCTACTCCCAAACGAATGTCCATATCAACCGAGGCATCAAATTTCGTAAAGGTAATCTCCTTTAGCAGTTCCGATGCTTCGGCCAACTTGTATTGCTTGGTAAGATCTACCTTACCACTTGCAATCTTCTGATTCTTTGTTAGCTTCATTTTTCTACAGAATTACTTCTTTAATGGTGATTCACCTACGACTTTAATACCCATAGAGCGAGCTGTCCCTGCAATCATACTCATTGCGCTCTCCACTGCAAAACAGTTCATATCCTCCATCTTGCCAGTGGCTATCTCACGGACTACGTCCCAAGAAATCTCTGCTACTCGCTTACGGTTTGGCTCAGCCGAACCTGACTTAATCTTGGCGGCCTCCATTAGTTGAACTGCAACGGGTGGTTGCTTAATGATAAAATCGAAAGACTTGTCGCTATATACGGTGATAATCACAGGAAGAGTCTTTCCAGCTTTGTCCTGTGTGCGCGCATTAAATTGCTTGCAGAAGTCCATTATGTTCACTCCCTTAGAACCAAGTGCTGGCCCTACCGGGGGGGAAGGATTGGCTGCTCCGCCTTTAATCTGCAACTTAATAAACGCCGCAATATCTTTTGCCATAGCTTTTTGTTTATTAATTTTATTATTACTTTGCGCCTCTTTTTTGTTAACCTCGCGCTTAGGTTCTTATCTCTTCTAATGTTTCGCTTCAAATAATATAGCCTCTCGACATACTCGGCCGTAACACCTAATCATCTGTCTTTTGACCATATCTATGAGTTCTGAAATAAATTAGAACAAGACGTATGGTGTAGAAAACTTGGCTCTACGCCTCCTTCTCTACTTGGGTGAAGGACAACTCCATTGGAGTCCTACGCCCAAATATTTTGACTGCAACTGTCAGCTTGCGACGAGATTCATCAATGGCTTCAATAGTCCCGATAAAGGAAGCAAAGGGACCGTCAATAACCTTGACTGCTTCACCCACTTTGTAGGTGATTTCATTCTCGATGATTTCGCTCTGAGCTTGCTCGTCAACAATGCCTAAAAGTCTACTTACCTCAGACTCGCGTAGTGGCGAGGCGTGAAGCATAGACTCCTTGGTATCGGAGAGAAAGCCCAACACACCTGGTATGTTGCGCAAAATATGCGGTATCTCCCCAACCATTGCGCACTGTACGAGCACATAGCCAGGGTATGAAACACGTTCCTTAAGGACCTTCTTGCCCCTAACAACGCTATAATATTTCTCAGTGGGTATTAATACCTTCTGAATGTAATCCTCAAGATGGAGAGTACGAATCTCAGCCTCAAGGTAATCTCTTACCTGCTTCTCCTTACCTCCAATAGCCCGCATTACATACCACTGAAAATCTTTCTGTTCACTCATAACTTAATATAGAATACTATATATAGATTTCATTATGTTCTCGAACGAAAGGTCCATTGCAAGGATGACAACAGCAAAAATTAGCGACGCCACCATTACAAGGATTGCGCTACTTTGCAGAGTCTTCCAAGTTGGCCAAACGACCTTACCTACCAACTCCTTGTAGGATTCTTTTACATAGTTTCCCATTTTATACTTAAAAAATATAATTTGTTTCTTAGCAGGGGTGGAGAGATTCGAACTCCCATCAATGGTTTTGGAGACCACTATACTAGCCCTTGTACTACACCCCTAATACTAAAAAAGGAGAGCTCTACATTTACGGGAAATGTATGCTCCCCTCTTTTTTTTATCTATCGCTTTGGCGACATTTGGCAAAGAGTATTAGTCTATAATCTTAGTGATCTGACCTGCTCCTACCGTACGACCACCTTCACGGATTGCGAAACGGAGTCCGATATTTACCGCTACTGGGTAGATAAGCTCTACGGTAATGGTAACGTTGTCTCCTGGCATAATCATCTCAACGCCTGCTGGTAGAGTTACCTCTCCTGTTACGTCAAGAGTACGCAAGTAGAACTGTGGACGATATTTGTTATGGAATGGAGTGTGACGTCCACCCTCTTCTTTCTTAAGGATATAAACCTCTGCCTCGAATTTCTGGTGTGGTTGAATCGAACCTGGCTTAGCTACTACCATACCACGCTTAACATCTTTCTTGTCAAGACCACGCATAAGTAGACCTACGTTATCACCTGCTTCACCTGTATCGAGTAGCTTGCGGAACATCTCAACACCTGTACAAGTTGATGTCTGAGCCTTCTCTCCAAGACCTACGATCTCTACTGGATCACCTACGTTGATAACACCTGTTTCGATACGACCTGTAAGTACTGTTCCACGACCTGTGATAGAGAACACGTCCTCTACTGGCATAAGGAATGGTTTTTCGTTCTCACGTGGAGGAATTGGAATATAGCTATCTACTGCATCCATAAGTTCCATAATCTTCTCTTCCCACTGTGGCTCACCGTTGAGTCCACCAAGTGCTGAACCACGAATAACTGGAGCATTGTCTCCGTCGTAGTCGTAGAAGCTAAGAAGTTCACGTACTTCCATTTCAACAAGCTCAAGCATCTCTTGATCGTCTACCATATCCACTTTGTTAAGGAATACTACGATACGAGGAACGTTTACCTGACGAGCAAGTAGGATGTGCTCACGAGTTTGAGGCATAGGACCATCAGTAGCAGCAACTACAAGGATAGCACCATCCATCTGAGCAGCACCAGTAACCATGTTCTTTACGTAGTCGGCGTGACCTGGACAGTCAACGTGTGCGTAGTGGCGGTTTGCTGTTTGATACTCAACGTGAGCAGTGTTAATAGTGATACCACGCTCTTTCTCCTCTGGCGCGTTGTCGATAGAGTCGAATGAACGAAGCTCTGAAAGACCTGCCTTAGCAAGAACTGTTGTGATAGCCGC
>CAYJMA010000040.1:0-14580 GCA_964371475.1 uncultured Rikenellaceae bacterium | reverse complement strand
TTGATTTCACTTTTTCAAAAGTGAAGCCGCCGGCAGGCAGTGCGAGCAATGTCAAGTACTCAGAGACGTACGACTGAGGGAGTCCAAAGAGGCAACGCAAGTTGGCGGACTCCACTACTGTCGACTATTGAGGGGCGTCGTTCGGCCGCCTTGGGTTGGTTGCTCTAAAATCAGTGGTAAAAAAAGCAAGACGGTCGCCAGTGAGCTACGCAAAAGAATTTTGCGGAGGTCGCTTTGGGTGGCGACCGTCCGCAATAGGTAGTTTACCCTAAAAGTCTCGCAGTCGAACGACGGAGGGTGGCCAAAAAAGCAACAAAAGTTGCGGCCACCCTCGTGGAGTTCGGACACCAGTATTTGATTAACTTGCTCAATAGTCTTAAATCAAAAAAAGAAAAAGTCGCAGAGGATAGCAACCCTCGCAGTGTGATAGTTTTCTCGATAAAAATAAAAACTATAGCCTGAAGCAAACAAGTAGGTGTTGTTTGACTTACACCAAAATTGTTGCAGTAATATTTTATGAAAAACAACGTAAGATGTGTGACTTGTTGCAAAGGAGAGATTAGTGAAAGTTACCGTCATTACTACTTGTTAATATTTAAGAACCATCGTGCGCTTTTCAAACCGCACTGTATCAGAAATCTAAAGCAAAATAATCAAAGTAAAATCTTTTCAATTCAAAAAAAAATACTATATTTGTATTGTAATTATTCACCTTAAAATGAAAAACTATGAAAAAACTTTTCACACTCCTTGCCTTTGCAATGATTGCAGTGGCAGCGTCAGCTCAACAGTCTGCAGTTATTTACGAAACAACAACGTATCATAACCAAGAAGTAAACGGCGAGAGCGGATTAATCATCTCCGTACATATGGATGTTAATGGTATGCTTGGTCAAACAGGGACTGCTGTTGCTTACTTCTTCTTTGACAATGGTCAGAAGATAATTGACTATGACAACAACTATAGAGCATATGATGGTCAAGTTTCAGCATCGACGAGATTCACTCCTGACTATGCGAATGCTAAGTTCTCTGACCTAAGAATCTTTATGCCATATTCGCAATTGCACCTTGATGAATCTACGAATCACTCACTATACTATACAGTGCAGGTATTCAATGCAGCTAATCAGAGTCTTACTGAGATGAGCCCAGTTTACTTTAATGTAAACTATAACTAAATCAATCAAGCGGGTATTAAGCTTTGTTAGAGGCGCTGAAATTGACCGACTAATAAGGCTACATAATTCCTTATTGCAATGATGGCTTAAGGTAGTTTTAGGCTATAATAAGAGAGAGCTCAGTATATCTTTATACTGAGCTCTCTCTCTTTGTTAGTCAGATTACTCTGCCGTAAACTCGCTTTTGTCTACTCCACAGAGTGGACACTCGAAATCTTCTGGCAAATCAGCAAACTTAGTGCCTGGTTCAATGCCACCTTCTGGGTAGCCTGCGGCCTCGTCATAAACCCAACCGCATACGTTACATACGTGTTTTTCCATTGTTTTTTATTTTTTTGTTTGATAGATTCCCGTATAGGAAAATGGTGTTAAGGATCGCAACTCCTCCTTTACATTGGCCGATACTTGCAGACCCTGTATAAATTCGATAATGTCGCTATGCTCAATATTCTTGTTCGTGCGAGTAAGACCCTTTAGTGCTTCGTAAGGGTTCCCGTACCCCTCACGGCGCAATATCGTTTGTATCCCTTCTGCTACCACTGGCCACGAATTGTCAAGATCCTCTCTAATTGCGCTATCGTTGAGTATCACCTTGTCAAGCCCACGTCTAAGCGACTTTAATGCAATCAAAGAGTGTGCCAGCGGTACTCCTATATTACGAAGCACCGTACTATCGGTAAGATCTCGTTGTAGGCGAGATATAGGAAGCTTTGCAGAGAAATGCTCGTAAAGTGCACTTGCCACACCCAGATTACCCTCAGCATTCTCAAAGTCAATAGGGTTGACCTTGTGCGGCATAGCAGATGAGCCGACCTCTCCTTCCTTTATCTTCTGTTTGAAATACTCCATCGATATGTAACTCCACATATCTCGCGAAAGGTCTATGAGTATTGTATTGATGCGCTTTAGAGCATCGAAGAGCGAGGCGAGGTTATCGTAATGCTCAATCTGAGTGGTATACTGTGAGCGTACAAGCCCCAAGTTCTTGTCAAGGAATAGATTAGCAAACTCTACCCAGTCGATATTTGGATATGCAGCGTGATGCGCATTGAAGTTGCCGGTAGCTCCTCCAAACTTTGCAGAGTAGGGAACCCCCTTGAGTTGTCTTATTTGAGCCTTGAGTCTTTCGACAAAGACCATAAATTCTTTGCCTAATACTGTCGGAGATGCTGGCTGACCGTGAGTTCGAGCCAACATTGCCACAGAGCTATACTTCTTTGCCATACTCTCCAGAACCTCTACAATATTTGTAAGTTCGGGTAAAAAGACCTCCTCTATTCCTGTCTTTAGGGTCATAGGAGTGGCAGTATTGTTGATATCCTGCGAGGTAAGTCCGAAGTGTATAAACTCTATCTCGTCGCCGATGCCAAGCGCAGTGAATCGCTCCTTGAGGAAGTACTCAACTGCCTTGACATCGTGATTGGTCGTTCGCTCAATCTCCTTGACCTTTTCTGCATCCTCTATGCTAAAACTCGTATAGATCTCGCGCAGTGTAGGAAATAGCGTGGGGTCTACACCTTTGAGCTGCGGTAGTGGCAACTCACAAAGCGCAATGAAGTACTCTATCTCAACTAAAATCCTATATCGAATGAGTGCAAATTCTGAGAAGTATGCACCAAGAGGTTCTGTGGCACCTCTATATCTACCGTCAACGGGTGAGATAGATAGTAGTGTATCTATTTTCATTTTTTCTTATTAATTGCAGGATCATTTTTCAGCGCACCCTCTGGCACAGCACCTTCGTTATTCTCTTCACCACCACCTCCGAGCGCACGATAGAGCTCCACGCGTGAGGTTACTGCCGACAGATAACTATCAATGATCGTTAGCTCAAGATCATAAACGCTGGTTTGTGCCACAAGCACATCGAGATAGGTAGCATAACCGCTAAGGAGCAATTCTTCTGAGTATTCATAAGCGTTGCGAAGCGCTTTTAGCTGTACTTTTTGATGCTTCACAATAGAGTCATAACTCTTTATCGATATTACTGCATCATTGACCTCAGTTAGAGCCGTAAACAGAGTGTTTTGAAACTCCAGCTTGGCGATCTCTGCCTCTGCCTTTGCTACCTCCTGCGCCGAGCGTAGCTTCCTTCCGTTGAAGAGCGGTTGGGTAAGCCCCGAGAGGAGGTTCAGTGCGATGGAGTGCGCCGAGAGTATGTCTAAGACACCAACCGAGCCTCCGAGTGTAAGCGACGGGTACATAGCAGCACGTGCTGCTCCCTCCAAGTAATACTTCTCTCGAAAGGTCATCTCTGCTGCGCGAACATCGGGGCGAAACGATAGTAGTTGAGCTGGAGTCCCCGTAGCGATGTCAATCGAGTTGTTTACGTCCCGTAGCCTAACTGTTCGTGGTATCTCAAGTGTTGTCTTACCTGCAAGGAGTGCCAACGAGCTCTCAGCCGTGGCTATAGCCATCTCAACACTGGGGAGAGCAGCACGTACGTCCTGAAGTTGTGATATGGCTTGCTGAACTGCCACTTCATTGACCTTACTTGCTTCCTTTAGCGCGATAGTCGTCTCAAGATATGCTTCGCGATTTTCGATAGCTTCGAGAATTACCAGACGTTTGGCATCAAGTGCTGCAAGGTTGTAATATGCCGTTGCTGTGGCCGCAATCAAAGACTGCCGTGCTGCAATATATGCTTGTTGAGAGCTCCAAAAACTCGAAATTGCAGCATCCTTACCAGCCTTCAACTTACCCCATATGTCTATCTCCCAGTTCATCGAAAGCGAAGCTCCAAGGAGTGAGTTCATCTTTGCAAAGTCCCAAGTGCTTGTACTAACGCTACTATTCCCACTATAGTCCACACCCAAACCAAAGGAGGGGGCGATCTGCGCACGCGACGACCGCAACATAGAGTAACTCTGTTCTACTCGAAGCATCGAAACTCGAACGTCGAAGTTGCCAGCCAATACCGTATCGATCAACTCCTGAAGTTCCACGCTATGAAAAATATCTCTCCACGGAGTTTGGGCAATATTGCGAGAAGTGTCCGTAGCATAGCGATATATACTATCAAGTTCGAGTTGCTGAGTGCTCAGTGCCTTGTACGGTTTTACCACACAGCTTGTAACGCCAATGGCAAGTATTACTATTAAAATTAATCTTTTCATTGTTTTTTTGTAATTTTTTCTTCTAAGCTCTTAAATATAACAAAGAGAACTGGCACGATAAAGATTCCAAAGAGCGTCCCAACGCTCATCCCTCCAATGGCTGCCATACCGATCGAGACGTTTCCTTTGGCTGCAGCACCGCTTGCCAACACGAGCGGTATCATACCAAAAATAAAGGTAAACGATGTCATAAGAATTGGACGAAGGCGAGCCTGAGAGGCATCCTTCGCAGCTTCGATAATGGATAATCCGTGCTTACGTCGCTGGAGGGCAAACTCCACAATTAGGATACCATTCTTGGCAAGCAGTCCTATGAGCATTATCAGTGCAACTTGCACATAGATATTGTTGTCGAGCCCTGCAAGCCATACGAAAAGATATACACCAAATATACCACACGCCAATGATAGCATCACCGATAGAGGTACAATATAGCTTTCATACTGAGCCGCAAGGATAAGGTACACAAAGATAAAGGAGAGCACAAATATAAATGCCGACTGGCTACCCGAAGACATCTCCTCAAGGGTCATACCAGAGAACTCATAACCATAACCCGAGGGTAGAACCTCGGAGGCTACTCGCTCCATTGCTGCAATTGCATCGCCCGACGAAAATCCCTCTGCCGGTGAACCATTCACAGTAGCCGAACTAAAGAGATTAAAGCGTGATAGAGACTCAGCACCATAGACCCTCTTAAAATTCACAAAGGTGTTGATTGGCACCATCTCGCCAAGATCGTTGCGAACCATAATGGTAGAAATAGTCTCAAGATTTGCTCTATCCTCGGCAGCACTCTGAACCATCACACGATAGTACTTCGTAAATCTATTAAAATCAGATGCCTGAGCCGAACCATAGTATATCTGCAGCGTGCTAAATACATCGCTCGCCTTAACACCAAGCTGCTTACACTTGTCAATGTCGATATCAAACTCATACTGCGGAAAGTTGATATTAAAGGAGCTATACGCAAACTTTATCTCGGGTTGTTGATTAAGCGTCTTGAGGAAATTCTGCATTACGGAGTAGAACCTCTCGGTTGTTCCACCTCCTCGGTCTTGGAGCTGCATCTCGAAACCGTCAGTTGCCGAAAATCCAGATATTGTCGGCGGCACAAAGTATAGAATCTTTGCCGTTTTGATGTGAGCTGTCTTGCGTTGTAGCTCCGCCATAACATCGGCAACGGTCTGATCTGGACGCTCTGCCCAATCCTTTAGCGTGAGCACGATAAGTCCGTACGATGGACCATTGACTCCCGTCACAAGCGATGTGCCGCTTACGGCAAGATTGTCCACAATAACATCCATACTATCTGCTATGATCACCACCTCGTCAAGAACCGCTTGAGTTCGCTCCAACGACGAGCCTGCTGGAAGTGTCACATCGACAAACATAACACCTTGATCCTCGGTCGGCACAAATGCAGTAGGAGTGGTCATCAACAAATAGTATACACCAAATCCAAAGGCGAGAAGACCTACAATCGGAAAGAACTTATGCTTGATCAGTTTACTAAGGCCACCGACATACTTCTTTGTCACTACCTCCAATGCCGTATTGAATCCCTTGAAGAGTCGCTGTGAGAAGGTCTTCGATCCATCCTCCTTTGGAGGTTTTATAAGTAGCGTGCAAAGAACCGGACTCAGCGTCAGAGCATTGATAGCCGATATTGCGATCGATATTGCAAGGGTCAGCGCAAATTGGTTGTAGAATACGCCTGTGGGCCCGCCCAAAAAGGTAACCGGCAGGAAGACCGCTGCCATTACCAAAGTAATCGAGATGATAGCTCCCGTAATTTCACTCATAGCCGATATTGTAGCCTCTTTGGGGTCTCGTATCCCCTCTTCGTGCATCTTGGCGTGCACCGCCTCGACCACCACGATCGCGTCATCGACCACCGTGCCGATTGCCAGCACAAGTGCAAAGAGTGTAAGAATATTTAGAGTAAAGCCGAGAAGCAATAAGAAAAAGAAGGCGCCGACAATTGACACAAGTGCCGCAATGGTGGGAATTAGCGTGCTTCTAAAGTCTTGCAAGAAGACAAAAACAACGAGCACGACAAGTACAAATGCCTCCAAAAAGGTGTGCATAACCTGCTCGATAGAGGCATCAAGAAACTTATTCGTATCATAGGGTATCGTATACTTCACGCCATTGGGAAAGCTCTTAGATGCCTCCTCCAAAACTGCCTTTACATCCTCTACAATCTGCTTTGCATTGGTACCTGCCATCTGGTAAACTGCAAATGCTCCTCCTGGGTAGCCATTGGCATCCGAGAGAACAGAGTAGTTAAACGCACCGAGCTCAACGGTTGCAACATCCTTCAGATAGAGAATCATACCATCGTTCTGAGCCTTAATAACTATGTTTTCATAGTCCGACGGCTCGATATACTTGCCCTTGTAGCGAATCGTATAGGTTAGGCTTTGGTCGGAATTTTCGCCAAACTTACCGGGAGCAGCCTCAATGTTTTGCTCCTGAATTGCAGCTACAATGTCTGAGGGCATAAGATTATAGGCTGCAAGTCGATCGGGGTGCAACCACACACGCATTGAGTAGTCCTTGGCACCGAAGATCGACACCTGACCAACGCCCTTAACACGCTGCAATTGGGGATAGATGTTTATACGCAGGTAGTTCTCCACAAATATTCCGTCATAGTCGGGATTCTCCGAGTAGAGTGCTGCCATAAGCAACATTGAGTTCTGAGATTTTTGTGTGGTGACACCGTAGTTGATAACAGACTGTGGGAGTTTGCTTGTAGCTGCCGAGACACGGTTCTGCACATTGACAGCAGCAAGGTCGGCATTTGTTCCAAGCGAGAAATAGACCTTAATGCTACTACTACCATCATTGGCGGCCGTAGAGGTAATATAGGTCATATTCTCCACGCCGTTGATTTGCTCCTCAAGCGGTGCATTAACACTCTTCAGCACTACATCTGCTCCTGCACCCTGATAGATAGTACTTACCTCGACCATCGGAGGGGCAATCTCCGGAAAAAGTGTAATCGGGAGTGAAAGCAAGCCGAGAACACCGAGTAACGATATAATAATCGAAAATACTGTCGATAGGACTGGGCGGTTAATAAATTTTTCTACCATTTTTTACTTTTTTTACTTCTCTGTATCTCATCACATAACGTGATTGAGAAAAACTATGTTGATTAATAATCTCCGAGGGTCTCCTCAAGTTGGCTTAGTGCTCTTTGAGCATCTTCCTTGCTCAGCACCTTGCCGTGATACTCGTTCGTACCCTCCATAATGTCAACTCCCTTGCCCATTACAGTGCTTGCAAGGACGATAACTGGCTTGCCATTACCGCACATCTCTTCCTTAGCCTTCCGTAGGCTCTTAACAACACTCGCCATATCGTGACCATCGACCTCCAGCACGCTCCATCCAAAGGACTCAAACTTAGCACGTAGATCGAGAAGCGGCATCACCACATCACACGTTCCGTCTATCTGTTGATTGTTATAATCGACAATAGCTACAAGATTGTCGATCTTTCTGGCCGCGGCAAATTGAGCTGCTTCCCAGATCTGACCCTCTTGCAACTCTCCATCACCGGTCATTACAAAAACAGTGGAGCTATCTCCATCTATTCTCTTAGCTGCGGCGTGCCCTATGGCAACCGACAGACCTTGACCGAGCGAACCGGTTGCAATGCGTACTCCGGGGAGTTTGGAGGTAGGAGTCGGGTGCCCTTGTAGGCGGCTACCCATCATACGAAGTGTTGCCAACTCGGACTTCTCGAAGTACCCTCGATGCGCCATAACACTATACAACACAGGGGAGATGTGCCCGTTGCTCAAATAAAAAACATCCTCCATCTTACCCTCCTTCGTAAAGTTCTTTGGCTCGATGTTCATTATCTCGAAAAAAAGAGCAACCATAATATCGGCCGCTGACATCGACCCTCCTGGGTGTCCCGTACCTGCATCCGAGGTCATTCTAACAATATCGCGGCGAACTTGACTTGCAATGGTGCTTAACTCTTGACTTTTCATAGCATTTATTATATGTTTTCTGTTAATTTCTTGATAACTCGTGTATTTGCAAAAAACTCCTTAGCAAAAACCCTGCCCACGGTATATATCGGTATTGCCAACAACATTCCAAGCACACCGCCTACATATCCTGCCATTAGAATTACTAGAAAAATCTCAAGCGGATGTGCCTTAACCGAGCTGGAGTATATATAGGGTTGAATGATAATATTGTCAAAGAGTTGAAACAGTGTAAGAACAACTGTTATCTCAAATATAAACTCAATAAACGAGCTCCCGGCCGGCAGGGGCGAGAACATAGCAATTGCAATTGCCAACAGCGCGCCGATAATTGGACCGATATATGGAATCACATTTAGCACCGAGGTAACCACACCTATGACCGATGCTGTGGTTAGTTCCATTCCGAGGAAGTAGAGCGAAAAGGTTACAACCACAAACTTGATGGTAGATTCAAGTACAATGCCGATGAAGTATCTACCCAGTAGGTTTACCGACGAGTTGAGGGCTCTCTCAACTGCCTTTTCGTGACGTTTGGGCATCAAAATCAGAATGATATTGTAGAAGAGTTTATCATCTTTGAGGAAAAAAAATGAGATAAACGATATCGAAAATATTGCCATTATTACGTCTGCCACAGCCGTGGTCAACCCTCTAAGCACACCTTGTAGTGCTCCGCTCTGAAAAAATGGCATAACATACTCTTTAATAGCATCCTTTACCGAAAAATGAGCAGATGGAATAAGGCTATTGACCCACTCCTCGATATGGATTGTGGCCTCGGTAATTGAGGTAGACAGCACATCGGTGTTGAGTGTCGAGAGGTGGTGTAAATTATGTGTTACGGTTGGTATAAGGGCTATACACAGACCTATGAAAAGAGATAGAATTGTGGCAAGAGTAATAGCTGCAGATAGCCCTCTGGAGATCTTCTTACCTCTTATCCTAACTCTCTCGAGAACTATGACCAACGGTCTGCCAATCAGAGACACTGCCGCTGCACCTAACATATAGAGCACAACCACGTGAAAATACCATATGAAAAAACCTGCAGCGAGGATTCCCAATGATACAAACAACCAGTGATATTTAAGTGTGCTGCTATTCATAAACAATTGCTATTGAACTGGAGTATGGGCAATTACGGTTTGAGTACCTGTAACCTTCTCCCCGACGCTCACCATAGCTTCACTACCAAGTGGCATATAGATATCCATACGAGAACCAAACTTTATAAATCCGCACTCGCTACACTGTGCAACCTCCGTTCCTACTGTCGTACGGTTAACTATTCGGCGAGCCAAAAAACCTGCAATTTGCCTAAACAAAATCTCGTGTCCCTTGCTCGTCTCAACAACCGTGGTCGTGCGTTCGTTAACCTCCGAGCTCTTCTCTGCCCAAGCTACAAGGTACTTACCGGGGTGGTACTTAAAGTACTTAACAACTCCACCTACTGGAAACCAATTAACGTGAACGTTATTGACCGACATAAAAATCGCTATCTTTAGAACCTTCTCCTTGAGGTACTCATCCTCTACAACCTCTTCGATTGCAACGACCGTACCATCACAGGGCGAGTACACAACCTTATCGCTAAGCTCTGGCATCACTCGCTGCGGAACTCTAAAAAAGCGTACCACAAAGATAGCCTTAATAGCACCAACAACAAGAGATACATAGCCCAACCAAGGTAACCAAAAAAAGAGTCCCGTGGTCACGGCAGCGTACACTATGAAAAAGACTAAAATGATTGTTCTTCCTTCTTTGTGAGTCTTCATTATTATTCTAATATTAAACTATTTATAACATACAATGCAACGTAGAATATTGGAGTGGCAAGTAGCAGAGCGTCGAACCTATCAAGCATTCCGCCGTGGCCAGGAATTATCCTACCGCTATCTTTGATCTTCACGGTTCTTTTGAAGTAGCTCTCAATCAGGTCGCCTCCGACAGCTCCCAGTGCAATAAGTAATCCACAACATCCAAACAACAGCAATCCTAATGTAAAGTTATCATCTGCCCAGCTCTTCGACAGTCTACCAAAAAACCAGTACCACCAAGCCATACCAACACCTGTGGCAACTATAACTCCTCCAAAAAAACCTTCCCACGACTTTTTGGGAGAGATTCTCGGTGCCATCTTGTGCTTCCCGATGCTCATACCAACAAGGTATGCCCCTACGTCGTTTGCCCAAACCGTAGTGAGCAACATAACGATGTAGCTCCACCTATCTGCCATAGATAGTATTATCAAGGCACTCAGACCGATGTAGGCTGCTCCTAAAAATGCCCATATCGGTTTTTTGTTTAGCGGCTTGCGAATAACAAGGCTCAGAAACTCCCACATACAGAGTGTAAAGATGGTACCCCACAGAACATAGTACCAGATATTCTCCGATGCCGTACCCTCAAGCACTAACCATACAAGTACGATACCTGAGAGAGATCTGATAATCAAATTTTTCATTCAACGACGTGTGGTTCAATATTTCTTAGCCTTTGATGGCAATAGTCTCTATCTCAACTTTCACGCCAAGCGGAAGTTTTGCTACTTGGTAGCACACTCGTGCCGGAAATGGCTCTTCATAGAACTCTGCATAGACGCCATTCATAGCTGCGAAGTCGTCCATAGAGCTAAGGAGCACTGTCGATTTTACAACATCGTTCTTAGTATATCCAGCCTCAAGCAATATATATTCTATATTTTTGAGGCTTTGTGCTGTCTGTTCTTCGATAGTATCTGGCACTAAGTTTGTATCGCTATTTACGGGTAGTTGTCCTGAAATGTAGAGTACTCCACCTGCTTCAATTGCTTGAGAATATGGACCTACTGCAGCGGGTGCATTTTTTGAATTTATTACTCTTTTCATTACAATATCAATTTATTTTTACTAACTTTGAAACCACAAAATTACAAATTTTTATGAGAAAACAACTTTTTTTTACCATCCTTTTCACAGGTATTCTATCTTTTAGTTCGTGTTGTATGCCTTGTGCAAAGTCTGCTCCAGAGATTGGGGAGCTTGAGCAAGGAGTTTGGCAGCTTATAGAGTTAAATCTAAACCCTGTTGAAAACAGTGAGATAACTTTGAAGTTCGATGCGAACGAAAAAATGGTTTACGGTACTGCTCACTGCAACAATTTTTTTGCGGGATACACTCTTTTTGATGCTAAGGGCACTAAACCAAACATCGAGTTTAAGAACATTGGCAGCACAAAGAAGATGTGTCCGGACACTAAGCAAGAGGAGGAGTTCCTTGCGATTTTGCCAGCTATTGAACGAGTAAAACTTGAGGGAGAAAACCTACTGTTGATTGACACACTCAATCAGATGAGAGCAGTAATGGTTAAGATGAAGTAGTGCCTGTGAAACACCTTGCAGAGGCTATAAGGCGCATCATAGATATTTTCTATTTCCCGGGGCTGAGACGTTACGTTGATATTAAGACGTTTCGATATGGAATGGTTGGTGGTGCGAATTTGTTGCTGGGAGTTATTTTTTATTGGTTATTGTTCAACTTTGTGTTGCGCAAACAGGACACTAATTTCTTTGGGATTATTACGATTTCGGCACCGATTTTGGCTTTTTTGATAAACTTTGTGGTTACTTTTTTCACGGGTTTTTGGTTAAGTCGAAATGTTGCGTTTGGTGATTCGGTGATTCGAGGCAGGGTTCAGTTGTTTAGGTATTTGCAAATCGTGGTGCTTAACATCGCTATCAATTATTTCGGGTTGAAACTTATGGTTGAGGTATTTGGTTTATATCCAACTCCAAGCTATCTTTCACTGCAGTGCGTTACAGTTACAATCAGTTACCTTGCATCGAGGTATTATACCTTTAGGGCGTGAGTGCGGGTGTGCTCTATTGTTCGACTTGTGTGAAATGGTGCAAGGGTGCGATGAGGTAGAGTGAGATGAGGTAGGGTGCGTGTGGAGAGGGGGGAGAGGTTTTTAGTGCCGTCGGCGTTTAACGATTTTACCCGTTTTGCACTGAAACCGAGTTTTTCTGCAGCAACTGTAAGTCCGAGTACATTTGTACCTTTTTTATCGGTAGATGCTATCTGCCTAATCTTAGCAATAGGCATCACGAGTCCATAGTGCGCAGCTACAGATGCAAGACACGCAGCTCCACAGTCTGTTATGTCGTGCTGCTTGATTTTAATACGCATTTGATGTAATTTTATTAGTCAGAATATAGACTCTTATAAATCGCAAAATGATGTTAAGTTACACTTAACTGTATGAATAGGTAATGCTTATATTTCTACTAGAGAGATAGATACCAATGTTAGATTATATAGCGAGTGCAGTAGTACTATTGTCCAATAAGAAGCCTTGCCTTGCCTGCAGATATAGCCAAACATAAACACCATACCTATAATAAGCGCAAAAAGCATATAGGTTATGGAGTAATAGTGAAGTGCACCAAATATAATAGACGAAATCAAACAAATAAATATAATATTATTTTTAAAGAATTTCAGCTTCGAAAGCCCCCAATATGGTAATTTTTGAAAAATCAAAGTTTCAAAAATAGGGGTACATACAATAGTAAAAAAATAATCTATGACACCTATTCGCTCGTTAGCATCTGTTATACTATAGGCATTTATATCGAACAGCAAAATAATGCTACCAAAAGTTATCCAATGTAGTATAAGAATTATCCAGCCAAGAACAATAAACTTAACGAATGAGATATTATAGAAGAAACGTACTGTGTCATTCATTATGGCTATATGTTATAAAAACTGTCTTAACCTCATTAAAAACTAATAAGACAAAATATTCATGTTTTGGCGAATGAACAATATGCGGAATCATATGTTTACACAAAAAGCAGCGCAGCACTATTATTGTATGCTACGCTCTTGCCTTTTACCTCATCGGGCGTACTGGTCCGTTTATAAGCGAATAACGATATGCTTCGGCATATTCTCTGCCAAATTCCAATGATACATTACCTATCTCCATAGCAACCTCTGCCATTCCAGCAACCTCAGCAACTCCCTTAAGGAACTTTAATAAATCGATAACCCATTTATACCCTCCGTCAACTAATTGCATTTCTTGCTTTGGCATAGCTTCTACGCCAGTGGCTAAAATCAACCACCTCTTCTCTGGTACAAAGGTACGAAATTTTATTTTGAAAAAGCAATATTTTCATATATTTTTCAAAAAATAAGATGTGAACGACTTCAAAAGACGAGCCCCGCCGCCCCGCAGTCTGTTATATCGTGCTGCTTTACACCAAGATTTTTCACTGCCAGTCGCATTTTAGATAACTGCAAATTGCAGTATTACTGAATCTGTGGTGATTCTTTTTTGAAAAAATAATGCCAAAAGAAATAACAAATCACCAGCACTGTAATTAGTGTATCAGCAATTGCGCCAAGTTGACACCCGAGTTTTAATTCTAAATACACACTAAACTTGTTATAGCTCTGCGATAATTGATACAATACACTTGACTCTGTTAGCGGATTTGCATATATATAATGTAATAAATTATTACATACAACCACTGTCAATGTGATTAATCCAGCCCTCATATAAACAAAACCGAAATAGTTTAATATGCGACCTGCAAATTGACAAAATGAATTTATGCCAAATATATAATACTTGATTTTTTTCAGTGGAGTATTAATGTTTTCGGGATAACTTAACTTAAAATACAACTCACTGTACACAAATGCAAATATATAAAGCAATAACCAAAAAACACCAAAAATGACATTATTAGCAAAAGTAAAACCATATTCTCTGACAAGTACATTGTTCTCAATGAACATTCCATCGCTTTCTCCTATATCAAACCCAAGTACCAAATATGTCGAATAATAATCTAAGAATCTAATAATTGTATATAATACAATTATTATAATCACTTTTGTTGTTTTTTGTTTATTCGTTGTCATAGTATATAAAAAATGGGTTGCTTACAATTTATTTGATTTATAGAAATGCAAGTACTCTGCTAACAACCCCAAAAAACAATCGTCTAATGCAAATATCCAGGAAGATTCTTACGCCATTCAGCACTTGTACTATCACCTTGAGAATTACTGTTGTCGCCACCTGTTTGTACGTTTATGCTTACATTTATGGTGATATCATTGTTAACTGCACACGATGTACCTATTAATGCAAGTGCTAATAATGCTACTAACGGAATGATTCCTCCTTCTGTTGTTTGCATTTCTTGCTTTGGCTTCTACGCCATAAGCGTTTAGATCAAAATTTTTCATACTCTAAAAATTATCTT